>NZ_JBJDNC010000011.1:111970-148083 GCF_044900265.1 Pseudomonas sp. NPDC089406 | reverse complement strand
GCACGGTTTTTGGTTACTTTTTTCCACGAAAAAAAGTAACCCGCCGTAAGGGCGGAAAGGTGAATAAGCGTCACTACAAATAATGAATGCGCATATAAATTTCAAAACCAACTAATACAAAAATCCACAGATCAACAGCGCACTTCGAAAACTACAAGCCGCCGCACAACCACTATCACCAGCCAACCACCGCGAACAAGGGGAGACCGCAATCCCCCCCAAAACCTCAATGCCCACCCGAAGCCGGCCCCGCCTTGGCCGTAAACGGCGGCTTGGCAAACCACACCAACAAAATCAACGCAGCAAACACCCAGGTCAGCAAGGTGAAATAATCCACCGTCGACATCATGTAAGCCTGCCCGTTGAGAATCTGCTCAAGCTGCGCATAACTCTGCGGCCCCGCCCCGCCCAATTGCTCCAGCGTATGCCGAGTAGCCGGGTCGAACGTGCTGATGTGCTCACTCAGGTAAGCATGGTGCTGGTCGGCCCGGCGAATCCAGATCCAGGTCGTCAGCGACGCGGCAAAGCTGCCCCCCAAGGTACGCAGGAAGGTCGCCAGCCCCGAGCCGTCGGCGATCTGCTGCGGCGGCAGGTCCGACAGCAAGATGCTCAAGGTCGGCATGAAGAACAACGCAACGCCAATCCCCATGAACAGCTGAACCAGGGCAATGTGGGTGAAGTCCACCTCGCTGGTGAAACCCGCGCGCATGTAGCAGCTGGTGCCGATCGCCAGAAACGCGATGCCGGCCAGCAAGCGCAGGTCGAAACGGTGCGCGTACTTGCCCACGAACGGCGACATGATCACCGGCAGCAAGCCGATCGGCGCCACGGCCAGGCCCGCCCAGGTGGCGGTGTAGCCCATCTGCGTCTGCAACCATTGCGGCAAAATCAGGTTGATACCGAAGAACCCGGCATAGCCGCCCACCAGCACGATGGTGCCGACGCGAAAGTTGCGGTGCACGAACAAGCGCAGGTTGACCACCGGGTGTCGGTCGGTCAGCTCCCAGATGATGAAGATGGCCAGGAACACCACCGAAATGATCGAGCCGATGATGATGAACGACGACTCGAACCAGTCCAGGTCGTTGCCCTTGTCCAGCACCACCTGCAAGGCCCCTACCCCGACGATCAGGGTCAAAAGGCCGATGTAGTCCATCGGCTGGCGGCTGGTGACCACCGGCCGTGCCCGCATCTGCTGGCGCACCACCGCGGCGGCGAACAGGCCGATGGGCACGTTGATGAAGAAGATCCACGGCCAGCTGTAGCTGTCGGTGATCCAGCCTCCGAGAATCGGCCCGGCAATCGGCGCCACCACCGTGACCATGGCCAGCAGTGCCAGCGCCATCCCCCGTTTCGCCGGGGGGTACACGGCAATCAGCAAGGTCTGGGTCATCGGGTACAAGGGGCCTGCGACCACGCCCTGGAGCACGCGAAAGCCCACCAGCTCAGGCATCGACTGGGCGATGCCGCACAGGAACGAGGCCAGCACGAACAATAGCGTGGCCCAGATGAACAGCTTCACCTCGCCAAAGCGCCGGCTCAGCCAGCCGGTCAGCGGCAAGGCGATGGCGTTGCTCACCGCGAACGAGGTGATCACCCAGGTGCCCTGCTCGTAGCTCACCCCCAGGTTGCCGGAAATGGTCGGCAGCGCCACGTTGGCGATGGTGGTATCGAGCACCTGCATGAACGTGGCCAGCGACAGGCCGATGGTGGTCAGCAGCAGGCTGGGGGGCGTGAACTGCGCAGCGCCGCCCTGGCTCATCGCTGGGCCGTCTTGCCGGTGGCGCTGTTTTCGTGGATCAGCCGGGCGATCAACTGGTCAGCCTCGCCCAACTGGCGGTCATACACCTGGGTGGTGTAGCTGGCCTGCTGCGGCGGCTGCTGGGCCAGGGTCGGGCCGCTCTGGTCGTGCAGGTCGACTTCGGCCACGGTGGACAGGCCGATACGCAGCGGGTGGTCCTTGAGCTGCTCGGGGTTCAGGTGAATGCGCACCGGTACGCGCTGGACGATCTTGATCCAGTTGCCGGTGGCGTTCTGCGCCGGCAGCAGGGCAAAGGCACTGCCGGTGCCGGCGCCGAGGCTGTCGACGGTGCCGCTGTATTTGATTTCGCTGCCGTACAGGTCGGCGGTGATCTCCACCGGCTGGCCGATGCGCATGTCGCGCAGTTGGGTTTCCTTGAAATTGGCGTCCACCCACACCTCATCCAGCGGGATCACCGCCATGGTCGCAGTGCCCGGTTGCAGGCGCTGGCCCAGTTGCACGGTGCGCTTGGCCACGTAACCGGTAACTGGCGCCACCAGGGTGGTACGGGCGTGGTCCAGGTAGGCCTGGCGCAGCTCGGCGGCGGCGGCCATCACCTCGGGGTGCGAGGACACCACGGTGTCGTCCACCAGCGCGCTGCTGGTGTTGAGCTGCTGGCGGGCACTGTTGACGGCGGCCTGGGCCACGGTCAGGTCGTCACGCGAGTGGGAGATCTCTTCCTGGGCGATGGCGCCGCTGTCGGCCAGCACCTTGCGCCGGTTGTAGTTTTGCTGGGCCTTTTGCAGCTCGGCCTGGCGGGTTTGCAACTGGGCCTTGAGCGAATCGACGTTGCTGTACAGGCCGCGGGTCTGGCGCACGGTGCGCGCCAGTTTGGCTTCGGCGGCCTGCAGGGCCACTTCGCTGTCGGCCGGGTCGAACTGCAGCAGCACTTGACCTGCGTGCACCAGGTCGCCGTCGTCGGCACCAATGCTGGTGACGGTGCCGGTGATCAGCGGGGTGATTTCCACCACGTTGCCGTTGACGTAGGCGTCGTCGGTGCTTTCGTGCCAGCGCCCGACCAGGCTGTACCAGGCCCAGGCGCCGGCCCCGGCAACAATCAGGATGAGCAGCAGGCCGAGCAGCCAGGCCTTGCGCTTGCGCGTGTCCTGCGGGGCTGCCTGGGTGGGGGTGTCAGCGGAAGTGGCCATGACAGTACCTTGGAAAATGCGTGACAGGGATCAACGGTCGCCGAAACGGCGGATCGTCAGGGGGTCGCCGGCGCTGAGCAGCACCTTGGCCAGCAGGCCTTCGAGGGTTTTCAGCTCCTCGGGCTGCAGCACGCCGACCAACTCGTTCATTGCCGCCGCCCCTACCTGCGGCAGGCGGTCGGCCAAACGCTGGCCGTCGGCGGTGAGCGCCAGGCGCACCTGGCGGCGGTCGTCGGGGCAGCGGTTGCGCAAAATCAGGCCCTTCTGCTCGAGGCGGTCGAGCATGCGGGTCATCGAACCGCTGTCCAGGCCGAGGTAGCGGCACAGCTCGGCCGGGGTGTCTACCTGGTACTGGGTGACGATGATCAGCACCTTGAACTGCGCGGCGGTGACGCCGTCGGCTTCCAGATGCCAGTCGAGGATGCGGTCCTTCAGCACGGCGGCGCGGCCAAGCAGCATGCCGATGGCGCAGGTCTGGAAGTTTTCCGGGGTGAAATGGGCCATCGACGGATTGCTCGGGAAAGTGTGTAGAAATATTACTGCCTAGGCAGTGAATGTCAAAGCCTTGATTAGCGAGCTAACTAAAATTTCATGCAGGCGCCGGGTTTCGCCAAGCGCCGCCCGGGCAGATATGCTGACCCCTGCCCCGAGTCACCCGTTCAAGGAAATGCATGCGACTTGCCCCACTGGCCACCCTTTGCGCCCTGGCCCTGCTGACCACAGCCTGCGGCTCCTCTCACCCACCGGCTGCGCTCGCGCCAGAGATCGCCAGCGGTTACCGCAGCGGCCTGCAACCGGTACATGCCAAGCGCCACATGGCCGCCGCCGCCAACCCGCTGGCAACCGCCGCCGGCCTTGAAATGCTGCGCAAGGGCGGCTCGGCCATCGATGCCGCAGTGGCCATGCAGGCCGTGCTGACCCTGGTGGAGCCACAGTCCAGCGGCATTGGCGGCGGCGCCTTCATCCTGTACTGGGACGGCCGGCAGGTGCAGGCCTACGACGGTCGCGAAACCGCGCCGCAAGGTGCCAGCGCCACGCAGTTCCTGAGCCCGGACGGTACGCCCATGGCCTTTGCTCAGGCGCAGATCGGCGGGCTGTCGGTGGGTGTGCCAGGGGCGCTGAAAGCCCTGGAGCTGGCGCACCGGCAGCACGGCAAGTTGCCGTGGAAGACGTTGTTCGGCCCGGCCATTGAGCTTGCGCGCAACGGCTTTGCGGTATCCCCGCGGCTGCATGCATTGATCGCAGCCGACAAGTTCATCGCCCGCGCCCCTGAGCTTGCACGTTACCTGCTCACCCCCGAAGGCAAGGCGCTGCCGGTTGGCAGCCAACTGAAGAACCCGGCACTGGCCGACACCTTGCAAACCATCGCCAACGAAGGCGCCGATGCGCTGTATCAGGGCAGGCTGGCCCAAGCCATCACCCGGCAGGTGAACCGCCACGCCAACCCCGGCAGCCTGGCCCTGGCCGACCTTGCGGGTTACCGCGCCGTGGAGCGCCAACCGGTGTGCGCGGATTACAAGCAATGGCGCATCTGCGGCATGCCACCGCCCTCCTCCGGCGGCGTGGCAGTGCTGCAGACCCTCGGCATCCTCGAGGCACTGGGCCAGCGTGACCCGCGCCAGGACATCGCCCGCATGCCGCCAGTGCCGGCCGCCACACCTGCAGGCCTGGCGCCCGACGCCAACGCCGTGCACCTGGTGGCCGAGGCCGAGCGCCTGGCCTATGCCGACCGCGCCCAGTACCTGGCCGACCCGGGCTTTGTGCCGGTGAACGTCAAGGGGCTGACCAGCAGCGCATACCTGGCCGAGCGCGCCCGGCTGATCGGCGAGCGCAGCATGGGGCACGCCGAAGCCGGTGTGCCGCCGGGTGACAACCTGGCCCTGGCGCCGGACCGCTCGCCACTGCGCATCTCCACCTCGCAGGTTTCGGTGGTGGACAGCTTGGGTGGCGCACTGTCGATGACCACCTCGGTGGAGGCAGCCTTTGGCTCGCACCTGCTGGTGGAGGGTTTTTTGCTCAACAACCAGCTCACCGACTTTTCCTTCATTGCACAGGAGCACGGGCTACCAGTGGCCAACCGTATCGAGCCGGGCAAGCGGCCGCGCTCGTCCATGGCCCCGACGCTGGTGTTCGAGCGCGCCTCCGGGCAACTGGTGGCCACGCTCGGCTCGCCGGGCGGCTCGCAGATCATCCAGTACGTCAACAAGGCGCTGCTCGGCCTGCTGGACTGGAAGCTGGACCCGCAAGCGGCGGTCGATTTGCCGAACTTCGGCAGCCGCAACCTGCAGACCGAGGTCGAGGCCGGGCTGGTAGGGCCGCAGATCATTCAGCAGTTGCGCGCGCGCGGGCACGATGTGGCACAAATGCAGATGACTAGCGGAACACAGGTGATCGTGCGCGATGGCGAGGGTTGGGCGGCGGGTGCCGACCCGCGGCGTGAAGGCAGTGCTGCAGGAGATTGACGCCCCCTGTAGGAGCGGCCTCGTGTCGCGAAAGGGCTGCGTAGCAGCCCCCGCGATTTTGCATAAGTCCGAGATCCTGGGGCTGCTCTGCAGCCCAATCGCGACACAAGGCCGCTTCCCACAGGGATCGCACCAGCTTTTAGTACTTGAGCAAGACAGTTGCTCCCACAGGGATTGCATAAGCTTCAGGCCAGTGCCGTACCTGTAGGAGCCGGCTTGCCGGCGATGAGGCCGGTTCAGGCAGCCCAAAGGGCTGGGTGATCTCCTACAGGTGCTCAACCGGCCGCAGCTTCCACCGACACCCAGTAGCGGGTAAACCTGCGCACCTTCACCGGCAACGCCACCTCCAGCATGGCCAGGATGCGCTCGCTGTCCTCCAGCGGGTACGACCCGGAAATGTGCAGGTTGGCCACCCGCTCGCTGCAGCCCAATTGCCCCAGGCGGTAACGCGACAATTCGGCCACAAAGTCACCCAGGCGCATCTGCGACACCACCAGCATGCCGTCCACCCAGGCCGCGCGGTTCGGGTCCAGCGGTGCGATGGCCTGCCAGCCGCCGCGGGCAAAACGTGCCTGGTGCCCGGCCAGCAGCGACTGCCCGGCCACGCTGGCGCTGCCGCTGAACACCGAAACCAGGCTGAAACCCTCGAACTGGCGCACGTTGACCTGCCCGGCGCCCAATTGCAGGTCACCTTCGGCGGTGCGCAGGTAGAACGGCCGGCGCTCGTTGGCCGTCTCCAGCAGCAACTCGCCTTCCTGCAGGCGCACCAGGCGCTGCTGCCCGTCGAAGCGCACGTCGGCGGCGCTGCGGGTGTTCAGGTGCAATTGGCTGCCGTCGTCCAGGGTCAGGCGCCGGCGCTGGCCCACCGGGCTGCGGTAGTCGGCCATCAGCCCCGGCAACGGATTGTGCTGTTGCAGGCCCATCCCGGTGGCACTGGCCACGCCCACCAGCAGTAAGGCCTTGAGTGCCCGGCGCCGGGCCGGGGAGGGGGGCGCATGCAAGGTGGCATGCACCACCGGCGAGGCCACCCCGCGCAGGCGCTGGTTGACCTGCTGGATGTGCGCCCAGGCGCGCTGGTGCTCGCTGTCGGCCTGCAGCCAGTGCTCCAGTGCCAGGTGCTGGTCGAAGCCCTCTTCCTGGGACTCGAGCAGCCAATGCACGGCGCGTTCGGCCACCCGTGGCGAAAACTCGGCGTTCACAGGGCGAAGTAGCAGCGCAGAGCTGCTTTTTTCAGGTAGCGCTTGACGGTGGCCAGCGAGATACCCAGCTCGCGGGCGATCTCGCCCTGGCCCAGGCCGTCCACCTGGGCCAGCAGGAAGGCGCGCTTGACCAGCGGCTCCAGGCCATCGAGCAGGCGGTCCAGCTCCAGCAGGGTCTCGAAGATCAGCGCCTTGTCTTCCTCGCTCGGCGCTACCTGTTCCGGCACCTGGGCCAGGGCTTCGAGGTAGGCGCGCTCCAGTTCCTGGCGGCGGAAGTGGTTGCACAGCACGCGCTTGGCCACGGTGGCGAGGAAGGCGCGGGGTTCGACCAGTTGTGGCGCCTCGCGGGCTTGCAGCAGGCGCAGGTAGGTGTCCTGGGCCAGGTCTGCCGCGCTCTGCGGGCAGCCCAGGCGCCGCCGCAGCCAGCCGGTGAGCCAGTTGTGGTGGGCGAGGTAGAGGCCTTCGACAGTGGAAGAGAGGGCGCTGGACACCGGTGAGTCTCAACTGGAATTAAGAATTGTTCGCATTGTATGCGACAGATCCTGCCGTTCGCCAGCCCCCTCTGTGGACTGAACGTGGGAGCGGGCTTGCCCCGCGATAAGGCCCGATCAGGCAATACCGGTGAAGCGCCAGGCCTCATCGCGGGGCAAGCCCGCTCCCACGCTAACTGCATTCATCGCCGAACTTTGCTTATGAGAATCCAAATCATTACTATTGCACCCCCTTTCCTCGGACCACCGCGATGACCAGCAAAGCCGCCGGACTGCCCCTCAGCTATCGCCTGGCCGTGGCCTCGCGCTGCCTTGCCGCGTTGGTCGGCGGCTACCTGCTGGCCTCGCTGGTCAGCGTCAGCGGCGCGCTGTTGCTGCCCATGGCCCAGGTCGACGCCGCGCTGGTCGGCATGCTGCTGTCGTTCGTGTTCCTGGTGCTGGCGTTCATCTGGTGCTTCGCTTGCCGCAGTGCCTGGCGCGCCTGGCTGGGCGTGCTGCTGCCGAGCCTGTTGCTGGGGGCGATCAACGGGCTGGCCTACTGGATGAACAACGGATGAAAGAAGGCTTTCGCCAGGCCATGGCCTGGCTGCACACCTGGACCGGGCTGATTTTCGGCTGGCTGCTGTTCGCGATTTTTCTCACCGGCACCCTGACCTACTTCAAGGAAGAGATCAGCCACTGGAGCCAACCCGAGATCCAGGCCCACCCGCTGGACCCGGTGCACAGCCTGGGCCTGGCGCAACGCTACCTGCAGAGCCATGCCGGGCAGTCCGCCAGCTGGTTCATCCGCCTGCCCGGCGAGCGCGAGCCGGCCCTCGCGGTCGGCTGGCGCGACCCTGATGGCGGCGGGCGCCGCGGCTTTGTGCGCAAGCAGCTGGATGCGGCCGGCGGCCAGGAGGTCGAGGCCCGCGACAGCCGTGGCGGCGAGTTCTTCTACCGCTTCCACTTCGAGCTGCAGATGCCCTACCCCTGGGGCCGCTGGCTGTCGACCTTCTGCGCCTTCATCATGCTGCTGGGGCTGGTCACCGGCATCATCACCCACAAGAAGATCTTCAAGGAGTTCTTCACCTTCCGCCCCGGCAAGGGCCAGCGTTCGTGGCTCGACGGCCACAACGCCATCGGCGTGCTGGTGCTGCCGTTCCATTTGATGATCAGCTACAGCAGCCTGGTGCTGTTCATGTACATGGTGATGCCGGCCGGCATCCTCGCCAGCTACGGCGATGCCGGGCGCTACTTCAACGACTTGTTCGGCCGCGACGAAACCCCGGCCGTGGCCGGGGTGGCCGCGCCGCTGGTGCCGTTGCCGCAGCTTTACGCCAAGGTCCAGGCTCTGGAGCCGGGGGCGCATATCGGTTCGGTGCAGGTGCAGAACCCCGGTGACGCCAGTGCCCGGGTAACCCTGTCCCAGGCCAGCACCGACCACGTCGCCTACCGGCGCAGCGCCAACTGGACCTTCGATGGCGCCACTGGCGAGCTGCTGCGCCAGGGCGCGCCGGAAAGTGCGGCAATGATGACCTCGTTCACTTTCGCCGGCCTGCACATGGGCAACTTCGCCGGGCCCTGGCTGCGCTGGCTGTACTTCGCCTTCGGCGTGGCCGGCACAGCGGTGATCGGCACGGGCCTGGTGATGTGGCTGGGCAAGCGCCAGCTCAAGCACGCCAAAAGCGGCCACATGCCCGGCGAACTGCGCCTGGTCGAGGTGCTCAACATCGCCAGCATGAGCGGCCTGCTGCTGGGGGTGGCGGCGTTCTTCTGGGCCAACCGCCTGTTGCCGGCAGGGCTTGAGGGGCGCTCGGGTTTCGAGATCGACAGCTTCTTCACGCTGTGGGGGCTGGCGCTGCTGCACGCCATGCTGCGCCCGGGCCGCCGGGCCTGGGCCGAGCAACTGGGGCTGGGGGCACTGGCCTTCGCCTTGCTGCCGCTGCTCAACGCCATCACCACCGGCCAGGGTCTGAACCATTCCATTGCCGTGGGCGATTGGGCCATGGCCGGCTTCGATCTCACCGCCCTGGGCACCGGGCTGTTCCTCGCCTGGGCCGCCAGCAAGATGCTGCGCGCGCCCAAAGTGGCGGCCAAGCGCGCGCCACGGGCTGGCAAGGCGGCGGCAGAAACCGCGGAGGCGCACTGATGCTGGGCGTTGCGCTGATTGTTTTTTCCGGTTTCGCCGGGCTGTGCCTGGCCATGGAAAAGCACTTCGTCGAGCTGCTCAAACGCAAGCCGACGCTGCTTCAGCTCAAGGCCCTGCGCGCAGGTGGCTGGGCCTTGCTGGTGCTGGCGCTGGTACTGGCCGTGCAGGCCCAGGGCTGGGCGCTGGGCCTGGTGGAGTGGACCGCGCTGCTGATGGCCGGCGCCACCTTGTGGGTGTTCGGCCTGCCTTACCAGCCGCGCCTGCTGCTGGGCCTGGCGGCGGCCAGCCTGTTGCTCGGCCCGCTGCTGGCGGTGCTGGCTTGAGCGAACCCGGCGGGCTGACCGACCCCGAGGCCGACAACGGCAACGGGCGGGCGCGCTTCGTCCAGGTGTTCATGGCCCAGCGTGCGCGCATGGAGGCACTGGTCAGCCGGCGCATTGGCTGCCGCGCCACCGCCTCGGACCTGGTGCAGGACCTGTTCCTGCGCTTCTGGCGGCGACCCGAGGTCAAGGTCGAGGCCCTCGACACCTACCTGCTGCGCAGCGCCAGCAACCTGGCCATCGACTACCTGCGCAGCGAAGGCAGCCGTGACCGCGCGGCCGACAGCCTGCAGCACAACGACGGCGAGCCCGTCGCCCAGGCGCCGGAGCAGGCGCTGGAAGCGGCCCACGACCTGCAGTGCATCGAGGCCGCGCTGCGCGCCCTGCCCGAGCGCACCCGGCAGATCTTTTTGCTCAGCCGCATCCATGGTTGCACTTACGGCGAAATCGCCAAGGCCATGCAGTTGTCCCAGAGCGCGGTGGAAAAGCATATGATGCGCGCCCTCGAAGCGTGCAAGGCGAGTGTCGCCGAACCCGCCTCCCCACTGCGCCGGCCAGGGAGCGCCCGTCGATGAGCCTTGAACCGCCGATCACCGCCGAACAGTCACAGGCCGCCCTGCGCTGGCTGGGGCGCAACCAGCAGCCGGGCCAGGCCGACAGTGCTGCGTTCAAGCGCTGGCTGTTGCAGGATGCCGCGCACCGGCGCGCCTACGCCGAGGCCGAACAGCTGTGGCAATTGAGCGAAGCCCCCGCCGCGCGCCTGGCCGCCGAACAGCAGGCCGACCTTGCGCAGTACCTGGACGCCATCCACCGCCCGGCGCGCACAGCGCACTGGCGGCGCTTTGCCGTGGCCGCTTGCCTGGTGCTGGCGCTGGGCGGCGTAGCGGGCTGGCAGCCGCAGCACTGGCTGCAGGACCTGCGCGCCGACTACACCAGTGGTGAGCAGGTGCTCCAGGTGACCCTGGCCGACAACTCGCAGCTGACCCTGGACGCCGGCAGCGCCGTTGCTGTGGACTTCACCCAAGGCCAGCGGCGGGTCCGCTTGCTGCGTGGCGCGGCGTACTTTCAGGTGACCCACACCGGCGCGCCGTTCGTGGTGGCGGCCAATGGCGGGCAGGTGCGCGTACTGGGGACCCAGTTCGAGGTCCGTGAACAGGGTGCTGGCACCCGGGTTACGGTGCACAGCGGGCGGGTGGCGGTGACGCCGGTGCCCGGCGCGCCGCCCAGCGAGCTGACCGCCGACCAGCAACTGGTGTACGCCGACGGCACAGCCGGGCGTATCGAACAGGTCGACAGCGACAGCCGCCTGGCCTGGCGCCAGGGCTGGCTGAACTACTACCAGGTGCCGCTGGGGCAGGTGGTCGACGACCTGCGCCGCTATTACCCCGGGCGCATCCTGCTGCTGGACGATGCCCTGGCGCAGCGCAAGGTCAGTGGCAGCTTCCCGGTGGACGAGCCGCTGCTGGCGCTGGATTCGCTGGGCAAGGTGCTGGGTTTTGAGCGGCAAACCGTTCTGGGCCGCTTCACCGTATTGCGCTGAGGGCCCCATCGCAATCAGGTAGGCAAACGCGGTCCCTGTGGGAAGCGGCCTTGTGTCGCGATGGGGCGCGAAGCGGCCCCAAGGTCTTGGCCTCATGCAAGATTGCCGGGGCTGCTGCGCAGCCCATCTCGACCGGACGGCGCCCCGGCAAGGCCGCTTCCCACAGGGATCTTGTTAAATCAATGAGTTGTGGTTTGTTCTAAGAGAGCCGGCTTTCCGGCGATTGGGCCGGCCCCGCAAAAATATTTTTCAATTTCCGGTGAGGTACTCCTCAACGGCATCCGTGTAGTGAGTGGAAGTGCGATTCATTCGCAAACGATCACTCCTCTCACAGGTCAGCGTCCATGAAGTTCACCCCGCGTTGCGTCCCGCTCTGGTTCGGCCTCAGCCTCTGCGCCGCCTTGCCCCTGGCTCCTCAGGCGCTGGCCGCGCAGCAGAGCCAGGCCTATGCCTTCGCCCAGCCGAGCCAGCCGCTGGCCCAGGCGCTCAACGCCTTCAGCCGCGCCACCGGGCTAAGCGTGGTCTACACCCTGACGCTGCCTGACCTGCAGGCCCCGGCGCTCAACGGCAGCCTGAGCGCCGAACAGGCCCTGCAGCAGTTGTTGGCAGGTTCCGGCCTGGCCTGGCGCCGGCTCGATGCGCGCACTCTGACCCTGGAGCCGGCTGATAGCGGCAATGCACTCAACCTGCAGGCGACCACCATCACCTCCCAGGCCGACGACTACAGCTACCAGCCGCCGGCCAGTGCCTCGATCATGCGCGGCCAGGGCCCAAGCCTGGAGATCCCCCACGCCATCAACGTGGTACCGGCCCAGGTGCTGCGCGACCAGGCCCCGCGCAACCTGGATGATGCCCTGTACAACGTCAGCGGCATCACCCAGGGCAACAACTTCGGCGGCACCGCCGACACCGTGATGAAGCGCGGTTTTGGCGACAACCGCGACGGCTCGATCATGCGCGACGGCATGCCACTGGTGCAGGGCCGTGCGCTCAATGCCAGCACCGAGCGGGTCGAGGTGCTCAAGGGCCCAGCCTCGCTGCTGTACGGCATCCAGGACCCGGGCGGGGTGATCAACGTGGTCAGCAAGCGCCCGCAGCTTGAGCAGTACAACGCCTTGACTGTGCGCGGCTCCACCTACGGCAGCGGCAAGAACGGCAGCGGCGGCGGCCTGGACAGCACCGGCGCGCTGGGCGACAGCAACCTGGCCTACCGGCTGATCGTCGACCACGAAGACGAAGACTACTGGCGCAACTTCGGCACCCACCGCGAATCCCTGGTGGCGCCATCGCTGGCCTGGCTTGGCGAGGACACCCAAGTGGTGCTGGCCTACGAGCACCGCGAGTTTCTCTACCCGTTCGACCGCGGCACAGCTTTTGGCAGCGACGGCCACCCGCTGCACATCCCGGCCAGCCGTCGCCTGGACGAGCCGTACAACGACATGGAAGGGCGCTCTGACCTGTATCGCCTGGAAGTCGACCACCAGCTCAGCGACGACTGGAAAGCCCACTTCGGCTACAGCTTCAACCGCGAAACCTACGATGCCAGCCAGGTGCGCGTCACCGCCGTCAACGAAGCCACCGGCAGGCTCACCCGCACCGCCGACGGCACCCACAACGCCATGAGCCGCGACCAGTTCGCCACCTTCAGCCTGAACGGCAACGTGGAGCTGGCCGGCATGCGCCACGAGCTGATGGCGGGTGTCGACCATGAAGACCGCAAGGTGTTTCGCGGTGACCTGATTCGCGGGGCCAACAACACTTCGTTCAACTACCTCGACCCGGTATACGGCCAGCAGGCCGAAGGCACCACCGTGCGCGCCACCGACAGCGACCAGACCGACAAGCTGCGCACCGACTCGCTGTTCGTGCAGGACGCCTGGCACCTGGACGACCACTGGATCCTGGTGGCCGGCGGGCGCTTCCAGCAGTACGACCAGTACGCCGGCCGCGGCCGGCCGTTCACCGTCAACACCGACACCAGCGGCCAGGCCTGGGTACCCCACGCGGGGCTGGTGTATCAGGTAGACGACCAGCTGTCGTTCTATGGCAGCTACAGCGAGTCGTTCAAGCCCAACTCCACCATCGCGCCGCTGAGCCAGGGCACTGGTGCGGCGACCCTGACCCTGGATTCCAGCATCGCCCCGGAGGAGGGCAAGTCGTGGGAGCTGGGCGCCAAGCTGGACATGCCCGGCGCCATCACCGGCACCCTGGCGCTGTTCGACATCACCAAGCGCAACGTGCTGGTGTCCGACGGTGACACCGTACCCGGCACCATCCTCTACAGCACCGCCGGCCAGGTGCGTTCGCGCGGCGTCGAGCTGGACCTGAGCGGCCAGCTCAGCGAGCACTGGAGCCTGATCGGCGCCTATGCCTTCACCGATGCCGAGGTGACCGAAGACCGCACGCTCAAGGGCAACCGCCTGCAGAACGTCGCCCGCCACAGCGGCTCGGTGTCGGCGGTGTACGACTACGGCAGCCTGTTCGGTGGCGACAATCTGCGCCTGGGCGCCGGTGCACGCTATGTGGGCGAGCGCGCCGGTAACGCCACCAACGATTTCGACCTGCCGGCCTACACCGTGGCCGATGCTTTTGCCAGCTACGAAACCAAGCTGGACGAGCACAAGGTGCGCTTGCAACTGAACGTGAAGAACCTGTTCGACAAGGTGTATTACACCTCGGCGGTGAACCGTTACTTCGTGGCCGTGGGCGATGCGCGGCAGGTGAGCTTGTCCAGTACCCTGGAGTTTTGAGCCCTGTAGGAGCGGCCTTGTGTCGCGAAAGGGGCGCGCAGCGGCCCCAGAATCTCGAACTCATGCACAATCGCCGGGGCTGCTGCGCAGCCCTTTCGCGACACAAGGCCGCTCCTACAGGGGTGTGGCCGGCTCAGGCACTGCAGAACGCCGCCCGGTACGCCCCGGGCGTATCGCCCAGCGCCTGGCGGAAGCGGTTGCTGAAATGGCTGGCACTGGCAAACCCGCACAACAAGGCCACCTGCCCCAACGGCAACTCGCCCAGGCGCAGCAACCGGCAGGCCTGGTGCAGCCGGCGCGCCAGCAGGTACTGGTGCGGGGGCAGGCCGAAGCTTGTGCGGAACATCCGCGCAAAATGGTATTCGGACAGGTTGCAGCGCAGCGCCAGCTCACCCAGGGTCAGCGGCTGGTCGAGGTTGGCCTCGATGTAATCCACCAACTGCCGGCGCTGGTGCGGCGCCAGCCCGCCCTTGAGCCGCAGCCCCTGGCGCAACCCGGCCTGGTGCAGCACGGCGTGGTCGATGATGGCGTGGGCCAGGCTGCTGGCCAGCAGGCGCTCGCCGGGCTCGGCCCAGTCCAGGGTCACCAGTTGGCGAAAGCGCGCAGCTTGTTGCGGGTCGTCGAGGAAGGTTGCTTCGTGCAGTTGCATCTCCCGCGGTTCGCGGTCCAGCAGGCGGGTGCAGCCCAGGGCGAACTGCGCCTCGCTGACGTAAAGGTGGGCCAGGCGGATCGCACCGTTGACCACCCAGTTGGACTCGTGGCCGGCGGGCATGATGCACAGCTTGTCGGGTGAGCCTTTGTCCGAGGGCTTCTGCCGGCGGAAGGTGCCGGTGCCGTCGGCGATGTAGCACGACAGGGTGTGGTGGCTGGGCGCCTGGTAGTCACGGGCATCGTCGCGGTTGCTCCACAACGCCGCCGCCAGCCCGTCACCCAGCTGCGCGCTCAGCTCCAGCCGGGCGTTGGGCGAGGCGTGCATGGCGTTGAAGACTTGCAGGTGGTCGAGTGCGGGCATGGAGGGTTCCTCTGACGCACATCCTACTGCGCCGCTGGCCCGGTGACAGCTACCGGGTGAGCAAAAGCGCAAGTTTGTGCAAGCGCAGCAGGGGTGGGTGGAAGACAGTAGAGGCCTGTGAGGGCCATCGCGGGGCAAGCCCGCTCCCACGGTTTTCGCGATGACCCGAAATTCTGCTGCAAGGGGCCCACCATGAACCTGTCGCTGTACCTGCTCACCGTGCTCATCTGGGGCACCACCTGGATCGCCCTGAAACTGCAACTGGGGGTGGTCGCCATCCCGGTGTCGATCGTTTACCGCTTTGCCCTGGCCGGGCTGATCCTGTTCGCCATCTTGCTGCTCACCCGGCGCCTGCAACCGATGAACCGGCGCGGCCACCTGGTGTGCCTGGCCCAGGGTTTCTGCCTGTTCTGCGTCAACTTCATGTGCTTTTTAACGGCCAGCCAGTGGGTCGCCAGCGGCCTGATCGCCGTGGTGTTCTCCACCGCCACCCTGTGGAACGCGCTGAACGCACGAATTTTCTTCGGTCAGAAGATCGCCGCCAATGTGCTCGCCGGCGGCGCCATGGGCCTGGTCGGGCTGGGGCTGTTGTTCTGGCCCGAGCTCAGCCACCACAGTGCCAGCCGCGAAACCCTCTACGGCCTGGGCCTGGCGCTGCTTGGCACGCTGTGCTTCTCGGCCGGCAACATGCTCTCCAGCATGCAGCAAAAAGCCGGGCTCAAGCCCATGACCACCAACGCCTGGGGCATGGCCTACGGCGCCTCGATGCTGGCGCTGTACTGCCTGATCAGCGGCATCCCGTTCGCCATGGAATGGAACACCCGCTACATCGGCTCGCTGCTGTACCTGGTGATCCCGGGCTCGGTGATCGGCTTTACCGCCTACCTCACCCTGGTCGGGCGCATGGGGCCGGAGCGCGCGGCCTATTGCACCGTATTGTTCCCGTTGGTGGCGCTGAACGTGTCGGCCTATGCCGAGGGCTATGTGTGGACGGCACCGGCGCTGCTGGGGCTGGTGGCGGTGATGGCGGGGAACGTGCTGGTGTTTCGCAAACCGGCGCGCAAGGCCCAGGTGGCCCTGGCCCGGTGAGGGCACGTTTGCGCCTGGCAGTTTTGCCAGGTGCAGCCTGCAATCGCGTAGCTAGACTTCCCCGGACGCTCTCGCTTGGGGAAAGGAATGTCCTCCGATTCATGGTACGCCCGACCACTTTCACACGCCCAACTCTGGCTGCTGTGTTCTGCAGCGCTGCTGGTGCATGTGCTGCCTCTGCTGATGGCCGATATGCCGTTTCTCGACGACTTCGCCCGTCAGCACCTGGCCCGTAACGACTGGGACGATTTCGGCAGGCCACTGATGGTTGGCCTGTTCGCCGCCCTGAGCTTCGGCCCTGGGGCGGTCAACCTCTACCCGCTGCCGCTGTTGCTGGCGGTGCTGGCCTGCGGGCATGCCATGGCGCGGCTGGTGCGGCACTGGTTTGCGGTGCCTGCGGTGGGCGCGGTGCTGGTGGTACTGCCGCTGTGGTACCAGCCGTATTTCCTGCAGAACCTCTCTTATCAATACGATGGTGCCGCCATGGCCTTGGCGATGGCGGCCTGCCTGTGGGCGGTCAGCCTGGCGGGCAAGGCCGCCCTTCGCGGGCTTTACGGCGCGCTGCTGGTCGCCATGGCGGCAGGCCTTTACCAGCCTGCGGTGAACCTGTTTGCCGGGTTGGCTGCCATCGAAGTCATGCGCCTGGCCCTGGCAGGGGAGCGCTTGCGTGTGGTCGGCGCCGAGGCCTTGGTGCGGGTTGGCCAGTTGATGGGCGGCTGCGCGCTGTACTACCTCAGCAGCGCCTGGATGGTCACGTCCACCCGTGGCAACTGGCTGCCTGTGGGTGGGCATTGGCTGGGCGAAATGCAGCATCGGCTCACAACGACCGTCGATACGCTGGCCTTGTTGGTCACCCCTGCCGTTGGCTGGACCCTGCTGGTGCTTGGCTTGCTGGCGGCGCTGGCATTGTCGCGGGCTGTGCTGCGGGTATGGCGTGGCCCGGGCACCACAGGCGAGCGCCTGGGCCTGCTGCTGGCTTTGCTGCTGCCTGTGCCGTTGATAGCCCTGAGTGTGCCTGGGCTGATCCTGTTACTGGCCGAGTTCGAACAGACCGTGCGGGTGCTGCTTGGGTTGGGTGCATTGCTGACGTTGCTGGCGTACCTGGCGTATGACGCGCTGGCGGATTGGCCGCGTCTGCGTCTGCTGGTGCTGGCGGTACCGGTGCTGTGCATGTTGTCTTTCTCTTTTGCCTACGGGCGTGTGCTGGTGCTGCAGAAGGCCCTGCACCAGTCGTTGGCCCAGGGCCTGGTGCATGACCTCGCCTCGCAACCGGGCCTGCGCGAAGCACATCATTACTACCTGCTCGACTTCTGGCTGCAACGGCCGTGGATTCCTGCGGCCCGCGGCACGCTGCAAGCCTTGCCGGCCATCGAGAAGATCCATGCCTACAACTACCTGCTGTTGCCGGAGATGCTGCCGCGCGCGGGTATCGACCAGTTGCACACATTCTATGACACGCCACCCTTGAGCCGGGCCCAGGTACTGGAGCAAAGCCCGGTGGCGCAGTTCAGCAGCCGCTTTTACGACATCCACCTGGTTGGCGACAGTGCCTATGTGCTGGTCAAGGCGCCGCCTGCAGAGCCTATCCGTTGAACCTGCGGCGCTTCATCCGCTATGGCCTGGTGGGCCTGGGCAACACCCTGGTGCACTGGCTGGTGTTCTTCGGCCTGCACAGCGGCCTTGGCAGCAGCCAGGCGCGTAGCAACCTGCTGGCCTTCGCCGTGGCGGCCAGCTTCTCTTACTACCTTAACGCCCACTACACCTTTGCCGTGCGTCCAAGCCATGGGCGTTACCTATTGTTTGTGCTCGGCATGGGCGCCTTGAGCCTGGGCATCGGCGCGCTGGCCGACCGTATCGGGTTGTCGCCCTGGCTGACGCTGGTGGCGTTTTCGGCGCTGAGCCTGGTGTTGGGGTACGCCTATTCGCACACCGTGGTGTTCAAACGGAGGGCTCCATGAACATTACCCTGATCGTGCCGCTGTACAACGAACAGGCCACTATCGAGGCCTTCTACCGCGCCGTGCGCGACGAGCCGACCCTGCAGGGCATGACCGTGGAGATCCTGTTCGTCAACGATGGCAGCGACGACGACAGCGAAGCGATTTGCGCCTCGCTGGCACAGCGTGACGAGTGGGTGACGGTGATCAATTTCTCGCGCAACTTCGGCAAGGAGTCGGCGCTGTTCGCAGGCCTCGAATACGCCGAGGGCGACGCCGTGGTGCCCATCGACGTGGACCTGCAAGACCCCATCGAGCTTATCGCGCAAATGGTCGGGCGCTGGCAGGACGGCGCCGACGTGGTGCTCGCAAAACGCCGCAGCCGCGCCACCGACACCCCGCTCAAGCGCTGGACCGCGCGGTTGTATTACCGCCTGCACAACCGCATCGCCTCCACCCATATCGAGGAGAACGTCGGCGATTTCCGCCTGCTCGACCGCAAGGTGGTGGCAGCCATCCGCCAGTTGCCCGAGCAGCAGTTGTTCATGAAGGGGGTGTTGTCGTGGGTGGGGTTTCGCACCGAGATCGTCGAGTACGACCGCCCGCAGCGCACGGCGGGCAACAGCAAGTTCGGCTTCTGGCGGCTGTGGAACCTGGCGCTGGACGGCATCACCTCGTTCAGCACGGTGCCGTTGCGGTTATGGACCTACGTCGGCACCGGCGTGTCGTTGCTGGCGTTGCTGTACGCGGCGTTTCTGGTGATCGACAAGCTGGTGTTCGGCAATGACCTGCCGGGGTACCCGTCGCTGATGACCGCGATCCTGTTTCTGGGCGGGGTGCAGTTGATCGGCATTGGCATACTGGGGGAGTACATCGGGCGCATTTACCAGGAGACCAAGCACCGGCCGCGCTACGTGGTGCGCAAGGTCCTGGGCCGGCGGCGCCAGCCCAGGTGATGCAGGGGTTATGGGAGTGGGTCAACCCTGTTGCTTGGGCTGTTCCATCTCCTCTTCGATCTCCTCTTCCGTCAGGCACTCCTTGTGATACTCCCTGCCAGCGATGATGAACGTCTCGTCATCCTCGTTAATTTCCTGGCCGCACTCTGGGCATTTCATCTGGGTATCTCCAATACAAGCGAGTGGAAACCCATGAGACAACGGCCGGCAGTGCTTCACAACTGGCAAAAATATCAGGTAGCCCCTGCAGCCCTCAGCCTTTCCACACCTGCGGGTTCACCAGGTCCTGCGGCCGCTCGCCCAGCAAGGCTGCGCGCAGGTTCTGCATTGCCCGGTTGGCCATGGCTTCGCGGGTTTCGGCAGTGGCCGAGCCGATGTGCGGCAGGGTCAGGGCGTTGGGCAGTTTGAACAGCGGCGAATCGCTCAGCGGCTCCTTCTCGTACACATCCAGGCCGGCGCCGCGGATGGTGCCGTTTTGCAGGGCCTCGACCAGCGCCGCCTCGTCCACCACCGGCCCACGGGCGATGTTGATCAAAAACGCGCTGGGCTTCATCAGCTTCAGCTCGCGGGCGCCGATCAGCTTGCGGGTGGCATCGGACAGCGGCACCACGATGCAGACGAAATCGGCTTCGGCCAGCAACTGCTCGAGGCTGCGGTATTGCGCGCCGAGCTCTTGCTCCAGCGCCGCCTTGCGGCTGTTGCCGGCGTACAGGATGTTCATGTTGAAACCGAAGCGCCCGCGGCGCGCCACGGCGGCGCCGATGTTGCCCAGGCCGACGATGCCCAGGGTCTTGCCGTGCACGTCGCTGCCAAAGTGCGCCGGGCCCACGGTGGCCTGCCATTGGCCGGCCTTGGTCCAGGCATCCAGCTCGGCGGTACGCCGTGCGCAGCCCATGATCAGTGAAAAGCCAAGGTCTGCGGTGCTTTCGGTGAGCACGTCGGGGGTGTTGGTCAGGGCGATGCCACGCTCGTTGAAGTAGTCCAGGTCGTAGTTGTCGTAGCCCACCGACACGCTGGACACCACCTCAAGCTTGCCTGCGCCTTCGAGCTGCGCGCGGCCAAGCTTGCGGCCGACGCCGATCAGGCCGTGGGCCTGGGGCAGGGCTTCGTTGAACTGGGCGTTGATGTCGCCCAGTTTCGGGTTGGGCAGGATCACGTTGAAATCTTGCTGCAGGCGTTCGGCCATGGCAGGGGTGATGCGGCTGAAGGCCAGGACGGTCTTTTTCATCGGGCGGCTTCTCTGCAAGGCAGGGGAACGGAGTCGGGCAAAAAAGCGGGGCCGCTGTGCGGCCCTTTCGCGACACAAGGCCGCTCCTACAAGAGACGCGTAACCCTGTAGGAGCGGCCTTGTGTCGCGATGGAGGGCAAAGCCCTCCCATGGGCCTGTCTGCCAGACACTGGAGTCAATGCATAGCAACCTACCATTGTCCCCGGCCCCAATGCACCGGCTTTTTCAATTGGCGATGTGCAGCTCGTGGGTCTTCAGGTCGGCCTCGTGCGCGGCGAGAATCTCCGGCAGCGAGTTGCGCAGGTACTCGACCCAGGTCTTGATCTTCGCATCCAGGTACTGGCGCGAAGGGTAGATGGCGTACAGGTTCAGCTCCTGCAGGCGGTACTCCGGCAGGATGCGCACCAGGCTGCCGTCGCGCAGGCCGTCGATGGCCGAGTAGATCGGCAGCACGCCCACGCCCATACCGGCGCGGATCGCCGTCTTCATGGCATCGGCCGAGTTCACCTGGAACGGCGAGCTGGTGATGTTGACCATCTCCTGCCCTTCGGGGCCGTCGAACAGCCATTTTTCCAGCGGGATCACCGGGCTGACCATGCGCAGGCACGAGTGCTTGAGCAGGTCGGCCGGGCGGTTGGCGAAGCCGTTGCGCGCCACATAGGCGGGCGATGCGCAGACGATGCTGTAGGTGATGCCCAGGCGCTGCGAGACGAAGCCCGAGTCGGGCAGCTCGGTGGCCAGCACGATAGACACGTCGTAGCCCTCTTCGAGCAGATCAGGCACGCGGTTGGCCATGGTCAGGTCGAAGGTCACGTCCGGGTGTGAGTCGCGGTAGCGGGTGATGGCATCGACCACGAAGTGCTGGCCCACCCCGGTCATCGAATGCACCTTCAACTGCCCGGCGGGGCGGGCGTGGGCATCGCTGGCCTCGGCCTCGGCCTCTTCGACGAAGGTCAGGATCTGTTCGCAGCGCATCAGGTAGCGCTTGCCTGCCTCGGTCAGCGCAATGCGCCGGGTGGTGCGGTTGAGCAGGCGGGTTTGCAAGTGGGCTTCCAGGTTGGAGACCGCCCGCGACACGTTGGCGGTGGTCGTATCCAGTTGCGCCGCAGCAGCGGTGAAGCTGCCGAGCTGGGCTACGCAACTGAAAGCACGCATGTTTTGCAGGGTGTCCATGGGTCACTCTCGGTTTAGAGGACAAAATTGTGACATGAAGTGGCGGGAATGCCTTTCCTACCAAAGCCGGATTATCGCTGTTTTGGTAACAAAGATTCGCAGGAATATGCGCTTATCGCCAATGAAACCCGCCCCTAGAATTGCCCGGCCCCTCCACCTCTTCCTCGGGAAATCGCAGCTGTGCCGCGTCGCAACGTCAGAGCGCTCCAAGCGCTCAGTGCCTGTGCCCTTTGTTTCACCTTGAGCGGCTGTATCGGAACCTGGGGCATCGCCCCGCAAAGCAAGACCCTTAAGGCCAACCAACTCGCCACCGACGACGCGATCCGCGAAGCCGCCCGTGATGCCCACTGGCCGGCCCAGCAGTGGTGGCGCGCCTATGGCGACCCGCAGTTGAACGACTGGGTGGCCCAGGCCCTGGCCGGCAGCCCGACCCTCGCCATGGCCGCCGCCCGGGTGCGCGAGGCCAAGGCCCTGGCCGGGGTGGTGGAGTCGGCCGAACAACTCCAGGCCAACGGCACGGCCACGCTCAAACGCCACAACTGGCCCGAAGATCAGTTCTATGGCCCGGGCGCGTTGTCTGGCGCCAACACCTGGGACAACAACGCCGCCATCGGCTTCAGCTATGCGCTGGACCTGTGGGGCCGCGAGCGCAATGCCAGCGAGCAGGCCGTGGACCAGGCGCACATGAGCGTTGCCGAGGCGCGCCAGGCCCAGCTGGAGCTGGAAAACAACCTGGTACGCAGCTATATCCAGCTGAGCCTGCACTATGCCCGGCGCGATATCGTGCTGGCCGAGCTGGCCCAGCAGGAGCAGATCGTCGCCCTGGCCAAGCGCCGCCTGGACGGCGGCATCGGCACCCATTTCGAAGTGAGCCAGGCCGAAGCGCCGCTGCCGGAAACCCACCGCCAGGTCGACAGCCTCAACGAAGAAATCGCCCTGGCCCGCAACCAGCTGGCCGCCCTGGCCGGCAAGGGCCCGGGGGAGGGCGCCAGGTTGCAGCGCCCGGCCCTGAGCCTTGCTGCGCCGCTGGCGCTGCCGTCGAACCTGCCCGCCGAACTGGTCGGCCAGCGCCCCGACGTGGTCGCCAGCCGCTGGCAGGTGGCAGCCCAGGCCCGTAGTATCGACGTGGCCCACGCGGGCTTTTTCCCCAACGTCGACCTGGTCGGCAGCCTCGGCTTCATGGCCACCGGCGGCGGCCCGCTGGAGTTTCTCACCGGGCGCAAGTTCAACTACAACGTGGGCCCGGCCATCAGCTTGCCGATCTTCGACGGCGGCCGCCTGCGCTCGCAACTGGGCGTAGCCTCGGCCGGCTATGACATGGCCGTGGCCCGCTATAACCAGACGGTGATCGGCGCGCTGAAGAACATCTCCGACCAGTTGATCCGCCGCGAGTCGATGCAGGAGCAGGCGCACTTCGCAGCAAAAAGTGTCGCCGCCGCGCAGAAGACCTACGACATCGCCACCGTCGCCTTCCAGCGCGGGCTTACCGATTACCTCAACGTGCTCAACGCGCAGACCTTGTTGTTCCGCCAGCAGCAGGTGCAGCAGCAGGTGCAGGCCGCGCGCCTGGTGGCCCACGCCGAGCTGGTCACCGCGTTGGGTGGCGGCCTGCAGGCCGGCGACGACGTCCCCGACGAGCAACACCAGGCAGCGCCGAAGACCCCAACGGCGCTGACCCTGTTCGACAAGGCGGGCCACGCCCGATGAGCAGCCTGAGCCTGCCCCTGCGCTGGCTGCACAGCCTGGAATGGCGCCGGGGCTTCTTTGCCTGGGCGCGCACCGACGGCGTCACCTGGGTGTACATCTTCAAGGTGCTGGCCGCCGCCTTCATCACCCTGTGGCTGGCCATGCGCCTTGAGCTGCCGCAGCCGCGCACGGCAATGATCACCGTGTTCATCGTGATGCAGCCGCAAAGCGGCCATGTGTTCGCCAAGAGCTTTTACCGGGTGCTCGGCACCCTGGCCGGCTCGGCGATGATGGTGGCGCTGATCGCGGTCTTTCCGCAGAACACCGAGCTGTTCTTGCCCAGCCTGGCGCTGTGGGTGGGCCTGTGCTCGGCCGGTGCCATGCGCTACCGCACCTTCCGCGCCTATGGCTTTGTGCTGGCCGGCTACACCGCAGCGATGATCGGCTTGCCGGTACTGCAGCACCCCGACCAGGCGTTCATGGCGGCCGTGTGGCGGGTGCTGGAAATTGCCTTGGGCATTCTGGTGTCGACCTTCGTCAGCGCGGCGATACTGCCGCAGTCGGCCAGTGCCGCCATGCGCAACGCCCTGTACCAGCGCTTCGGCACCTTCGCCGGGGTGGTGGTGGAGGCCCTGCGCGGCGACAGCCAGCGTGACCGCTACGAAACCAGCAACGTGCGTTTCGTGGCCGAAGCGGTGGGCCTTGAAAGCCTGCGCAACGTCACCGCCTTCGAAGACCCGCACATGCGCCGGCGCTCTGGCCGGCTGGTGCGCATGAACAGCGAGTTCATGGCCATCACCACCCGCTTCAACGCCCTGCACCGCCTGCTGGAGCGCCTGCGCGCACGCGGCCCCTTGCAGATCGTCGGCGCCATCGAGCCGGGCCTGGCGACTCTTGCCGAATTGCTCGAACCCTATGTCGGCCGGGCGCTGACCGATGCCGACGCGCTGCGCCTGGCGCTGGAGCTGGGCACCTACAAGGAAGGCCTGCAAGCCCAGGTGCGCGGCCTGCGCGCCGAGTACCTGGCCACCGGGCCCAGCGAAGCCGACCTGCTGGACTTCCACACCGCCTTCGAGCTGCTGTACCGCTTCGTCGACGAGATGTTCAGCTACGCCGAAACCCACGCCTCCCTTGCCGCCCATCGCCATGAGCGCGAGCAGTGGGACGAGCCCTACGTGGCCCAGACCAGCTGGCTGGTGTCGCTGGCCGCCGGGGTACGGGCGTCTGCGGTGCTGTTGCTGCTGGGCAGCTACTGGCTGCTCAGCGACTGGCCCAGCGGCGCCATGATGACCCTGATTGCCACGGTCACCGTGGGCCTCTCGGCGGCTTCGCCGAACCCCAAGCGCATGGCGTTCCAGATGGCCTGCGGCACCGCCATCGGCGCTTTCGTCGGGTTCTTCGAAACCTTCTTCGTGTTCCCCTGGATCGACGGTTTCCCGCTGCTGTGCATGGTGCTGGCACCGGTGTTCGTGCTTGGCGCCTTCCTCGCCTCGCGCCCGGCCTACGCCGGTTACGGCCTGGGCCTGCTGGTGTTCTTCGCCATCGGCTCGGTGCCCAACAACCTGACGGTGTACGACCCCTACAGCTTCATCAACGACTACATCGGCATGGTCATCGGCATGTTCGTCTGCGCCGCCGCCGGGGCGATCATCCTGCCGCCCAACAGCCGCTGGCTGTGGAGCCGCCTGGAACAGCAACTGCGCGAGCAGGTGCTGTTCGCCATCAGCGGGCGCCTGCGCGGCCTGGGCTCAGCCTTCGAAAGCCGCACCCGCGACCTGCTGCACCAGGCCTATGGCCTGGCCGCCGGCCAGCCGAAGGTGCAGAGCGAGCTGATGGGCTGGATGTTCACGGTGCTGGAGATCGGCCACGCGGTGATCGAGCTGCGCAAGGAGCAGGCCCGCGCGCCGGTGCACCCGGCCTACGCCGAAAGCCAGCCCTGGCGCCAGGCCATCCGCGTCATGGGGCGGGCACTGGCGCGCTTGTTCCTGCAACCCAGCGCCAGCAACCACGAACGCGCCCTGGTAGCGGTAGACCACGCCATCAGCCGCGTGCAGGCCACCGACGAGCCCTTCGCCCGGCACTTCGACACCTCGGTGCTGCGCCGGGCGCAAAGCTACCTGCATTTCATCCGCACTTCGCTGCTCGACCCACAGTCGCCACTGGCCCCGGCCAAAGGACTGCACCATGCCCCGTGAAATCGCCTTCCATGGCGTATACATGCCCACCATGACCTTGATGTTCCTGTTCGCCCTGGGCCTGGCCTGGGGGCTGGACCGCTTCATCGCAAGCCATGACGGCTACCGCTTCTTCTGGCACCCGGCGCTGCTGCGCCTGAGCCTGTTCGTCTGCCTGTTCGGCGCCCTGGCGCTGTCGCTCTACTGGTGAGAAACCTTCGATGAAAAAGTTCTTCAGCCTGATCGCCACCCTGCTGGTGCTGACTGCTGCCGTGGTGATCGGCCGGCAGTTGTGGCTGCACTACATGACCACCCCCTGGACCCGCGACGGGCGTGTGCGCGCCGACATCATCAACGTCGCCGCCGATGTGCCGGGCTATGTGGTGGATGTGCCGGTCAAAGACAACCAGCAGGTGAAGAAGGGCGATGTGCTGATGCGCATCGACCCCGAGCACTACCAACTGGCAGTGGACCAGGCCAAGGCCATGGTCGCCTCGCGCAAGGCTACCTGGGAGATGCGCAAGGTCAACGCCAGGCGCCGCGCCGACATGGACAACCTGGTGATCTCCAAGGAGAACCGCGACGACGCCAGCAATATCGCCAACTCCGCCCTGGCCGACTACCAGCACGCCCAGGCCGAGCTGGCCGCCGCCGAGCTGAACCTCAAACGCACCGAAATCATCGCCACCGTTGATGGCTATGTGACCAACCTGAACATCCACAAGGGCGACTACGCCCGCACCGGCGAGGCGGTCATGGCGGTGGTGGATGAGCACTCGTTCTGGGTGTATGGCTTTTTCGAAGAAACCAAGCTGCCCCACGTGAAGGTGGGCGACAAGGCCGAGCTGCAGATGATGAGCGGCGAGCGCCTGACTGGCCATGTGGAGAGCATCGCCCGCGGCATCTACGACCGCGACAACCCGCAAAGCCGCGAGCTGGTCGCCGATGTGAACCCGACCTTCAACTGGGTGCGCCTGGCCCAGCGGGTGCCGGTGCGCATTCACATCGATGAAGTGCCCGAGGGGTATCTGCTGGCGGCGGGCACGACCTGTACCGTGGTGGTCAAACCGGGCGAGTGATTGCCTGTACCGGCCTCATCGCCGGCAAGCCGGCTCCTACAGCAGCGCGCGAAACCCTGTAGGAGCCGGCTTGCCGGCGATGAGGCCATCAGCACCAACCACTTCCTCAAGCCGCCCCACGCCCTCGGCCAGCCTCCACATCATCCATCACCGCCTTGGCCATATCGCTCAGCAAGTGCGCCCCCCAACCCAGGTTCGCCTCGCCATCGGTGGCCGCCAGCAGGGTCATGCGCTTCACGCAGGTCATGATCGCCGAGGCCTGCTCCATCGCAAGCTTTGCATCCTGCCCGGGCTGCACCCGAAACAGCGGCTGCTCACCATCGCCATAGCCGAAGCCGGTCACGCCGGCTGTCTTGTCGTTCATTTTGACCACTCCCTTGTCAGTGCCTGACCTGGATCTTGCCCAGGGCGGTTTCCACCAGTGTGCTGGCGGCTTCGAGCTCGTGCATGGTCGCCAGCGACAGGCCACGGCCTGACGAGGTGGCTTGCAGCAGGGCGTTCTGGTGGGTGACCGCGATGGCGCTGAACAGCCGTTCGGAAACCTGGATCAGCAGGTCTTCGAGGAGGGTGGAGAGTTCGGGGGAAAGGGGTGGGTCGGGGACTATCTTCAGCATGGTGAAATCCTCAATTTGAATTGAAGCCATCACCCTCTGCTGTCAAACAAATGGGTGGCAGCGGTACGTGGGTTGACAGACCGGTCAAATAGAGGAAACCCGGCGCACACGAGGTGCCCCACGTACAGCCGCCATTGAGGCGCAGCCATAAGTTTCTATCTGAGACGGCCTGTCAAAGCCGGTCGCTGTTTTTGCAACGACGGGGCGAGACTAGTGACCGTTTCAGAGTGTCGCAATGGCTGGAAAGGGGTTGGGAGTATGTTTGGGAAATGGACTACAGGGAATGGGGAAAGTCTGATGGGAATTGGCTTTTTGCGCCGCTTTCAGACCATGTGAGGCGAAGTCTCACATGCCTATGTTGATGCTCTTCGATGTGTTTGTAGGAAATGGACTTCAAGATCATAAAAAGAATGGCCCCGCAAAAGCAGAGCCATTGATACGTACCTAACGTCATCACCAGCATGACCAGAAGGGCTTCTGGGAGAGGCTAGAGCAGAGCTGAGGCGTTGTTAGCGAGTGAGCGAAGAGTTGAGTCTATCTGACGCGG
Source organism: Pseudomonas sp. NPDC089406 (assembly GCF_044900265.1). Lineage (NCBI taxonomy): Bacteria > Pseudomonadati > Pseudomonadota > Gammaproteobacteria > Pseudomonadales > Pseudomonadaceae > Pseudomonas > Pseudomonas sp. NPDC089406. The sequence continues at coordinate 120,749 of NZ_JBJDNC010000011.1, read as the reverse complement.
CTGTAGCTTCTTGCAGTAATTGATCCCAGTCGTCAGGTGGATGCCCGGAACCCAACATCCTGCGGAATCCCTTGTAGGCATCACCACTGCTTTCGTAAGCGCGTTTGCAGTCATCATCGTTTACCCACACCAGCACAATGATCTTGCTCGAGGCGTGGTAGCGGTAAAACAGTCGGTACTGTTGAAAGAACTTCGCACGGAACCAGTGCTTGTGTTCTGCACCCAATGTGCCGCCCAAGCGATAGACCGGGCTGCCGGGGGCCTGCGCAATGACGTCGAATGCCAGTCGTCTTATGGCTCCCAATCGCTTCGCAGCGTTCTTTCTTAAGTACCCGACCGGGTCTTTCTTCTGAAGCGCTTCGACTTCATCGATTAGCGCCTCTAGCTGATCCAGAAACAGGGGATGGGCGAACACGCTCCACCCATGCACGCAAAGAGGTTTGCGCCTCGCTTCTGTCATTCATCATCCGCCGAAAGTGGTTGGTCGAGGTCAATATCAACGTCGCCTACCAGTGCATCCAGGCGAGCGACGAGCTGCGCATCGACAACCTTCAATCGTTGAGGATTTTTGGCGATATCCCGGGCCAGAAATTCCATGAATTGCCCCACGATGGGGTCGTCTTCGGTTGTCTCAGCGCGGGTGAGTATTACCTCTCCACCTGGACGAATCGAGTAATGGATCTTGTCACGTTTTTTCAGGCCCAACGCGCGTCGCACGGTTTCCGGGACGGTCGTCTGGTAGCGCTCGGTAAGCGTCGACTCGACATCGAAAGTGCTTGCCATGGTCAGTTCATCCGCGATGGGTAATGCAGGCAAGGTAATGCGATTGCATTACCTGGTCAATGCAGTTGCATTACTTCATGCGCCTTGCCTGATGAAAGGCCCCCAGTTCAGGCCTCGCCCACCAACACCGGCACCTGCACCCGGTCAATCATCTTGGTGCTGATTGGTCTTTAAAACGATCATTGGGTATCTATAAGGTCGTTATAAGGAACATTTTTCTTGCCGAAGCCTGGTTTGGGTGGATAATCGACTGACCCTCTGCGGAGCGCTCTGCCCATGTCACAACGCACCTACTCACCCTCAACCCAGGGTGCCTTGCAGCTTTTCAGCCAGCTCATCACGCTCAAGCGTAAGGAGCGCGGCCTGACCCAGCAGGATCTTGCTGACAGGGTCGGGGTGACCCGTGGGACGCTGCGCCGTATCGAAGCGGGTGACCCCAAATGCGAAATTGGCCTGGTGTTCGAAGTGGCCTACCTGCTGGGCATTCACCTGTTTGATGCGCCGGAACAGTACAACAGCCTTGCAGTTAGCCTGCAGGACAAGTTGGCCTTGTTGCCCGCGCGCATCCAGAAGCCAAGGCAGGAGGTAAGCAATGACTTCTAACCTGACCGGCCCTACGCCCTGTTTCGTCTGGGCCTGGCTACCCGGTGCCACCGAGCCGGTCGTTGCCGGGCGCCTTGTCCGCCAGGGAGACGACCGGTTCGCCTTTCTGTATGGGCGCAGTTACCTGGCTAACCCCAATGCGATTGCGCTGAACTCGCTTGAGTTGGCGCTGGGCGGCGAAGTCATCTCGCCGCCAGAGGGGATGAAGCTGGCCAGTGGCATTCGTGATGCCTCGCCCGATGCCTGGGGGCGTCGGGTCATCATCAACCGGCTCTACGGCAAGGCAGGTCTGGTTGCGTATAGCCAGGATCTGGATGAGCAGACTTACATGCTTGAATCGGGCTCGGACCGGATCGGCGCTCTGGATTTTCAGATTTCCCCCAGCCACTACGTTCCACGAAGCAATGACAATGCAACGCTGGAGGAACTGCTCAATGCTGCAGCACTGGTAGAGCAAGGCATACCGCTGACGCCTGAACTGGACCAGGCACTGCGCCACGGTTCATCGATTGGCGGCGCCAGGCCCAAGGCGTTGATCCAGGAACAGGAACGCAAGTACGTCGCCAAGTTCTCGGCCTCCAACGACACCATCAGCGTGGTGAAGTCTGAATTCATCATGATGCGCCTGGCTCGCTTGCTGGGGCTCAATGCTGCACCGGTGAAGCTGGAACAGGTGCTGGGTAAGGATGTTCTGCTGATCGAACGTTTCGATCGCGTAAAGCTTGCGCAAGGCTGGGCCCGCAAGATCATGGTGTCTGCTCTGACCTTGCAGGGGCTGGATGAAATGATGGCGCGCTACACCAGTTATGAAGCACTGAGCCATGTGATCCGTAGAGACTTTCAAGACCCCCGCTCCGATCTGCACGAACTATTCGCGAGGCTGGTTTTCAATGTGCTCTGCGGCAATACCGATGACCATGCACGCAACCATGCTGCATTTTTTGACGGCAAAGCCTATTCACTGACACCGGCATACGATATCTGCCCGCAAAGCCGTTCGGGGAATGTGGCGAGCCAGGGGATGTTGATACTGGGGCAAGCCAATCAGAGTCAGATAGCGTTGTGCCTGGATGCTGCGCACCTTTTCCTGCTCGATCGAAATGAGGCCAGGGCAATCGTGATCAGGCAGCTTGAACAGATCGGCCTGCATTGGCCAATCGTATGTGCTGAATCGGCAATCAGTATCGTCGATCAAAACGTGCTGGCCACCCGTCAGATGCTCAACCCGTTTGCATTCGAAAACCTGGCTGAGGGAGACATGGACATTGCCAAGTTGGCAGAGCGCATACGGCCTGGCTTGATGGCTGTCGCGCTTTGACCGTACAGAGGCCTGTCAGCCGCTCGCTGCGGCACCCACCAGCACAGGCACCTGCACCCGGTCAATCACCTTGGCACTGATCGAAGGGTCCAGCAGCCTTCCCAGCCGCGACAGATGCCGGTGCCCCATGATGATCAGCTCGCATTCAAGCTCCCGGGCCTTGGCGACGATGGCCTCCACCGGTTGACCGGCGACCATGCAGCCAAGGCTGTCGAAGCCGGCGTCACGCAGTGCGCGCACGGCAGTGGCGACGGCACGTTCGGCCAGTTGCTGCTCGTCGCAGGCGGCGGGGTATTCCTCAAGCTCCTGCTCGGTGTAGGCCTTGGGCTGGTCGTGCACGGCGAAGGTGCTGTCGATGGCCAGCAGCACGTGCAGGGTGTGCTCGCCTGGGCGGCAGTAGCGGCGGGCCAGGGTGAGCAGGCTGGCGGCGGCGGGGGAGGCGTCGATGGCGATCAGGACGGGGTGCGGCATGGGGCTTCCTTACAGGGTCCAGGCAGGTCGGGCCCCATCGCCGGCAAGCCGGCTCCTACAAGGAGATGCGCTGCCTGCAGGAGCCGGCTTGCTGGCGATGAAGGTCAGCGCATTTTCGATGCATTGTCCCCCGTAAATAAATGGCCCCCCACGCACGGCGCCATTGCGTCTGACGCAATCCAGCAACCTGCTACCATCGCGTTTCCCACAGCAGTCACGGAAAACTGCCATGCAACTCCCGGACATGAACCTGCTCGTCGCCCTCGATGCCCTGCTCGACGAGGGCAGTGTGGTTGGCGCGGCCCAGCGCATGAACCTGAGCCCGGCAGCCATGAGCCGCACCCTGGGGCGCATTCGCGATGCCATGGGCGACCCGATCCTGGTGCGCGCCGGCCGCGGCCTGGTGCCCACGCCCCGGGCGCTGGCGCTGCGCGATCAGGTGCGGCTGCTGGTGGAGCAGGCCGGGCAGGTGTTTCGCAGTGGCGACGAGGTCGACCTGGCCAACCTCGACCGCGCCTTCAACATTCGCACCAACGACCTGTTCATCGCCCTGTACGGCGCCCGCTTGCTGCACATGATGATGGCCGAGGCGCCGAACACCGTGCTGCGCTTCGTGCCCGAGCACCAGGGCGACGACGACCTGGTGCTGCGCAACGGGCAGATCGACCTGGTGGTCAGCTCGAGCATCGAGCTGGTGCCCGAGATCAAGGTGCAGAGCCTGTTCGACACCTGGTTCGTCGGCCTGGCGCGGGCCGACCACCCGATCTTCGACGATGAAATCACCCCGGAGCGTTTTGCCCTATACCCGCAGATCAGCGTGTCGCGGCGCGGGCGGGCCAACGGGCCGATCGATGTGGAACTGGGTACCCACGGCGTGCAGCGGCGGGTGGCGTTGATTACCCCGAGTTTTCATTCGGCGATGTTCTCGCTGCCCGAGTCGGACCTGATTCTGCCGATGCCGGCCAATATCCTCGGCAGCGTGGCCAAGTTCGGTTTGCCACTGCGTTCGTTCGAGATCCCGGTGCCACTGGAGAAGGTGCGGGTGATGCAGGCCTGGCACCCGCGGTTTGACAACGACCCTGCGCACCGCTGGTTGCGCAGGACCATGAAGGCTTGTTGCGGGGGTGAGCCTTGAAACCGGCGTCGCCTGTTTCGCGGGTAAACCCGCTCCCACAGGTTTGGCGTTGCTGCAGAGAACTGCGCGGTCCCTGTGGGAGCGGGTTTACCCGCGAAGCAGGCGACACCGAATAATGCTGGATTGCGTCTGACGCAACATAAACCTTCCAACAAGTCGCTTTCCGTCAGCATTCGACCTTCTTAGACTTGCCCCAGCCAAAAATTTGTTGCTGGAGATGTCTTCCCATGAGTTCCCTGACCGCGCCCTCTGCCGCGCTGGCCGCCGCCCCCGCGCCGGCCGCCCCTGCGCAGACGGCGTTTGGCGTGCAGGTGGTGGTGGGGCTGTTCGGCGTGTTGCTGGCGGTGCTGTGCGCCGGGCTCAACGAGGCGGTGACCAAGATCTCGCTCGGCGACATTCGCGGAGCCATGGGCATCGGCGCCGACGAGGGCGCCTGGCTGCTGGCGGTGTACAGCGCCGCCTCGGTGTCGGCCATGGCCTTTGCGCCGTGGCTGGCCACCACCTTCTCCCTGCGCCGCTTCACCATGACCGCCGTCGGCCTGTTCGCCGTGCTCGGCCTGCTGCAACCCTTCGCCCCCAACCTGCACAGCCTGATGCTGCTGCGCGTGCTGCAGGGCTTCGCCTCGGGTGCCTTGCCGCCGATGCTGATGAGCGTGGCGCTGCGCTTTCTGCCGCCGGGCATCAAGGTGTACGGCCTGGCCTGTTACGCCCTGACCGCCACCTTCGGCCCCAACCTGGGCACGCCGCTGGCGGGCCTGTGGACCGAGTATGTCGGCTGGCAGTGGGCGTTCTGGCAGATCATCCTGCCGTCGCTGGTGGCCATCGCCTGCGTCGGTTGGGGCCTGCCCCAGGACCCGCTGCGCCTGGAGCGCTTCAAGCAGTTCGACTGGCGCGGCGTGCTGCTGGGCCTGCCGGCTATCAGTTGCATCGTGCTGGGGTTGTCCCTGGGCGACCGCTGGGGCTGGTTCGATTCGCCGTTGATCTGCTGGCTGCTGGGTGGCGGCCTGCTGTTGCTGGTGCTGTTCATGTTCAACGAATGGTCTGAGCCGCTGCCGTTCTTCCAGTTGCGCATGCTCGGGCGGCGCAACCTGAGCTTCGCCCTGGTGACCCTGGCCGGGGTGCTGATCGTGCTCTCCGGTGTGGGCAGCATTCCGTCGGCGTACCTGGCGCAAATCCAGGGCTACCGCCCGGCGCAGACCAGCCCGCTGATGATGCTGGTGGCCATGCCGCAACTGATCGCCTTGCCGCTTACTGCGGCGCTATGCAACATACGTGCGGTGGACTGCCGCTGGGTACTGGCGGTAGGCCTGGCGATGCTGGCGGCCTCCTGCGTGGGCAGCAGCCTGCTGACCTCGCAGTGGATTCGCGGCGACTTCTACCCCTTCTACCTGCTGCAGGTGTTCGGCCAGCCAATGGCGGTGCTGCCGCTGCTGATGCTCTCGACCAACGGCATGACCCCGCAGGAAGGCCCGTTCGCCTCCAGCTGGTTCAACACCGTGAAGGGCCTGGCGGCGGTGATCGCCGGTGGCCTGCTCGACGCCCTGGGCACCCTGCGCCGGCATTTTCATTCCAACCACCTGGTGGACAGCCTGGGCAATGCGCCGCTGCTCGACGACAACGCTGCGAATCTGGCCAAGCGCATCCACGACCAGGCGCTGGTGCTGACTTCTGCCGACCTTTACCTGGTGATGGCGTGCATCGCCGTTGCCTTGATCTGCCTGATCCCCTTCGTGCCTACCCGGGTCTACCCGCCGCGTGCGGTGGCTTGAGCCTGTGGATGAATTCGAGAAACGCAAAATGACCCCCAACCGCAAAACGCTTTTCATCGGCTCGGTACTGGCCGTGGCCGTGCTGGCCGCCATCGCCGGCCCCTGGCTGTTCGGCAGCGACCAGCGCCAGAGCACCAACGACGCCTATGTAACCGCCGACTACACCGTGGTGGCGCCCAAGGTTGCAGGTTTCATCAAGGAGGTGCTGGTGGAGGACAACCAGCAGGTCAAAGCCGGCCAGTTGCTGGCGACCATCGATGACCGCGACTACCAGGCCGCCCTCGACGCCGCCCAGGCCCAGTTGCTGGTGGCCAAGGCCCAGAGCCTGGACGCCCGCGCCACCCTGGAGCGCCAGGCGGCGTTGATCGCCCAGGCCGAGGCCGCCGTCAAGGCTGCCCAGGCCGAAGTGGCTTTCGCCGACCATGAAGTGGGCCGCTACAGCCGTCTGGCCGAGCAGGGCGCCGGCACCGTGCAGAACGCCCAGCAGGCGCGCAGCCGTGTCGACCAGGCTCGCGCGCGGCTGGCCAACACCCAGGCCGCACTGCTGGCCACGCGCAAGCAGGTGGACATTCTTACCGCCCAGGTGGCCAGTGCCGATGGCCAGCTCAAGCGCGCCGAAGCGGGGCTGGAAAAGGCCCAGTTGGACCTGTCCTACACCCAGATCAGTGCCCCGGTGGACGGCATGGTCGGTGAGCGCGCGCTGCGCGTGGGCGCCTACGTCAACCCCGGCGCACGGTTGCTGTCGGTGGTGCCGCTGGCGCGGGCCTACATCGTCGGCAACTTCCAGGAAACCCAACTGACCCATGTGCAGCCCGGGCAGCCGGTGACCATCAGCGTCGATACCTTTGCCGGCGAAAAGCTCCATGGCCACGTCGAGAGCATCGCCCCGGCCACCGGGGTGACCTTCGCTGCGGTGAAACCGGACAACGCCACCGGCAACTTCACCAAGGTGGTGCAGCGCATTCCGGTGAAGATCGTTTTCGACGACGGCCAGCCGCTGCTGGATCGCCTGCGGGTCGGCATGTCGGTTGAAGCGACCATCGATACCCAGGGCGACCAGTTGGCGGGTAAAGAGGTGACCGCGCGATGAGCGGCCAAGTTAAACATGTTGAGAACGTCGGGGCTTGTAGGAGCGGCCTTGTGTCGCGAAAGGGCCGCGCAGCGGCCCCGGCATTACTGGCCGCGCTGCTGGCCGGCTGCACCCTCGGCCCTGACTTCCAGCGCCCAACCACCGAAGCCCCAAACGGCTGGGCCGCCCTGCAAGGCCAAGCCGCCGCCAGCCAACCGGTAGCCGAACCCCTGGAACTGCGCTGGTGGGACAGTTTCCACGACGCGCAGCTCAGCGCGCTGATCCAGAAGGTCGCCGAGCGCAACCTCGACCTGCAGATGGCCAGCGCCCGCCTGCTGCAAAGCCGGGCCCTGCGCGGCACCGTGGCCGCCGATGAAGCACCGTCGGTGAATGCGAACGCCGGCTACAGCCGCGCGCGTAACAGCGCCGAAGGCCTCAACGACCCGTCGGGCAAGGCCGGTAAAGAAGCCTACAACCTGTGGCAGGGCGACCTGGTCGCTGGTTGGGAGCTGGACCTGTGGGGCCGGGTGCGCCGTCAGGTCGAGGCCGCCGACGCCAGTGTCGAGGTGGCCGAGAACGACCGCAACGGCGTGCTGCTGGCGCTGCTCTCGGAGACCGCCGGCAACTACATCCAGCTGCGCGCCGTGCAGCACACCCTGCAGGTGACCGAAGACAACCTCAAGGTTGCCCGGCACAGCCTGAAGCTCTCCGAAGACCGCCAGGCCGAAGGCGTCGCCACCCGGCTCGATGTGGCCCAGGCCAGCGCCCAGGTGGCCTCGATCGAAGCCCGCCTGCCAACCCTCGAAGCCCGCCGCGACGACCTGATCAACGCCCTGAGTCTGCTCGCCGCCGAACCGCCGCGCAGCCTGCAGGCCCAGTTGCAGCAGGCCGGCGACTTGCCGGCGCCGCAACAGCGCTTCGCTATCGGCGTGCCGTCGGAACTGGCCGAGCGCCGCCCGGACATTCGCCAGGCCGAAGCCCGTTTGCACGCCGCCACCGCCAGCATCGGCGTGGCCAAGGCTGATTTTTACCCGAGCATTCGCCTGTCGGGCAGTGTCGGCTTCCAGGCCATGCAACTGTCGGATTTCGGCGGCTGGGATTCGCGCCGTTTCGCCTTCGGCCCGCAGCTGTCGTTGCCGATTTTCGAAGGCGGGCGGCTCAAGGGCACGTTGCAACTGCGCGAGGCGCAGCAGCAGGAAGCGGCGCTGAACTACCGCAAGGTGGTGCTCGGCGCCTGGCACGAGATCGACGACGTGCTGCGCCTGTACAACGCCAGCCAGCTGCGCCGCGACCATTTGGCCGAAGCCGTGCGGCAGAACCGCATCGCCCTGGAAACAGCCCAGCGCCAGTATGTGGAAGGCGCGGTGGACTTCCTCAACGTACTGACCGTGCAATCGGCGCTGCTGGCCAGCGAGGAGCAGTGGATCGACAGCTCGGCCGCCGTGTCGCAGGCGCTGGTGGGGTTGTACAAGGCCCTGGGTGGCGGCTGGCAGGCATTCGACAAGGTTTAATGGCTCTAGCGCTGTGTTGTCCCTGTAGGAGCCGGCTTGCCGGCGATGAGGCCAGCCCAGGTAACACAGCCCGTTAGCCTGGCACCGGCGTTGCCGGTGTTCGCGGGTAAACCCGCTCCC
>NZ_JBJDNC010000011.1:0-111872 GCF_044900265.1 Pseudomonas sp. NPDC089406 | reverse complement strand
CCACAGGGTACGCAAGCGCTTGCGAATTCTGTTCTTTGCGCGACAGGGCAGCCCAAAGGGCTGGGTGATCTCCTACAGGGATCGCATCACCTCCAGCCCTGCGCTGCACCTGCAGGAGCCGGCTTGCCGGCGATGAGGCCCGCCCAGGCAACACAGCCCGTTAGCCTGGCACCGGCGTTGCCGGTGTTCGCGGGTAAACCCGCTCCCACAGGGTACGCAAGCGCTTGCGAATTCTGTTCTTTGCGCGACAGGGCAGCCCAAAGGGCTGGGTGATCTCCTACAGGGATCGCATCACCTCCAGGCCTGCGCTGCACCTGCAGGAGCCGGCTTGCCGGCGATGGGGCCAGCCCAGGTAACACAGCCCGCGAGCCTGGCACCGGCGTTGCCGGTGTTCGCGGGCAAGCCCGCTCCCACAGGGATCGCATCACTTCCAGGCTTGCACCATACCTGTAGGAGCCGGCTTGCCGGCGATGAGGCCGGCCCAGACAACACAGCCCGCGAGCCTGGCACCGGCGTTACCGGTGATCGCCAGCAAGCTGGTTCCGACAAACGTTCAGTCGTTGTCGAAGATCGTGTAGGGCGTATTGCTGATGAAGAGGTTCTGCCAGTGCGCCTGCCAGTCAGGCAGTGCGATTTCGAAGTCCTTTTCCTGCTTGCGGAATGTTACCCAGTAGATACCGACCGTCTTGTCGTCTTCGAATTTGGTCATGTCGACCGTCTCGGAGTTATAGAGCGGTGAGCGATAGACCTCATTGGGGTGCCGGGTGTTGACGACGCGCAAGTAAGCCATGCTGCCGAATAAAAAGAAGGGGCCGCCAACTTCTACATGTTCAAGCCTGAAGTCACCTGATGGACTGTTGGATATGACATCTGCCACCTGATGTGTCTGACGCAAAACTTCCATCAGAAGGAGCAAAAAAATACTGGCTGTCAGCATGCTCCATTGCCATGAGTTACGTAATTTCATTGTCCTGTCCATAGGCCTAACCGTTTGGAAAGACCGTGCACGGCGTATTGCCGATGAACAGGTTCTGCCAGTGCTCTCGCCATTGCGGCCCTCCCCAGTGTGGCAGCCGACCCGGATTTTTCTTCATGCGGTGCTCCAGGTCTGGCAGAGCGGCAAAAGCCAATCAGTTTGGAAAAACGGTGTACGGCGTGTTGCTGATGAAGAAATTCTGCCAACTTTCCTGCCAGTCAGGCAACGCGATATCAAAGTCTTTCTTTTCTTTGTGGAACGTGAGCCATCGAATACCCACCCCGTCTTCATACTCACGGCTACCCATGTCTACCGATTCCCAATCGTAGAGTGGCGACCGATAGGCCTCCTTGGGGTCATTGATGTTGACCACGCGCAGGTAGCCCTTGGCACTGGCAATGAACAGTGGGCCGCCAACTTTTACGTTTTCGAGTCTGTATTTTCCTGATGGGCTGATTGTCTCGACCCAAGGTTCAAGCTGTGTCTGCCGAATAGCCTCGGCTACAAGCACGAGCAGAAAGCCGGCAATCAGGGCGACGGCTTTCTGGGTGCGACTGAGACGTTTCATTATTTGACCTTGATAGTGACGGGAGACGCCAGTGGCTTGTAATAGATATCCGAAAACACACGGAAGTCTCCGCCTTTTTTCTGTATTTTACGGTATTTTGCGAAGCTGCCATTGGTGATCAGAAAATATCGGGCTTCCTGAATTTCCCGGTAACGGGCTTCCGCCTGTGGATTGCCAGACATCGAATACATTGCCGATGCGGAAGACATTTGATCGATGCCGTTATTGGTTGCCATTGCGGAGGCGATACTTGGCGCAATGCCGTCAAAGTTCCAGAAGCCTAGCGGCTGGCTCCAGAATGTATCATCAACGAAATCATAGCTGTCCTCTACATAGAAACCGAGTGTGCTGGCCGTAAAGATAATACTGTCGGTGAGCACAGCAACATTGCCTTCGGCAATCACCCGCAAGTTGAAGTTTGCCAAAGCACCGCGCAGGTCATTGAGGTCGTCATCACCCGTCTGGTTGAACTCAACCGAGCGTGAGTTGAAGTAGGGAAAGCGTTCGGCTTTCGAAGCCAGTCCGTTGAATTTTATTGGGTATGAACCGGGTGGCTTTCCATCGACGAATTTAAGAATCGCGGCGGTGATTTCGATCTGTGCGTTGGCGTTATTCCAGTTCGCTTCCAGCACGGCCATTTTTTCACGTGCCCTGGCATAGTTCATTACCCAGCTCATTTTGACGATGCTTTCCTCGATAAACTCGTCTGGTGCGAAGGCGATATGTTTCTTTACGTCGTGGTCCATCCCCCCATCCGGCGTATCCCAAGGCCGCCCCTTGAACCAGTGCCGCATCAGCTTTGCCGACACCGGCCAGCCCATCTTGTCCATGGCATCGGGAATGTCGGTGATCTTGAACTGTCGTGACTGCACCACCGAGCCCTGCTTGTTGTTGCTCGGGCTCAGGTTGGATTGCGCGGTTTCGTTAGCCATGCCGGGTCCTTAGGCGAGTACCACTTCCGTTTGCGGTTCGAATTCCAGGTGCACGGCTTCCGCTTCCGAAGAGCCGATGGTCTGGGTGCGGCCTTTGCTGTCGGTGATGCCCTTGAGCACCCGGCCGGAGGCGGTGGTCAGGGTGTAGGCGCGCCCGGCCAGGGGTTCGCCGGTGTCGGCGCACTGCAGGGCGAAGTGTTCGTTGAAGTGCCCGGGCATCGGCGCCAGGCCGCTGAACGGGGCAGGGGTGACAGTGCTGCCGACCAATACCGTGCCGGCGCCGCTGATGATGCTGCCGCCATGGCTGGTGGGGCTGCCAAGGTAGGCCACCGGCTGGCCGTTGACGAACACCGTGGGCATGCCTTGGGTGATCGCGCCGCCGCAGGCGCAGGCGTGGCCGACGGTGGCCACTGGCATGCCCTCGGCGATCACGTCGCCGGAGCCGGCGGCAATCGGGTTGGGGGCGTGGCCGGGAATCGGGCAACTGTGGGTGTCACTGACGCGGGCTGCAGGCTTTGCCATGGCCGAAAGTCCTTTTCGTCGGGGCGGCCCCCCTTGGGCCGGATAAAACCATGGTAAACCTGGGTCAAGGCATTTTGATATCAGGGAATGGCTTACACACCCAGCTCAAAGCGGGCGCAACAAGCCAAAGCGCTTGCGCAGCACCCAGTCGAGCAAGCGCTGCGGCAGCAGCCGTGCCATCAGCGGCAGGGCGGTGCTGCCATTGCCGATACGCACCAGCGCCGGCACCGGCGACTTGCGCGTGGCGGCCAGCAACCCCTGGGCGAACACCGCTGCCGGGGTGGGCCGGTCCTGCGAAGCGCGGGCGCGGGCCTGCACCTGTTCGCGCAGCGGCCACCACGGCGAATCGGCGGCCAGCACCTGCTCGGCCTGCTGTTGGGCGTTGCTGGCGAACTGCGAGGCGATGGCGCCGGGTTGCACTTCCATCACGCGGATGCCGAACGGCGCCAGCTCCAGGCGCAGGGCATCGCACAGGCCATGCACGGCGGCCTTGGAGGCGCAGTAGGCGCCGGCGAACGGGGTCACCAGCACGCCAGAGACGCTACCGATGTTCACCACCAGCCCGCGCGAGCGGCGCAGCAGCGGGAACAGCGCGCGGGTTACGCCCACCACGGCGAACACGTTGGTTTCGAACTGCTGGCGCATGGCGTCGACGCCGCCGTCCAGCAGCGGGCCCATGGCGCCGTAGCCGGCGTTGTTGATGAGCATGTCCAGTTGCGGCAGTTCTTCGGCCAGGCGGGTCAGGGCGTCGGCATCGTTGACGTCCAGTTGCCGGGCAGTGAAGCCTGCGGCGCTCAACTGTTCGACATCCTGCTGCTTGCGGGCGGTGGCCCAGACATCGTGGCCGGCATCGCGCAAAGCGTCGGCCAGGGCGCGGCCGATGCCGCTGGAACAACCGGTGATGAGGACGGTGGGCATGGAGGGGGCCTGTAGTCTGGATTTTTTGATGTTGGCTGTGCTGGCCCCTTCGCGGGCAAGCCCGCTCCTACAGGGGTCGCGCAGTCCTGTGGGAGCGGGCTTGCCCGCGAAGAGGTCGGGACAGGCAATACATTAGTTGGCGAATGTACCTTGCAGGTGCTCGGCACGAAACTCCAGGGTTTGTGGCCGGTACCCCGAGCGCAGTGGCGGCACTGGCAGGCAGTCGCTCCACTCGCGGCCCGGCTGCAATTCGCCGGGGCCTCGGTAGCGCGGGGCGTTGTAGGTGTTCTCGGCCAGGTTCACCGTGTCGCCGGGGGCATAGGCCGCCACGCGCCAGCGCAGTTCGGTGAGAGGGGCCTTGTTGCCGTTTTTCATGCGCACCTGCAGGGCGCGGTCGGCGGGGCACTGGTCGGGGGCGTAGCTCAGGCGGATGTCCAGGCGGGCCAGTTGCGAGGCCTCGCGGGTGTCCTGCCAGACCACCCCCAGCGCCACCAGCCCCAGGCCGCACACGGCTGCCAGGGAAATCGGCAGGGCCTTGGCCGGGTAGCGCAGCAGCAGGACCAGCCAGGTGAGGATGAGCAGGGCGCCGATGATCATGGTGGGCAGGCCTTGGTGGCGGGGGTTCGATCATCCTAGCGGGAAATAGGGTGGGGCTCAAAAAGCATCGCCGGCAAGCCGGCTCCTACAGAGTACCCTGTAGGAGCCGGCTTGCCGGCGATAGGGCCCTAAGCGGTTACTGCGCGATGGTCTTCACTGAAACCCCACGCTCCACCGGCGTGGAGGTACGCCCATACACATCCTCGAAGCGCTCGATGTCATCCTCGCCCAGGTAGCTGCCGGACTGCACCTCGATGATCTCCAGCGGGATCTTGCCCGGGTTGCGCAGGCGGTGCACCGAGGCGATCGGGATGTAGGTGGACTGGTTCTCGGTGAGCAGGAACACGTTCTCGTCGCAGGTCACCTCGGCCGTTCCGGACACCACGATCCAGTGCTCGGCGCGGTGGTGGTGCATCTGCAGCGACAGCGCAGCACCGGGCTTGACGGTGATGTGCTTGACCTGGAAACGCCCGCCCATGTCCACCGAGTCGTACGAGCCCCACGGGCGGTACACCTCGAGGTGGTTCTGGGTTTCGGTCCGGCCCTGGGCGTCGAGGGTGTTGACCAGTTGCTTGACCCCCTGAACCTTGTCCTTGTGGGCGATCATCATGGCGTCCTTGGTTTCGACCACCACGATGTTCTCAAGGCCGATCACCGACACCAGCTTGCCGTTGCCGTGGATCATGCAGTTGTGGCTGTCCTGCACCACCACATCGCCCTTGGTGACGTTGCCGTTGTCGTCCTTTTCGTGCACTTCCCACAGCGACGACCAGCAGCCCACGTCGCTCCAGCCGGCCGACAGCGGCACCACGCAGGCGCGCTGGGTCTTTTCCATCACCGCGTAGTCGATGGAGTTGTCCGGGCAGCAGGCAAAGGTGGCTTCGTCGATGCTCAGCACATCGGCTTCTTCGTCGCTGCGCTCCAGGGCCAGCAGGCAGGTGTCGTAGATGTCCGGGTCGTGCTTTTTCAGCTCTTCGAGGAAGCGGCTGGCGCGGAACAGGAACATGCCGCTGTTCCAGAAGTAGCCGCCGGCGCGGACGAACTCGTTGGCGCGTTTTTCGTCAGGCTTTTCGACGAACTGCGCAACCCGCGCCACGCCTTCGGGCAGCAGCGCATCCTGGCTGGAGCGGATGTAGCCGTAGCCGGTTTCAGGCTTGGTCGCCGGCACGCCGAACAGCACCATCTCGCCACGCTCGGCGGCCACGGTGGCCAGGGCCAGGGCGCGTTGCAGGGCTTTCTGGTCCTCGATCACGTGGTCGGCCGGCAGCACCAGCATCAGCTCGTCACGGCCTTCGTTGACCAGCTTCATGGCGGTCATCGCCACCGCAGGGGCGGTGTTGCGCCCGAACGGCTCCATGAGGATGGCCTGGGTTTCAAGTTTCAGGGCGCCCAGCTGCTCCTGGACGATGAACTTGTGGTCCTTGTTGCAGACCACGATGGGGGTGTCCATGCCTTCGAACACCAGGCGCTCGATGGTCTGCTGGAACAGCGTGTGTTCGCCGGTCAGTGCCAGGAACTGCTTGGGGAACTGCTTGCGCGACAGAGGCCACAGACGCGAACCGCTACCACCAGAAAGAATTACCGGGATCATCATGTTTCTCCAATAGTTTTTAAGAGGCAGGGGGATCAGTTGCTAGCCACGGGGCGAGTTACCCACACCGGCGACAGGCTGTTGCCGGAACCGGTGACATACAGCACGGCCGCTTCGCCGCGCTCCAGGGCGACGGGTTTGACGTCGCCGACTTTCTTGTCGCCTGCATACAGGGCAAGGTTGACCTTGACCGGATTGATTTCACGTTCGCCACGGCCCTTGGCGGCCACCGGCTTGACCACTTCGGTCTTGCCGTCGGCGGTCTTCAGGGTCAGTTGCTGGTCGCTCAAGTTCTGCACGCGCACCAGGGCTTTTTGCTTGTTCTTGAACGGCGGCTCTTCGATCAGTTGCGGGTTGGAGCCTGCGTTGTTGACCAGGGTGTAGTACTTGTCGGCGGCCAGCTTCACCGGCACGCTCTTGCCGCCCACCTGGGCTGTGTAGTCACCCCCTGGCAGGAAGCTGAAGTCGCTGCTGGCCTGGGCGCCGACCTGCTTGATCTGGGTGTTGCCCACCGAGGCTGCGGTCGGGGCACTGGCGGCGTTGTACAGGCGCACGAAGGTCGAGCCTTTGGGCGCGCTTGGGCCATACAGGGCGGCGTCGGCGCCGGCGAAGGCCTGCATCGAAGCCAGGGTCAGGCCGGCCGCGAGGGTGAGGGCTTTGGCAATTTTGGTTTTGCTAGTCATGTGCGTGTTCCTCTCTATCAGTGGTCCGTCCGGTTGGACGACAAGGCCAGGTTTTCTTCGGATTTGCGGGAGTTCTTCAGCTGCGCGATCCACTGCGGGTCGAAGCTGCTGAGGTCGTTTTTCATCGGCAGATAGCGTTCGGGGAATTCCCACACCACCACCTGTGGCGGGGCGTCTTTGAAGGCATCGCTTTGCAGGTACTTGAGCATCGGCAACAGCGGGCCATGGCCGTCTTCGGCGTAGTTGGCGACGTCGCTGCGCAGCGCCTGCTGCAGCGCGCCGAGGAAGTTCCAGTGCGGGTTGGCGCTGTAGCTGGTGCCCACCAGCGCCACCGGGATCTGGCTGTCGCCGAACAGCGCGTCACCGCCTTGGCCTTCGGCCTGCACCGGGTGGGTGCTGCGCTGTTGCAGGTTGTCCGGGGTCGGCAGCAGGTTGCTGAACAGCGGGTCCAGCGGCAGGAAGTTGGTCAGGTCGCCCTTGTAGGGCGCGCTGGCGCCGGCCTCGGTGATGAACTGTTGCGGCTCGCCGCTGAGCAGTTGCTGGCGGCTGACCGCCTCGGCCACGGCCTGGGCCACCACCTCGGCGCCCATCGGCGTCCAGTGGGTATCGGTGCGCAGGAACACCTGGCCACGGGCCTTGGCCTGCTCCAGCGGCGCCAGCAGGTCGGGGGCCAGCACGTTGGCCTGGCGCACCTGGGCGTGGAACTGGTTGAACAGGTCGTCGTGCAGGCTGGCCGGGGTCTCCTTGCCGATGTATTCGGCGTACAGCCGCGCCTTGGCCGGCACGATCGCCAGCACCAGTTGCACGCCCTGGCGCTGCAGCGCATCGCGCACGCCACGCACCAGCGCCAGGTTGTCCTGCATCTGTTGCTGGGCACCGGCGGTGGGGTTGAACTCCTCGTCGGTGAACAGCCACTGGTCGCGGCCCAGCACCACGCCCGGGCGGCCTTCGTTGAACAGCTTGAAGTCCAGCGCGGCCCACAGGTTGGTGCCGATGCGCTTGATCGGGAACTGCTCGTCGTAGTGGGTTTCGGCGGCCTTGGCCAGCTTGCCGTTGAGCAGGGTCATCTGTTCGGTGCGGTTGAAGCTTTCCAGCCCGCCGACCGACCAGGCGCCCAGGCCCACCAGCAGGCCCATGAACGACAGCGAATAGGTGATGCGAAGTGTCCGGTTCATGATCGAGGCCTCAGAACTGGAAGTACAGGAACGGTGAGTAGCTCTGCGCCGAGAGCTTGAGCACCGAGGCGACGAACAGCAGCAGCACCAGGGCGCGGGTCATTACCCGGGTCCAGTCCAGGCCGATCGAGCCGTCGGTATTGATGTGCACCGGGGTGCGTGGCGCTTGTGCCGGGGTGGCGTTGCGGTAGAAGTCGCGCAGGCCGAAGAACGCCAGGGTCAGGTAGGCGACCACCAGGGTGGCAACCTGCAGGCCGGTGAGCTGGGCGCGGTTGAGTTCCGACAGCTGCCAGTCGCCGAAGCTGAACATGGCGCCGTACATGCGTGCGGCCACGTGCAGGTTCTCGGCGCGGAAGATCACCCAGCCGACCACTACCAGCAGGAAGGTAAAGGCCCATTTCACCGGGTTGAAGCGCTGCGGGTTGGTGTCCAGGCCCAGCGCGCGCTCGATGGCCAGCCACAGGCCGTGCCAGGCGCCCCAGATGATGTAGGTGAAGTTGGCGCCGTGCCACAGCCCGCCCAGCAGCATGGTCAGGAACAGGTTGCGGTAGGTGTTGAAGGTGCCTTTGCGGTTACCGCCCAGGGTGATGTACAGGTAGTCGCGCAACCAGGTTGACAGGCTGATGTGCCAACGGCGCCAGAACTCGGTGATTGACTGGCTGATGTAGGGTTGCTTGAAGTTCTCCATGAAACGGAAGCCCATCATCAGGCCCAGGCCGATGGCCATGTCGCTGTAGCCGCTGAAGTCGAAGTACAACTGCGCGGTGTAGGCCAGCGCGCCCAGCCAGGCATCACCGGTGGTGGGGTTCTGCAGGGCGAAGCAGTGGTCGGCGACCACCGCCAGGGTGTCGGCGATGAACACTTTCTTGATGAAACCCTGCATGAAGCGGGTGCAGCCTTCGGAGAACTTGTCCAGGGTGTGGGTGCGGTTGTTGAACTGGTCGACCAGGTCCTTGAAGCGCAGCACGGGGCCGGCGATCAGGTGCGGGAAGATCGCCACGAACGCGGCGAAGTCGATCAGGTTGCGGGTGGCCGGGGTGTCGCCGCGGTACACGTCGATGATGTAGCTGATCGACTCGAAGATGTAGAACGAGATACCGATCGGCAGCAGCACGTGGGTCAGGATGAACGGCTCCAGGCCCATGGAGGTCATGATCGCGTTGAGGCTGTCGACGCCGAAGTTGGCGTACTTGAAGTAGCCGAGGATGCACAGGTCGACGCCCACCCCCAGCAGCAGCCAGCGCTGCGCGGGCTTGGTGCGTACCCCGGCGGCGCCCACTTTCAGGCCGATCCAGTAGTTCCACAGGGTGACCCCGGCGAACAGGGCGAGGAAGTCCACCCGCCACCAGGCGTAGAAGATGTAGCTGGCAACCAGCAGCAGCAGGTTGCGGTAGCGGTTCCCGCTTATGTAGTACAAGCCGAGGAAAACCGGCAGGAACAGGAACAGGAACACGTTGGACGAGAAGACCATCCCGGTTCTCCTAGTTATGCACAGCACTCGGGGCACAGCGCCCCCCAAACCCCCCAGTTCAAAACCGGAAGGCAACCTAGTACCTCTGTGGGAGCGGGTTTACCCGCGAAGAGGCCGGCACAGGCACGGCAGAAGGCAGGCCTGGCCCTTTCGCGGGTAAACCCGCTCCCACAGGGATGGTGTTACTTTTTAATCTCCGCGCTCGGGTCGTAGACCCGGGTCACATCGCCGCCCAGCCTGAAGCTGTTGAACGGCTGCATTTCATGCTTGCGCTCAAGGCTGTCACCCACGCAGTGGTACAGCGCGCACCAGGGTTCGAGCCAGGCGTACTTGCTCTCGATTTTCATGTCATGCAGGTCCTGCTTGACCCCGGCGCGCTTGCTGAACTGGATCGGGTCGCGGGCGCCGGCCAGCACGCCTTCACCCAGGCGTTGCAGGGCGAAGTTGTTCTCGGCGCGCAGGTCCACGCCGTTGGCCTGGGCAAAGCTTGCGATCATCGCCAGCGGCGGCAGGGCGTAGTTGTGGTAGGCCAGGGCGCGCTGCTTGCGCTTGACTTCGTTGGGCAAGAAGCCCTGCTCGTCGACCTGGTTGGCGCCGACCTTGTATTCCTTCACTGCCCAGTCGAACAGGTCACGCCGGTCGGTGGCCACGGCGGTGGCCATCACCGACCAGGCCGCCCAGTAGCTGTGGTTGTTGATCTTCTCGAGCGGCAGGTCGCTCCAGTCGCGCACGGTTTGCTCGGCCAGGCGCGCCAGCCATTTTTCGATCTGCTCGGCCTGGGCCTGGTGCGCGGCCAGCGGCTGGGAGTTGGAGAACTTCAGGCGCAGCCACGAACCGCTCATGCTGCCCAGCGCCCATTTGCGCATGGATTTGCCGGTGTGGTTGTAGTCGGTGGACTCCAGCGCATCGGCCTTGGCCCAGCTCTGCAGCCAGCCGAGCACGCAGTCGAGCTGGGCCGGGCGGCCGTCGCGCATGTATTGGCCGACCATCTTGCTGACGCCACGCTCAAGGGTGGTGATGTCGGCGGTGGAATCGCGGAAGGCCTTTTCCGAGGCTTTGTTGAGGGTGGCGCGGGCCTTGTCGGAGCCCTCGTATTTGCTGCGAAACTGCAGCGAGCCGGTGTACGGCTTGGGCGCCGCTTCGCAGCTAAAGTTGCCGTCGCCGGTCTTGAGCTTGTCGATACCGGCGTAGTAGCCCTGGGGCGGCACCAGCGCGGCCTGCGCTGCCGTGCCGAACAGGGCGAGGGCGAGCAGGGCGGGTGCGGTCTTGCGGCTGAACGATGTCATGGGTCGCCTCACTGGCCGGCCTGCGCGGTATGTTGCGCGGGGCTGGCGAAGTTATTGCGTTTGCACAGTTTCGCTTCGACTTTCTGGGTGCCGCTTTCCGGCCCTTGCACCTCCAGCGCCAGCAGGTTCTGGCTGGCCCAGTCTTCGTCTTCGCGCATCTGGAAGACGAAGCGGCCATCGGTGTCGGAGGTTTCGGGCTTCTCGATTTTGATGTCTTCGTGGCGGCCGTTCAGGTACCACAGGGTGGCCTGCAGCACCTTCACCGAGGTGTCCTCGAACTTGATGTCGAGCTGGTGGTTGCGGTTGACCAGGTCCTTGATCACGCCGTTCTTGCCGTTGA
The DNA here is from genome assembly GCF_044900265.1 of Pseudomonas sp. NPDC089406. Taxonomy (NCBI): domain Bacteria; kingdom Pseudomonadati; phylum Pseudomonadota; class Gammaproteobacteria; order Pseudomonadales; family Pseudomonadaceae; genus Pseudomonas; species Pseudomonas sp. NPDC089406. The sequence continues at coordinate 100,813 of NZ_JBJDNC010000011.1, read as the reverse complement.
CCATCAGCTCGTTGGTGCCGGGCTTGAGGGTGGCGCTGGCGCTCATCTGCGCCGGGCGGTCGTCGCAGCCGTCGTCGAGCAGGCCAAGGATCTGCCGCCAGATGGTTTCCTGGTCGAGGCGGTACAGCGGCGAGAATTCCCACACCAGGATCTTCGGCGGGTTGTTCTGGAACTCTTCGCTGCCCAGGTACTGGATCATCGAGCCTTCCAGGCCGCCGCCGGGGAAGGCGACGTTGAGCACGTCGGCGCCGATGTATTGCTCGAGGAAGCCCGAGAAGTTGTAGTTCTTGCCGCTGTGGCTGGTGCCCACCAGGGTGATCTGGGCGTTGCCGGCATCGCCGAACAGGTCGTCGCCGCCAGCGGCGCCCTTGGGTTCGGTGGCGAACTGGTCCATGTACTGCACCGCGTAGCTGGTGCCGCACAGTTGGCCTGCGACGTTGTGCAGGGTGCCGGTCTTGCCCATGCGCCCGGACTTCTTGGTTTCGAATTCCTTGCGCGGAATGCCCTCGAAGGCCGGCATCTTGTGCACGGTGTCGGCGACGATTTTTGCCGCGCGCTCGGCGCCATAGGGCGTCCAGTGCTGGTCGCCGCGGAAGTAAAAGTCCTTGCCCTGGTCGGCGGCGGCCAACTGTTCGTTGGTCAGCGGCGACAGGTCGGGCACGTTGTAGCCCATCTTGCTGAAGCGGGCGAGCATGGCCTGGTAGTTGTGCAGGGCCTTTTGATAGTTGAAGGCGGCCTTTTCCTCAGGCTTGAGCATGTTGCGGTTCACCAGGCCCCGGGTCGGCTGGTAAACCACTACCAGTTCCACGCCGCGCTTCTTGAACGCATCGTGCACTTGCTGCAGGCGCTTGTAGCCGAGCGCTGTGGTGTCGAACTCGGTGCGCAGGTCTTCGCGGGTACGGAACAGCCAGTCGCCCTGGGCTTGCACCAGGGTGGTGAAGTTCTGCTGGTAGCGGGTGGTGTAGCGGCTGGCATCGTGGGCTTCGGGGCACAGCTGGCAGCAAGGCTCGGCGCTGAAGGTCGGTGCAACGACCTCTTCGGCGCGCACGCCCTGGCTGATGGCCAGGAGGGCAGCGGACAGGCCCAGCAATTTCATCAGGTGTGGGGTCATGGTCTGGGCTTCCTTAGTCGATCATTTCGGTCTGGCGTTCGACCGGGTCGATCAGCACAGCCTTTTGCTGGCGCACCAGCAGGTCGAGGATTTCGTCCTGGCGCTCGCCAAGCACGCCGTTGAGGCTGATGCCGCTGGACTTGCGCGGCATCAGCATGGACACCTTGTACAGCTCCACCGACAGCGGCGAGTCGATCGACAAGGGGCCGGAGCCGTTGGCCGCCAGCTCGCCACCGACCACGATCAGCGACACCTTGGTGTCGAACGGGTCGAGGGCGATGTCGCGGTCGGTGTCGGAAAGGTCCTTGATGTGCCCGTACACCCCCACCAGGCCGTTGGCCATGGCGATGTTTTCGTACAGGCGAATGTTCACGCTGTTGCGTACGCGGATGCCGTGGCGGCGGTTGTTGATCAGCTTGTTGCCCCAGATCAGGTTGTCGCCGCTTTCGTACAGGGTGATGCCGTCGGTGTGGTTGCGGTAGATCTCGTTGTAGGCGATCAGGTTGTTGACGCTGTTACGGTCGATCACCACACCCGAGAGCTTGTTGTCGTAGCTCTTGTTGTTGATGATCCAGCTGTCGTTGACCTCACGCGAAACGATGATCCCGTGCTTCTTTTTTGTGCCGAACACGGTGTTGCCGGCGATGATCAGGCGGTGCGAACGGTCGTGGGGGTCGATGCCGTAGACGATGTTGTCGCGGTATGTGCTGTCCTTGACCACGAAGTCGCTGGTCTCGTAGCAGTAGAAGCCGTACCACATGTCGCTGAACTCGGAACCCACGATCCAGCCGGTGGGTTCGCTGCGGCCCATCTGCTTGGCCATGTTCGGGGTGTACTGCGAGATGCTCACGCCGTATGACTTGGATTTGGAGTAGCCGAAGCTTTCCATCTTGCTGTTGACGATGTAGGTCTCGGTGCCGCCCCAGCTGAGCAGGAACGGGCGAAACTCGTCAGGCTTGCGGAAGGTGGCCGGGCCGTTGGCCTGTTCGCGCCAGCCGGTCACCTGGGTGTCACGCACGAACAGCTTGCCATCGTTGACGATGAACGAGCCGCCCTCTTCGGACAGGCGCAGTTGCTTGACCTTGCCGTCGATCTCCAGCACGCCCTTTTGCCCGACCACGATCGGCAGGCGCGCCAGGTACACGCCCGGTGCAGTTTCGCGCAGGTACTGCTTGGGCACCTTCTTGCTCAGCTCGACCAGGTCGACATGGCCGTCGTCGATGAAGATCGCCTGGGGGATGCCGTGCTGGCGGCGCACCCACTCGGCGCCCTTGTTGTCACCGCCGATGAACTCCTTCAGCGACTGCTCCTGGAGCATGCGGCGCACGCTGACCTTGCCCTTGTGGCGGCGGTCGATCTTTTTCTCCACCGCTTCGGCGGTGTAGCCGGACAGGTCAGGCAGCTTGGGCGGGTCCATGTGCAGCGGCTCGATCGGCGCGCTGGCCACGGTGTAGGTCTTGGCCTGTTGCAGCTCTTTGGCGATCACCGCAGGTTCTGCGGCGGCCACCATACCGCTGGCCAGCAGCAGGGCGCTGGCGAGCAGGCTGTGGCGAAGGTTCGGGTGCAGGTTCATAAGGGTCCTCTCCCGGCCTCAGAAGCGCCAGATCACGTCGACGAAGGCGCGGTGCATGTACGAGTCGGCTTCTTTGCCGTAGGCATCGCCCGGCTTGAACACACCGGCGCGCAGGCGCACCAGGGCCGAAGGCTCGTCGATCGCCTGGCTCATCGAGGCCGGCAGCAGGCCTTGCTTGAAGTACTTGGTCACCACCACGTCCATTTCCTGGCCGAGGTCTTTTTCGCCGTTGATCAGCGGGCGGTTCACGCCGCCGTCGTCGACCACCGCGTTGATGCCGCTGGAGCCGATGTTCTGCTTGCCGTCCACGCGCCAGAACTTGTGGTAGATGAAGCTTGCGTCGTAGTCCTCGCGCAGCTGCCAGCTGGCGAACAGGGTGGCCGCCTGCAGGTTGCCCAACTCGCCGCGGAAGGCTTCGCCGAAGCGGTGCACCCGCGAGCGGGTACCGGTGAAGTTGGAGCGGTTGCTCTCAAGGCCGGTCTGCTCGAAGTTGTTCGAGCCGTCATCACCGCCGCCGCCGCTTCCGCGGGCGTAGGCCGCGCCCACCTGCCATTGCGGGTCGAGGCGCAGGCGAATGCCAAGGTCGGTGGCCCAGGCGTTGACGTCGCCGCTCTGCTTGCCGGTGGCCACCTGGTCGTTGCCCACGGTCTGGGTGCTGAGGGTGTCGCGATCGCCGGTCAGCCAGGTGACGCTGCCCCAGTAGTTGACGGTATGGTCGTTGCGCCAGTTGTAGGCGTCGCTGTTGGCTTCCAGGCCCAGCCAGGTGAGGTCGCCGGTGCGGGTCTTGTCCAGCGCATCGACGGTTTCGCCGGGGCTTTTCAGGCTGCCGCTGTCATGGGTGTGGTGGGCGCGCAGGCCAACCCAGTGGCCGGGCGTCCACTGCGTGGCGACGTTGCCGTAAAGGTGCGTGCGGTCCTTGTCTTCCGGGGCCAGCTCGGTGAGGTCGGTGCGGTACTCGCTGAAGCGCTGGGCCACGCCCAGATCGGCCTTGAGCAGGGTGGTGTCGAAGGTCCAGTTCAGCGCCTCGATGTTGGTGTCGCGCCACATGCCGTCGTCGCTGCGCAGGCGCTGGCGGCCGAAGCGCAGTTGCTCGCCGGGGTAGGCGGTCAGGCCGCTGTAGCCGACCCAGAACTCGCGCATGGCCAGGTAGCTTTTGTCCTGCTTGCGCCCGTCGGCGGCGGTGTCGGTGCTGGTGCCGTCGTCGTTCTGGCGCAGGGTGTCGGTTTCGATGGTGTCGGTGGCGGTGACCGCCTGGCCCATGGCGTAGGCGCTCCAGTTGCCGCGCTCGCCGTACACCCACGGGCGTAGGTCCAGGCCCAGGCCGTTGACGTCGCCGCCGGAGCGGGTACCCAGGTCGCGGTCGTCTTCGGACTGGCCGGTGATTTTCACGTCCAGGCCGAAGTTCTTCTGCGCGGTCTCGGCGGCCAGGGTCGGCATCGACCACAGCAGGGCGAAGCTCAGGCCGATGCCGGCTTTCACGAAGGGATTGAGCGTCATAGCGAGTCCTCGGCGTCTACTGCTTTTTCGTCGTCTTGCAGGGCCTCGAGGGCCAGGGTGCTGTTGGCGCCCTGGAACAGGCTGGCGCGGGCCTTCTGTTCCTGCGCCAGCAACTGCTGGGCCTGGCTGCGTTGCTCAGGGCTCAGTTGCTGGTCGAGTTGCTGGGCAAGCTCGGTGGACTGCGGCGTGGGGTTGGCCTGGGACAGCTGGGCGAACACCCAGGCGTTGGTCGGCGCCGGGCGAATGCCGTGGCCTTCGCTGAACAGCTGGGCGAGGGCATAGTCGGCGCTGTTCTGCCCGCCGCGGGCGGCGGCCAGCAGGTGGTCGACGGCCTTTTGCGGTGCCACGTCGCCCAGGTACCCACGGCGGTACAGCTGGCCGAGGTAGTAGTCGGCGCTGATTTCGCCGGCATCGGCCGCGGCCTGCAGGTGCTGCTCGGCTTTCGGCGCGTCGGCGGGCACGCTGCGGCCTTCGTAGTACAGGCGGCCGAGCAGCAGCTCGGCGCGCGGTTGTTCGGCTTCGCGGCCCTTGTCGATGTAGGCCATCAACTGGTCGGTGTCGCCCAGCTCGGGGAAGTCGTAGAGCAACTGGGCGAGGGTCACCCACGAGGCCGGGTTGGCCGGGGCGACTTTCTCCAGCAGCTCTTTTGCGGTTTTTTCGTCGGTCTGGCCAAGGCTGCGGTCGGCGAGCACACGGGCCACGCTGTCGACCCGGCTGGCGGGGACAGTGCCACGGGCATAAGCCGACTCCAGCTGCTTGAGCAGGGCGGCCTGCTGGTCGGGCTGGGCGCGCTTCTGGTACACGGTGGCCAGCTCCACGTAGCAGATGTCGGTGCTGCTGAGTGCGGCCTTGCAGATGTTTTCCACCTCGCCCAGGTGCTGGTCGTAGGTGCCCTGGGTGCGGTACAGCAGTACCTGGGCCAGGCCCGCCTCGGGGTTGCCGGCGGCGCGCCATGTATCGATCTGCTGCTGGGCGTTGACGTTGGGGAAGCTCTGCGGGTATTGCAGGTAGAGCATCGCCAGCGGGATCAGGGTGTTGCCTTCGCCGCGCTGGGCGGCGAGCTTGAGCAGGGTTTCGGCTTCTTCACGTTCGGCCTGGGTGCTGTCGGGCTTGGCCACCAGCAGGCGGCCCAGGCGCGCCTGGGCCCGTGGCGAAGTGGCGGCGGCGTCGCGGTAGGTGGCCTCGGCCTCCTTGAGCTTGGCCGGGTCGCGGGTGGCCACCTTGATATCGGCCAGGCCCACTTGCGCGTCGCTGTAGCCCAGATCGGCCAGGGCCTTGTAGTTCTGCTCGGCGGTGGCGGTGTCGCCGCGCTTGAGCGCTTCGTTGGCCAGGCGCTGGTCGGGCAGGCCGGCGCAGCCGGCCAGGGTGATGGCCAGGGCCAGGCTGCACAGGCCCAGGTTGAGGTTGCCCTTGTAGGAGCCGGCTTGCCGGCGATTGGCCCGTTCAGGCGCTGCATCTGCTGGGCGGGTGCTGTGCACCCGATCGCCGGCAAGCCGGCTCCTACAGGTGGCGAGGTGGTTGTTGTTCATCTTCTGTCCCTCTTACAGCCCGCGGGCCACGGCCTTGTCGATCAGCCAGTTGAGCGACGGGCCACGGTCGCTGTTGACCGAGGCCGGGCGCCCGGCCAGTTCTGCCGGCAGGCTTTCGTCAGGCTTGATCTGCACGCGGATGTCGGAGGCCAGGTTGTCGGTGTCCAGGCTTTCGCTGCCGACGATGCGGCCGGTGCGCACGTCGTTTTCGCCGGCGATCTGGAAGTTGACCCGGGTGCCTGGCTTCACTTCGTCGAACTGGCGGTAGCTGAAGCGCGCCTCGACGGTGGGGATGCTGGTGCGCGGTACCAGGGTGAACACCGGCTGGCCTTTGCTGGCGTACTGGCCGTCATCCACCAGCTGGCGCGAAACTACGCAATCGCACGGGCTGGTCAGGGTGCCGGAGAGCTGCTTGCCGAACAGTTCCTCGACCTTGGCCGGCTCCAGTTGCGAGTCGTCCAGGTGGCCTTTGAGCAAGTCCAGCATGCTGGTGTTGAAGGTCGCCAGCGGCGCGCCCTTGGCCACAGCCGTGCCGCTTTCGACCAGGCTCTGCACACTGCCGTCGCGGGGCATGGTGACGCTGGTGGCAGGCACCGCTACCACGCCGGCTTCGGCATGGCTGACGAAGTACAGGCCGTACAGCGACTTGGCAACGAAGCCGAAGGCCACCAGGCCGACCGCGAACACCCCGGCGGTGACGGTGACGGCGCGCAGGCGGCCGAACGCCGACAGGCCCGAGCCACCGTCGCGCTGCTTGCGCGCCTTGGTGAAGTTGTCGCGCTGCAGGGTGCTGAGCACATCGCCGACGCTGATCAGCTCACCGGACAAGTGAGTGGTGATGATGTGGCGCAGGGTGGCGATGTCGCGTGGCTCGAGGTTCTGGAACTCGGCACCGGTACGCCCGGTTTGCGGGTTGCTGGTACGCACCAGAAACTCCACATCCATCGACAGGCCGAGGTTGTCGACCACGAACTGCAGACGGCCGCGCATCACCTCGTCCACCGGCAGGGCGCCCTTGGCGTGGAACGACAGGCCGCCGGCAGACAGGTCATCGACCTTCACTTCCTGCGGGTCGTTGTTGGCGTCGCGGTAGCGCAGCTTGGCGGGGATACGCACCCGGGCGTGCTGGCGCTGCGCTTCGGACTCATGCACGACATTGACGTTCACGGCGGTATTCATGGTGATTTCGTTCCTGTTATCCGATCCGGGGTGGGCTCACACGACCATGAACAGCACGGCGACGAAGATGCTCGCGGCCGAGAAGGTCATGGTCCGCGAGGACCAGGTGTTGAACCATTGTTGAAAGCTGGCGAGGTCACGCTTGAGGGCAGTGGGCTGGCGGGTCCAGGACTGCTTGTCGAGGCGGAAGAACACGTAGATCTTCATCACCGCGCCGACGATCTGGTTGTAATAGAGAATCAGCGGGTAGGCGGGGCCTACGTTGTGGCCCGAGCACAGCAGCATGATGGTGAGGATCAGGCGGGTGATGCCGATCCACAGCAGGTACACCAGCAGGAACTGCAGGCCGAATTTGAAGCTGGCGATCACCGCCACGGTCAGGCCGAGCAGGCTGGTCCACATCGATACGCGCTGGTCGAGCAGCACGATGCTGGTGAACAGCCCCAGGCGCTTGAGGCCCAGGCCCAACGCGCGGGAGTTCTGCCGCAGGTTGTTGCCGTACCAGCGGTACATCAGCTTGCGGCTGGCCTTGATGAAGCTCTTCTCGGGCGGGTGCTCCACGGTGTTGATGGCGGCATCGGGCACGTAGAAGGTGTCGTAGCCCAGGCGCATCAGGCTGAACCAGCTGGATTTGTCGTCACCGGTGAGGAACTTGAAGCGGCCCAGGCGCCAGTGCATCAGCGAGTCGCTTTCGACGTCGGCGATGAACTCGGGGTCGGTGACCACGCTTGCGCGGAACATCGACATGCGCCCGGTCATGGTCAGCACGCGCTTGGAGAGGGCCATCGAGCACATGTTGATGTGGCGCTGGGCGAAGCGCAGCTTGTGCCACTCGCTCATGATGTAGCCGCCGCGCACTTCGCAGAATTCGTTGGTGGTCAGGCCACCGACGTTGGGGTAGAGCTTGAACCACGGCACGGTCTTGCGTACCACGCCTTCGGCCAGCACGGTGTCGCCGTCGATCACTGCCACCACGGCGTGGTCGTCGGGCATCATCCGCGAGATGGCGCGAAAGCCATAGGCCAGGCCGTCGCGCTTGCCGGTGCCGGCAATGCGCACGAAGTCCAGGGTGACGTGCTCGGGCGGGTTGTACTTGGCCCACAGGCTCTTGATCAGCAGCTCGTCGCTCATCTCCACCAGCGAGCACACCACGGTGGTGGGGTAGCCGCACTCGATGGCCTCGCGGATCACCGAGCTGTACACCTGGGCGGTGGTCAGTGCCTCGATGCGAAAGCTGGTGACCATCAGGTAGACGTGGGACGGGTCGGCGGCCTTGCCGAGCTTCTGCACCTTGCGGCGCAGGTAGGGGTAGACGATGTACAGGAAGAGCATGCCGCGGATGAAATGGGTGGCGCCCATGGAGTAGCGCCAGATGCCGACAGCGCCGACCAGGAAGATGAAGTGCTTCGACTGCGAGTCGAAGATATCGCTGGGCAGGGCTAGGGCGATCAGCATGAGCAGGCTCATGTAGACCAGCCATCCGGCGCACTGCAGCAGCACTGTCTGGAACCTTTGCATGTTCGGCATCCGTCGAGAATTCGGGGTAGGCAGGGCGGCGCGCTGGGGAGGGACGCGCCGCCCGTGCGGGTTTACCAGCAGATGCCTTCGGTGCGGCTGGTGGTGCAGGTCGGCTTGCTCATGAAGCCGACCAGGTCGATCACCTGCTTGCCGGCCGGTGCCTGTTGGGCAAGGGCGCGGAATTTCTCGTCACGGTTGCCGAGCACGATGATGTCGGCGTCGCCTACCACCTGTTCGAAGTTGGCGTTGAGCAGCGAGGAAACGTGGGGGATCTTCGACTCGATGTACTCCTTGTTGGCGCCATGCACCCGGGCGTACTCGACGTTCTGGTCGTAGATGTTCAGCTCGTAGCCCTTGCCGATCAGGCGCTCGGCCAGCTCCACCAGCGGGCTTTCGCGCAGGTCGTCGGTGCCGGCCTTGAACGACAGGCCCAGCAGCGCGACCTTGCGCTTGTCGTGGCTTTCGATGATGTCGAAGGCGTTTTGCACCTGCGACTCGTTGCTGCGCATCAGCGAGTCGAGCAGCGGCGCTTTCACGTCCAGGCTCGAGGCGCGGTAGGTGAGGGCGCGCACGTCCTTGGGCAGGCACGAGCCGCCGAAGGCGAAGCCCGGGCGCATGTAGTACTGCGACAGGTTGAGCACCTTGTCCTGGCAGACCACGTCCATCACGTCGCGGCCATCCACGCCCACGGCCTTGGCGATGTTGCCGATCTCGTTGGCGAAGGTCACCTTGGTGGCGTGCCACACGTTGCAGGTGTACTTGATCATCTCGGCCACTTCGATCGGCTTGCGGATCACCGGGGCGTCGAGTTCTTCGTACAGGGCCTGCAGCACGTCGCCGCTGGCGCTGTCGAGTTCGCCGATGACGGTCATCGGCGGGTGGTCGTAGTCCTTGATCGCGGTGCTTTCACGCAGGAACTCGGGGTTCACCGCCACGCCGAAGTCGACGCCGGCCTTCTTGCCCGAGCAGTCTTCCAGAATCGGGATGACCACGTTCTTGACGGTGCCCGGCAGTACGGTGCTGCGCACCACGATGGTGTGGCGGCGGGTGGTGTCACGCAGCACGTAGCCGATCTCGCGGCACACCGACTCGATGTACTCAAGGCCCAGGTCGCCGTTTTTCTTGCTTGGGGTGCCCACGCAGATCATCGACACGTCACTGGCGCGGATGGCTTCGGCGAAGTCGGTGGTGCCACGCAGGCGACCGTTGGCCAGGCCTTGCTGCAGCAGTTCTTCAAGGCCCGGTTCGACGATGGGCGACTTGCCCTGGTTGATCAGGTCGATCTTGGTGCGGGACACGTCCACACCAATCACCTCATGGCCCCGTGCCGACAGGCAACCTGCACAGACTGCACCCACATAACCCAAACCAAAGATGCTGATACGCATCGCATTCACCTCGTGTGTTTAATCACGCCAGCCCTTGCTCGCAAGAGCCGACCGGGTTGATTGACCAGCAGTTTTCGGGCGCACGGTGCCATGGCGAGAGCACACTTCACCGCGCGCAGGCATGAATAAATCCGGAGCGCAAAAACTTATGCACTCAAAGTTGGCAGTCAAAGGCCAGTATTAAAAAGGCGTGCCCTGAAATGCAGCCGTCTTTATTGCAGAACGCACTTCGCGAACTGCTGTGCTTGTTCTTTCAAATTAAAAAATCTTTTGAAATCAACCACTAGGACGATTTTAAGGGGGCGCGTCTCTCCATGATGGGCAGGGCTTTAGGGTATTACCCGTTGCGCCTGCCTGGGTTTCCATGCGGGTAGTGGATACCCGCTTGTTGTCATCTGTAAGTCATTTCTCACGTTGCACGCTTGAAACTCGTTACGGGTGCTATGAGCCATTGGTCGTAGCAGAAGTTCCTGGCTGGGTTCCGCGCGGATGAAAGATTTCTAAATATTTTTTCAGTGAAAAATACTCGCACTTTGATGGCACTGCTTAGTTTCACCCCCGGTTATAAAGGGCGAAAACGAAGCGGGATGCTCATGTGCCAGCATGTAAAAATTTTTTTCAAAATCCGTCAATTTTTGTACGAACGGTCTTATGGCGATCGGAAATAAGGAACGCAATGTTTGTTTCTTGACGCCATAAAATTGGCTAGGTTGGTGCGGTGGTTGTGCCGGGCACAGCACGCATGTTCGCCCCGTTTTGGTGCGGGCAGGTGCTCGAAGGGAACTACCGCTGGCTGGCCAATGGGGTCTCCCGGTGCGCTTCTCAAAAAAGAGTGGGCAGGGCGCGCAGTCGTAGCGCCTGGGCTCATACAAAAAGGGATGTTGAGAGGGATGGATCGATGAAAAATGTGATGTCGAAGGGCGTTTTTGCGGTGGCCTCGTTGCTTGTCGCTGGCTTGGCACACGCTGGCCCGCCAGTGGAGGTGACCTTCAAGAACCTGGGAAGCCAGAACGCTGAACTCAAGCTCGTTACGAGCAATGAAATCAGCACGCATCAGATTGCCAATCCAAAGCCTGATCGAGAGGTCAAACCGGGGGCGGCTACCAGAGTAACGGTGCAGCGGATTGTCAGCCCCGATGTGAATGGGGCTCAGCTGCGTTACACCAGCGGCGGTAAGACTTGCGCATTCGGACCACCTACCTGATGCGTACGTTAGCAGGCGGAATCAAGCAACCCCAGTGGACCAAGACTGCAACCCCAAGCGGTGGTGCGACCTGTACCGCGACCATCACTCGAACCAGTGCGGATTACTCATGGGCTGTTGAATTCACCATGAAATAAAAGCTTTTCGCCCGTCACTCAACTGCGCTGTTCCTCGTTAGGGCGGCGCAGTTTGGGGTGAAGCTCAGGAGAACAAAAGTGGTAGAAAACATTCGAAGTAATGGATTGGCCCCCGGTGTTTCCTCGCTTTCAGGTGTGCAACGAGTAGCCGGCAGCCTTGATACAAAAACAAACGAAGAGTTGCAGAGTGAACAGGAGGGACCGGAACTTTCCAGCCTGGCCAAGCAGTTGAGTGCCGCTGCGGAGCGAGCGGCCGCTCGTGATGCCACGCTTTCACGCAAGGAGCTCGCAGCCTTTGCATCGGCTGTGATGCAGAAGTTGTTCGGCCAGACGTATAACGTCGCCAAGGACATTCATGACAACGCGCTACCGGACACCACAGACCCAGAGCTGCTCGAGCGTGCTCGCCGCGCTACGGATTTCTCCAACGGCAAGGGCGAAAACCCCTTCAAAGGTTTCAGCCGTGAGCAGTTGAGCCTGATTATTTACGATGAGAGTGGTGCGTTTACCGTCAATGAAAGACGTGCGGCACGAGATGAGCGCGATGTTCAGCACGAGCGCTGGTCCAGTGGCGTGATCGACAGAATGCGTGCGGAATATCAACTGACAGGTAGGAGCGATCAAGGCGATCTGGAGGTTTTGGCGTTCTACAACTCTCTGCCGCGCATAGAGGTTGCGCAGTATGGGAACTATGAAATGGACATCCTTTTGAAGTCGAAAGGGCTTGGGATTGAGATTCCCGATGTCCGCCTATCGCTGTTCGACTTGATGGTCAATGAGTGGGCAGAGGAGGCAGATGCGCTGGAGCAGGATCAGCCTGCAAATCCGCAAAACCCCGAAAGCGACAAGAAGCTGTGAGCGCCTTGGTTTTCAAGCTACCTGTGGCGTGTGCCGCCCCGAGCGAAAATGCCCTTTGCAAAGGTTCAAGTTGATGGCCGACAGCGTGACTCTTCAAGGCATCACCCGCCACCTCGGTGGTCAGTCGATTCTCGACCAGGTGTCGTTATCCATCCCCGTTGGCCAAACCTGCGCGATCGTCGGGCCGTCCGGGTCGGGCAAGAGCACCTTGCTGAACCTGATCGGGCTGCTCGACCAGCCGTGCAGTGGCCGGCTGCTGGTCGATGGCCATGACATGACCCGGGCCAGCGCGGCGCAACGGGCGATCATGCGTAATCGCAGCCTGGGCTTCGTGTTCCAGAGCTTCAACTTGCTGGCGCGGCTGACGGCGCTGGACAACGTCGCGCTGCCGTTGAGCTACCGGGGTATCGGCCTGCACGCGGCGCGCCGGGCGGCTGAGCTGCAACTGGCGGCGGTGGGTTTGCAGGCGCGCAGGCTGCATTACCCGGCGCAGTTGTCCGGTGGCCAGCGCCAGCGGGTGGCCATCGCCCGGGCACTGGTGACCGAGCCGCGCCTGCTGCTGGCTGACGAGCCTACCGGCAACCTGGACGGCACCACCGCCGCCGACATTCTGCTGTTGCTCAAGGCGCTCAACCGCGAGCGCGGGCTGACTCTTGTGATGGTCACCCACGACCCCGGCATGGCCAGCCATATGCAGCGCTGCCTCCAGGTGTGCGGCGGGCAGGTGAGCGATGTGCGGGCCGCCTGAGCACTATGGCCCCGGGTTGCAGATGCGCCTGGGCGAGAGCGTGGCCAGCTTGCGCCAGCTCGGGCGCCGGGCGTGGCTGGCGGTGCTGGGTATCGCGGTGGGCTGCGCAGCGGTGGTGGCGCTGCTCAATGTCGGGCACAGCGCGGCCATGCATGCGCAGCAACTGTTTCAGGGCATGGGCAGCGAGTTGATGGTGGCCAACCTCATCCCGGTCGAAGACAGTGCAAGCCGCGTGGCCGCCGTGCTGGACCTGCAGGCGCTGCCGGCTGCGTTGCGCGGCCTGGCGCCGATGGCCATGGCGGTGGCCGATGCACGTAGCACCAGCGCCTGCCAGTCGGTGATGGTGGTCGGCAGCACGCCGGCCCTGGCCGGGGTGCTGGGCTTGCAGGTGCAGCAGGGGCGGCTGCTGGCAGCCCGGGATGCCGACAGCACCCACGTGCTGTTGGGCGCGGGCCTGGCGCAGCAGCTGGGCGCCTCGGCGGGTGGCCGCTTGCAGTTGGGGCGCTACCTGTTCGAGGTGGTCGGCGTGCTGGCGCCACAGGGCTATAACCCGATGGTGCCGGTAGCCGTGGACGATGCGCTGCTGATGCCGCTACCGGGCCTTCGGCGATTGTCGGCTTCGGCCCAGCCCAGCGTGGTACTGGCGTTGGCGGGCGACGGCGCGGGCGTGGCCGAGGCGGCAAGGGTGCTGCAGGTGTTTCTGCAAGGGCGGTTGCCGACGGTGCAGGTGGAAGTACTGCTGGCGCAGCAGTTGCTCGACGGCATGGCGCGCCAGGCCCGGCTGTTCACCGGCCTGCTTGCCGGGCTCGGGGCGATTGCCCTGCTGGTGGGCGGGGTCGGGGTGATGAACGTGATGCTGATGAATGTCAGTGAGCGCCGCCGCGAAATTGGTGTGCGCATGGCGTTGGGCGCACGGCCTGTGGATATCGCCTGGCTGTTTCTGCTCGAAGCCGCGTTGCTGGCGGTTGCGGGTGCCTTGCTCGGTGCGCTGGTCGGCCTGCTGGCAGCCTGGGCCTTTACCGCTGGCAGCGGCTGGCTGCTGCGCCTCGACCCCTGGTCGATACCCCTGGGGGTGGCGAGCGCCTTGGGCTGCGGGGTGTTCTTCGGGTTGCAGCCGGCGTTGGCGGCCGCGCGCCTGGAGCCTGTGGTGGCGCTGCGCGATGATTGAGCTGCGTGGGCTGCTGGTACTGCTGTTCGGTTTGCCCGCCGTTGCCGGGCAAAGCCTGGCACCGTCGCAGCCGAGCCAGGCGGGCTCGGTATCGGCCAGGGCCTACGCGGCGGCGCAGGCGCCGCAGGTGGAGTTGGCCCTGGCCGATGCCGTGGCCCTGGCGTTACGTGACAACCGGGCGATACGCAGCGCTTACCTTGAACGCATTGCGCAGAAGTTCGACTTGCGCGTGGCCTATGACCGTTTTGCCCCACAACTGACGCTCAAGGCGCGCTACCTGGGCAATCGCAACCACGCCGACCGCTACCGCCAGGCCGACCTTGCGCCGGCGGCCAGCCTGCTGACCCCCTATGGCACACGGGTGAGCCTTGATTGGGCCTACGGGCATACCCGCGCCAATGCGGCTGGCCCGCGCTATCGCGATGGGGCCAACCTGATGGTCATTCAGCCGTTGCTGCGCGGGGCGGGCCGCGAGGTCGCCAGCGCGCCCTTGCGTCAGGCGCAGTTGAGCGAGCAGGCCAACCGCCTGGCGCTCAAGGATACGGTGGCGCAGACCATCACCTACACCATCGGCCTGTACCGTGAGCTGCTGCGCGCCCAGGAACAACTGCGCATTGCCAGCGACGCCCTGCTGCGCGCCAACCAATTGGTCGAAGTGAACCACGCGCTGATCGCTGCCGGGCGCATGCCGGCCTTCGACATCGTTCAGGCCCAGGCCCAGGTGGCCAGCCAGGAGCTGGCCCTGGAGGGCAGCCGCAACCACCTGCACGCCAGCCGGCTGGCCCTGCTGCAGGCCCTGGCGCTGGACCTGGCCACGCCCTTGCAGGCAACCGAGCTGCCGCAGGTGCAGCGCCTGCAGGTGGATGCCGGCCAGGCCCTGTTGCAGGCCGAAGCGCTGCAGCCCGGTTACCTGATGCAACTGATTGCAGAGCAGCAGGCCCGTATGGGTGTGCACCTGGCGCGTGACGAGCAGCGCTGGGACCTGTCGCTGCTGGCCGGGGCCAGCCAGGCCCGTGAGCGCCCCGGCAGCCGCCGTGACTGGGAGCAGTATGTGGGGCTGGAACTGGAGATCCCCATTGGCGACCTCAGCCGTGGGCAAGCGCTGGTGCGCGCGGAGGTTTCCTTGGCCAGCCAGCAGGAGCGCATGGCCGAAAGCCGCCAGCAACTGCAACGCCAGGTCGCCGATGCGGTGCGTGATATCGACGTGCGCTGGCGCCAGCAGGAGATCGCCGGGCGTGCGCTTGAACTGTCCCGGCGCAAGTTGGAAATCGAACAGGAAAAGCTTGCGCTGGGGCGTTCCAGCAACTTTCAGGTGTTGAGCTTCGAGGGTGATTTGCGTGATGCCCAGAGCGTTCAGCTGGATGCCCTGATTGCCTACCTGAATGCCCAGGCTGCGCTCGACCTGGCCCTGGGCACCACGCTGGACAGCTGGGATGTGGCGCTCAATGACTAGGCTGGGGCTGGGGTTGTTGGCGGCGTTTGCCGTGGTTGCGCTGCTGATGGCATGGCACCCCTGGCAGGGCGCTGGCGAGCTTGCCGAGCAGGGGCGCTGGGTGCGCGCAGAGCCGCAGGTGCTCGAGCGCCGGCTGGGGCTGCTGGGGCGTATTCAGCCCGCGCAGCAGGTCACCTTGGCTGCACCTTTCCAGGGTTCGGTTCAGGTGTTGTTGGTACAGGAGGGGCAGCAGGTGGTCGAGGGCCAACCCTTGCTGGAGCTGGATACCACGCAGTTGGACATCCAGTTGCGCGAAGCGGATGCCCAGCGGCTCAAGGCCAGCCGTGCGTTGCGCGAGTTGCAGGGATGGGCGGACGGGCCGGAGGTGGCCCGGGCACAACGTGCGTTGACCGTAGCCACACGTGCGCTACAGCACAGCGAGGCGGCGCTGGAGGATACCCGGCGTTTGTTCGGGCGCGGCATTGTCGCGCGTCAGGAGCTGGACACCCTGAGCCAGCAAGTCAGCGCCCAGCGCCTTGAGCAGGTCAGTGCCAAGGACGAATTGCAGCAGACTTTGGCGCGGGGCGCGGGTGATTACCTGGCCATCGCCCGGATGGAGCTTGGCAATGCCCAGGCGCGCTACGACGGGCTGGCGGCACTGCGCGACCAGCGTGTGCTCAAAGCGCCGTTTACCGGGCTGGTGACCCGCCCGGCCAGTGAGGCGCAAGACCGTCAGCGGCTGGTGGAAGCCGGTCAACTCGCCAGCCAGGGCATGCCATTGCTCGGGCTGGTCGAGCTGGGCCGCTTGCAGGTTTCAGCAGCGCTGGAGCAGGGCGATCTGGCCAAGGTGCGCGAGGGCATGCTGGTCGAGGTCACCGGGGATGGGTTCGCCGGGCAGGTGCTGCAGGGTGAGGTGGTGTCGCTGGGTTTGCAGGCCAGGGAGGGGGAAGGGCAGGGCGCTTGGTTCGATGTGCTGGTGCAGCTTGCCGCGCAGCCGGAACCGCTGGCCTTGGGGGTGAGGCTGGGTATGCGTGTGCAGGTGGCGGTTGTGCTGTATCGCAGCGAGCAGGGTATCGCGGTGCCCGAAGAAGCCCTGCGCACCGACCCGGCTGGCCGGCATTATGTGGTGTATCGGGCAGACGCCGGGCATGCCGGGCAGCAAGTGCCGGTGGTGGTCGGGCAGGCAGTGGTGCAAGGGGTACAGGTCGAGGGGCTGGCGGCAGGGGAGGTGCTGCTGCCGTGAAAAACTGTGCCCGCAGCCGGGCACGATACCTGTAGGAGACCACACAGCCCTCTAGGGCTGCGCTGTCGCGCAGAGAACTGGGCACGAGCCCGCCGCAGCCCCTGTGGGAGCGGGCTTGTCGGGGTGCCGAACCACCGCGAAGCAGGCGACGCGGTGTCTGGCACCGGCTTCGCCGGTGTTCGCGGGCAAGCCCGCTCCCACAGGCCCCTGCTAAATCAATGAGTTGTAGTTTGTTCTATGAGAGCCGGCTTGCCGGCGATGAGGCCGGGCCTGCAAATAAAAGCACAGGCCAGTGTTGTGGCTGCTGGCCCTATCGCCGGCAAGCCGGCTCCTACAGGGGTTGCGCCCGGTCGCGGGCTTGCGGCGGGTCAGTCTTCGGCGTGATCGCGCAAGAACACCAGGTGGTCCGGCTTGGACTGCTCGGCGCTGTAGTAGTAACCCTGCACGTCGAAGGCCTTGAGCTGCTCGGGGTCATTGATGCGCTGCTCGATGACGAAGCGGCTCATCATGCCGCGGGCTTTCTTGGCATAGAAGCTGATGATCTTGTACTGGCCGTTCTTCCAGTCCTTGAAGTCGACGTTGATCACCCGCGCTTTGAGCGCGCTCTTTTTCACCGCGCTGAAGTACTCGTTGCTGGCCAGGTTCAGCAGCACGTCGTCACCTTGCTCGGCCAGGGCCTGGTTCAGCCATTCGCTGATGCGCGTGCCCCAAAAAGCGTACAAGTCCTTGCCGCGGGCGTTGGCCAGCTTGGTGCCCATCTCCAGGCGGTAGGGCTGCATCAGGTCCAGCGGGCGCAGCAGGCCGTATAGGCCGGAGAGCATGCGCAGGTGCTCCTGGGCGTAGCTGAAGTCGTCCTCACTGAGAGTTTCGGCGTCCAGCCCGGTGTATACGTCGCCCTTGAACGCCAGCAGTGCCTGCTTGGCATTGGCCGGGGTGAAATCCGGGGTCCAGCTGCCGAAGCGCGCGGCGTTCAGGCCGGCGAGCTTGTCCGACAGGTGCATCAGCTCGGCGATTTGCGCCGGCGACAGCTCGCGCAGCTGCACGATCAGCTCTTGAGAGTCGTCCAGGTACTGCGGCAGGGTGTGGCGTTGGGTGACCGGCGGGGTGTCGTAGTCGAGGGTCTTGGCGGGGGAAATCACCGTCAGCATCGGTTCGGCTCCTGTAATCGTCGGGTGATTCTACGGGGCTGGCCGGGCTTCGCCAAACTATGGCGACGATAGACACCGAACATCAGGGCGCGGCGCGCTATAGTGCGCGCCATGCCTTCATCAGGGAGATTGCCCATCGTGCGTATCGCTACTGCCTTGCTGGCCGGGCTGCTCAGCCTTGGCGTGCAGGCCGCCCCGGCGGATTTCGTCAGCCTCGACCGCAACCTGTGGCCCGAGCAGCTGGACAGCCCGGCGCTGTTCGATGTGGCCTCGCGGGCCGAGATCCTGTCGTTCGCCCGGGTGCTGCACGAAAGCGAGATGCTCGATGAGCAGGCCCTGGCCACGCGCCTGGGGCTCAGGCAGGTCAACCTGCCGGTGGTGCGCGCAGTGCGGGCGCGCCTGTGGCAGCGGTTGTGGACCAGCTACCAGCAGGCCCAGCGCAGTTGCGGGCAGGATGCCTCGTTCTGCTACCCGGTGGCGTCGATGGCTGACTTGCGCATGCAGGCGGCAATCTTCGCCACTGATGTTGGCACCTTTTATACCGGCTGGGTCGAGCCCAGCCATCAGTTCCACAGCCGCTACCTGGATGAACAGCTGCGCAAGGCCGCGGTGTTCCCGCAGACCAGCAGCGAGGTGGACAAACTCTCCAGCCGCGAGCGCAACGGCGAGGAGTTGAACGACCGCATGTTCCTGCTGACATTCGTCGGCGGCCCGGGCCCCGAAGGTAGCAGCACCGACGCGCTCACCGGCTACTTGCGCCGGCAGAAGCTCGAGGGCATCTTCTTCGTGCTCGGCAACCGCTTCAAGCAGCGCCGCGACGCGGGGCCGGTGGCCAGCTTGTATGCCGGGCAATGCGTGGGTATTCAGGGCTGGGAGTACCGCTCCCACGCCCAGTGGCAGGGCTGGCAGGATTCGTTGCGGCGCAGCCAGGCGCAGGTGCAGGCCGACCTGCCCGAGCTGTACGTGCCGCTGTTCCGTCCGCCCTACGGGCAGCGGCGCAGCGATGGCGAAGGCTTCATGGCCAGCCAGCAGTTGCGCGTATCGTTGTGGGATATCGACGCCCAGGATGACGGGCCATTGAGCGCCGAGGCTTCGGCGCAGCGGGTGATGACCCTGATGCTGTTGTGGCGCAAGGGGGTGATCCAGTTCCGCGACAGCCTGCCCAAGGCGCAGCCGGCGCTGGAGTGGTTGCTGCAGCATACGGCGCAGAGCGGGATCGGTTGGGAGGATTGTCAGGGGTATGGCTTGAGGGAATAGATGGCCTGCGGGAGCAACTGTCTTGCTCAATGTCCAAAAGCTTGCACGATCCCTGTGGGAAGCGGCCTTGTGTCGCGATGGGCTGCGTAGCAGCCCCGGCGATGTTGCATGAGGTCTAGATCCTGGGGCTGCTACGCAGCCCATCGCGACACAAGGCCGCTTCCCACAGGTTGCATCGGGATCAGCCAATGCGCTTTGTAGGAGCCGGCTTGCCGGCGATGAGGCCATTATAGGCACACCTGATCTCTGACTTTAGTCCCGCCCGGCCCCCCCGCCAACCCCTGTTCGTCAATTGGAAAAATAAACTTCACCCAAGCGTAAAAAGTCTTTTTTCGGTCATGGTTTTTGCGGTATGAAGAAGTCAGACAGCCGAACCCTGCAGCACAGGTGGCGTCATCCAGGCCCTCCTGTCAGGTGCGCTCCCCGCCCGTAACGACGCGGATACGGGGAGATCGGCGGTCACTCTGCGGCGCAGCAGTTCGCGCCGTGTCGCTACCACATAAGGTGACCGAGTATGGATGACCAAGGACGCAACCCTTCCTCCAGCAAGCCAATCCTGTATGTGCTCGATACCAACGTCCTGATTCACGACCCCAACGCCCTGCTCAACTTCGAGGAGCACCACGTCGCCATACCGATGACGGTGCTGGAGGAACTCGACAAGCTCAAGACCGGCAAGCACACCATCGCCGCCGAATGCCGCCAGGCCATCCGCCTGATCGACCAGACCTTGGGTGATGCCTCGCCCAGCGATGTCGAACGCGGCGTGCCGATCCAGCGTGGCAAGAGCGGGCCCAAGGGCTTCCTGTCCATCCTCATGAGCACGCGCAACGAACCCAACCGCGTGCTCCCGGAAAACCTCGCCGACAACATCATCATCAACCAGTTGCTGGACCTGCGCAGCAAGCGCGCCGACCTGGACGTGATCCTGGTCACCAAGGACATCAACATGCGCCTGAAGGCGCGCGCCTGCGGCATCGCCGCCGAGGACTACAGCACCGACCAGTTGGTCGACGACGTCTCGTTACTGTCCAAGGGCTACCACTCGGTCACCGGCTCCTTCTGGGACCGGGTCAGCAAGGTCGACACCCGCCAGGAGCGCGGCCGCACCTGGCACCGCGTGCAACTGCTCGAGGCGCTGCCGGCGGTACACATCAACGAGTTCATCATCGACGAACAGGGCTTCGTCGGCTGGATCAAAGGCATCCGTGAAAACGAGCTGCTGCTGCTCGACCTGCACCAGGAGCCATTGCTGCACCAGGAGGCCTGGGGCCTGAAACCGCGCGACATCCACCAGAGCCTGGCGCTGTTCGCCCTGCTCGACCCGGATATCCACCTGGTCAACCTGACCGGCGCCGCCGGCTCCGGCAAGACCATCCTGGCGCTGGCTGCTGCCATCGAGCAGACCATGGTCAGCAAGCGCTACCGCCGTATCATCGCCACGCGCAGCGTGCAGGGGCTGGACCAGGAGATCGGCTTCCTGCCGGGCACCGAAGCGGAGAAGATGGAGCCCTGGCTGGGCGCCATCACCGACAACCTCGAAGCCTTGCACATGGATGACGAGAGCACCCATGGCAGCGTCGAATACATCCTCGAGCGCGTACCGCTGCAGTTCAAATCGCTGAACTACATCCGCGGGCGCAGCTTCCAGCAGAGCCTGATCCTGATCGACGAGTGCCAGAACCTCACCCCGCACCAGATGAAAACCATCATCACCCGTGCCGGCAGTGGTTCGAAGGTGGTCTGCCTGGGCAACCTGGCGCAGATCGACACCCCCTACCTGTCCGCGACCAGCTCGGGGCTGACCTACCTCACCGAGCGCTTCAAGGACTTCCCCCACGGCGTGCACATCACCCTGCAGGGTGTACCGCGCTCGGTACTGGCCGAGTACGCCGAGTCGCATCTGTAAACCTTCCAGGCCGGGCGGGTTGCGCCCGGCTTGGCCTGAGCCAACTGGGGCCGCGTTGCGGCCCTTCGCGGGTAAACCCGCTCCCACAGGGACGGCGCATGCCTTGAGGTGAGCGCCTAACCTGTGGGAGCGGGTTTACCCGCGAAGGGCTGCAACGCAGCCCCAATCTGCCTGCTCAGAAGTCATAAGCAAGCTTGGTGTACCAGTAACCCCCACCCGGATAGAACGGCGGGTTGCCATAAGGCGCCAGGCCCAGGGCGCTGTACACCGCGTGGTCATCCGGGCGCTCGTTGAAGATGTTGGTGCCGCCAATGCTTGCGGTCAGGTGTTCGCCGAAGCTGTAGCTCACATCCAGATCAGTGATCCATTTCGCGCCGAAGCTGCGGTCGCCGCTGGGGTTCACCGCCAGGGTCTTGACCGAGCCGTAACGGGTGGTTTGCAGGTTCACCGCAAGGTCTGCCAGCTTCCAGTTGGCGCCGACGATCCACTTGGTTTTTGGCGAAGCGTCGGTCAGGTCGCCCTCCCGGTCGCGGCCCACCAGGTTGACCCCCGAACCTGCCAGGGCGGCCGGCGTGTCACGGGTGCCTTCGATGGTGGTCTTGTTCCAGTTGAAGGCCAGGTTCCAGCGAATGTCGCCCCAGGCACCGAGCAAGGTGGTGTGGTCGGCGACGATATCCAGGCCGCGGGTGCGGGTGTCGAAAGCGTTGGTGTAGTAGTTGACCCAGGTACCCGGCGCCACCCCCTGCGCCGCAAGGATGCTGTTGATCGCGCCATTGCCCTGGTCATAGATGTTGGTGGTGAGGGCGATACGGTCATCGATATCGATCAGGTAGGCATCGGCGGTGATGCTGGTGCGCGGCGCCGGTTGCCAGGTCAGCCCCAGGCCCAGGTTGCGGGACTTTTCCGGTTTCAGGTCGTCGCCGCCCAGGGCCTTGGCCAGCGCGCTGCCGGACGGGGTAAGGCGGGTCACGGCGGGCACCACGTTGCCGTTGACGTCGGTGGCCACGCGGTTGTCGGCCACGGTGTAGCCGATCTGGGTCAGGGAGGGCGCGCGAAAGCCGGTGCCGATGGTGCCGCGCACCGCCACGCTGTCGGTCAGCTCGTAGCGCGAGTTGAGCTTGAGGCCAAAGGTGTTGCCCGAGTCGTCGTCGTAGTGCTCCACACGGCCGGCCACGTCGAGGAACCAGCGCTCGGTGAGGTCGAAGGCCAGGTCCAGGTAACCGGCGTAGTTGTTGCGGATCAGGCTGACCTCGTCTTCGGGGCGAATGGTCACGGCCGCCTGTGCGCCGGAGGCTGCCGGGTAGGTGCCGGTGATGTAGGCCTCGGGGTCGCCGGCAAAGGTGCTAAAGCGCTCCCAGCGGTGTTCCAGGCCTGCCGATACCTGTACCGGGGTGGTCAGGTCGAACAGGCTGTCGTAGTGGCGGGTGATGTCCAGGTTGTTGGTCCACTGCTCGAAGCGGAAGGTGGCCAGGTTGTCGAAGCGGGTCGGCGAGGCGGTACCCAATGACGGGTTGATGTTCAGGTCGCTGGAGTGGTGCACGTTGTTGCGCCCGTAGGTGGTGCTCAGGTCCCAGTTCCAGTCCGCCGCCTGGCCCTTGCCGCCGAACAGCAGCTGGTAGTCGCGGTCCTTGATGTTGTTCAGCGGGTAGTAGCCGTCCGGGAACACTTCGGGTACGGCGGCGGTGCCGGTGGGCAGGCGAAAGTAGTTGGCGGCTTCGGCGTCGCGCTCGCCGTAGGTGGAAAACGAATACAGGGTCAACCCGTCCAGCGGCAGCTCGGCGTTGTAGGCGAGGTTGAACGCCTTGAGCTCGGGGTCGCCGTTCTTGATTGCCTCGCGGTCCCAGGCCGCTTCCTTGGCCGGGTCCTGGAAGGCCCGCACGCTGCTGTCGGCCTTGTCGTTCCAGGACGCGCTGCCACGCTTGCGGGCATCGGCAGACAGGTGCACAAAACCGCCGTCGCCCAGTGCAAAACCCTGGTTGCCGGCGAGCTTGATGGTTTCGCCCTGGCCCGAGAACAGTTTGCCGTAGCTGCTTTCAACGTGGCCGCCGGCGTTGTCCGAGCGCAGGATGATGTTGATCACCCCGGCCACCGCGTCCGAGCCGTACTGCGCGGCGGCGCTGTCCTTGAGCACTTCGATGTGGTCCACCGCACTGACCGGGATCAGGTCGATGTCCACGGCATTGGCGCCGCTGTTGTCGATCGAGCCGCGCTGGCCGGTGGCGCCGTTGTGCCGGCGTTTGCCGTTCACCAGCACCAGCGTGTAGGCCGGGCCCAGGCTGCGGTTGCTCAGCGGCCGGGTGACCGAGTTGTAGCCGGCGATATTGGTGCCGAAGTTGAACGACGGCAGCAGCTTGGAGATGGCTTCGGACAGCTCGGCGCGACCGGTCCTGAGCAATTGCTCGCTGTTGATCACGTCGATGGGGGCCGGGCTGTCGGCCACGCTGCGTTCCTGGCCGCGCAGGCCGGTGGAAATCACCGTGACGGTGCCCAGGGTCGGGTCTTGCGTGGCTGCGTCGGCAGCGAAGGGGAGCGCGGAGAGCAGCAGGGTGCTGGCGAGCATCGAGCGCGCAGAAGGGGTAATCGCTGGCATGTGCTGGAAGTATCCGTTGATCCTGGCACTGGCCCGTGGCGTGGGTACAGCTTGATAGGGGGTAGAGGGGTGGTCAGGTCAGTCCTGTCATCAACCTGTTGGGTGTTTCAGAGAAATTAATGCGATAAAAACCAAGTGGGAAAGTCTTTTTATGCATAAGCTAATTATGACAAGTGTTTATTTAGTTTGATTTTAAGATGATTTAATTTGATAACGACGGCGGGCAGTGTGCCGCCAGGCTGCCTTCAAGCGTTTTCTCTTACAAATTTCCTGACTGCCAGGTTTACACTGTCGGCTCCCTTCCCAGGAGCAGAGCAGTGCTGACCCATCTTGATTCCCAGGGGCGCGCCAACATGGTCGACGTCACCGAAAAGGCCGTGACCGCCCGCGAGGCGATCGCCGAGGCGCGGGTGCGCATGCTGCCGGCCACGCTGCGCATGATCGTCGACGGCGAACACCCCAAGGGTGACGTGTTCGCCGTGGCGCGCATTGCCGGCATTCAGGCGGCGAAGAAGACCAGCGACCTGATCCCGTTGTGCCACCCGCTGATGCTCACCAGCGTCAAGGTCGAGCTGCGCGCCGAGGGCGAGGAGGTGGTGCACATCACTGCCCGCTGCAAGCTGGCCGGGCAGACTGGTGTGGAAATGGAGGCGCTGACCGCCGCCAGCGTTGCCGCGCTGACCATCTACGACATGTGCAAGGCCGTGGACAAGGGCATGGTCATCGAGCAGGTGCGCCTGCTGGAAAAGACCGGCGGCAAGAGCGGCGACTACAAGGTGCAAGGGTAATGAAGGTCAGGGTCATGTATTTCGCCCGCTACCGCGAGCTGCTGGGCGTCGATGCCGAGCGCCTGGAAGGCGAGTTCAAGGTGCTCGACGATGTGCGCCAGGCGCTGGTGGCCAAGGGCGGGCAGTATGCCGTGCTGGCCGAGCAGAACCTGATGTGCGCGCGCAACGAGGAGCTGTGCCGGCTGGATGAGCCAGTTGAGGACGGCGACGACGTGGCGTTCTTCCCGCCGGTGACCGGAGGCTGAGCATGGGCGTACGGGTACAACAAGCGGCGTTCGACCCAGGTGCCGAGGTCAATGCCATGCACGCGGCCAACGTTGGCGTGGGCGCGGTGGTGGGGTTTGTCGGCTATGTGCGTGATTTCAACGATGGCCGGGACGTGGCGGGGATGTTCCTCGAGCATTACCCGGGCATGACCGAGAAGGCGCTGCACAAGATCGTGGAGGAGGCCGAGGGCCGCTGGCCGCTGCTCAAGGTCGAGGTGCTGCACCGCATCGGGGCGCTGGAGCCGGGTGAGCCGATCGTGTTTGTTGGTGTTGCCAGTGCGCACCGCCAGGCCGCATTCGATGCCTGCAACTTCATCATGGACTACCTGAAAACCCGGGCGCCGTTCTGGAAGAAGGAGAACACTCAGGAAGGGCCGCGCTGGGTGGAAGGCAAGCAAAGTGACCAGGATGCGGCGGGGCGGTGGTAGCCCGGTGGTGAATGGCCGGGGCTACGCCCCGGTTCGCGGGTAAACCCGCTCCCACAGGGTTCGCGGCGCTGGCTGATTTTGTAGGAGCCGGCTTGCCGGCGATGGGGCCTGGCCTGAAACAACAAAGGCCGGGCCTTGTGTGAAGGCTGCCGGCCTCATCGCTGGCAAGCCAGCTCCTACAGGGGTCGCGGTGCTGGCTGATGCTGTAGGAGCCGGCTTGCCGGCGATAGGGCCTGGCCTGAAACAACAAGGGCCGGGCCTTGTAAGAAGGCTGCCGGCCTCATCGCTGGCAAGCCAGCTCCTACAGGGTTCGCGGTGCTGGCTGGTGCTGTAGGAGCCGGCTTGCCGGCGATGGGGCCTGGCCTGAAACAACAAGGGCCGGGCCTTGTGTGAAGGCTGCCGGCCTCATCGCTGGCAAGCCAGCTCCTACAGGTTTCGCGGCGCTGGCTGATTTTGTAGGAGCCGGCTTGCCGGCGATGGGGCCTGGCCTGAAACAACAAAGGCCGGGCCTTGTGTGAAGGCTGCCGGCCTCATCGCTGGCAAGCCAGCTCCTACAGGTTTCGCGGCGCTGGCTGATGCTGTATGAGCCGGCTTGCCGGCGATAGGGCCTGGCCTGAAACAACAAAGGCCGGGCCTTGTAAGAAGGCTGCCGGCCTCATCGCTGGCAAGCCAGCTCCTACAGGGGTCGCGGTGCTGGCTGATGCTGCGCATGGTCCATGGGCAGCGTTCGGTAGCCCCGGGTATCAGTGATGCTTGCGCGGCACCGCGGTCAGCAGCTCGTCCGGCGGCATCTCGCACTTGATCTTGCGCCCCAGCAGCTCCTCGATGGCCGGCAGCTGGTACGAGTCATCCTCACCTGCAAAGCTGATCGACACACCGCTGCTGCCGGCACGGCCGGTACGGCCGATGCGGTGCACGTAGTCGTCCGGGTCTTCCGGCAGGGTGAAGTTGATCACGTGGCTGATACCGTCGATGTGGATGCCGCGGCCGGCCACGTCGGTGGCCACCAGCACGGTGATGCGCCCTTCGCGGAAGTTCTCCAGGGTACGGATGCGCTTGTGCTGCGGCACATCACCAGACAACTGCGCGGCGTTGATGCCGTCGCGCACCAGTTTTTCCTCGATGCGCCGCACCTCGTCCTTGCGGTTGGCGAACACCATCACCCGTTCCCACTTGTTCTGCGTCACCAGGTTGTACAAGAGCTTGTACTTGTCGCTGCCGGCCACGGCGTAGACGTGCTGCTCGACGGTTTCGCTGGCCACGTTCTCCGGCTCGATCTCGACGATGGCCGGGTTGGTGGTCCACTGCTTGGCCAGGTTCATCACATCATCGGTGAAGGTGGCCGAGAACAGCAGGGTCTGGCGTTCGCTCTTGGGCGGGGTCTGGCGGATGATCTGGCGTACCTGCGGGATGAAGCCCATGTCGAGCATGCGGTCGGCTTCATCCAGCACCATCACCTCGACCATGTCCAGGTGCACCTCGCCGCGCTGGTGGAAGTCCAGCAAACGGCCCGGGGTGGCCACCAGGATGTCGCAGTGGCGCGACTCCAGGGCCTTGAGCTGCTTGTCGAAGTCCATGCCGCCGACGAAGCTCATCACGTTCAGGCCGCTGTACTTGGTCAGGGCGATGGCGTCGTTGGCGATCTGCACCACCAGCTCGCGGGTGGGGGCGATGATCAGCGCGCGCGGTTCGCCCATGTAGCGTTCGCCGGGCGGTGGTACCTGCTGCAGCTGCGAAATGATCGACACCAGAAACGCGGCGGTCTTGCCGGTGCCGGTCTGGGCCCGGCCGATGGCGTCCTGGCCACGCAGGGTGTAGCCCAGCACCTGGGCCTGGATCGGCGTGCAGTAGGGAAAGCCCAGGTCGTGGATGGCGTGCATCAGCTCGTTGGAGAGCTTGAAGTCGTGGAAGCGGGTCTTGCCTTCCTGCGGCTCGACCACGAAGTCCTCGGGCTTCCACAGGCTGGCCTGGGGCTTGGGCTTGCGTTCGCGGCGCGGCTTGGGCGCGGCGGGCTGCTCGGCGCGCGGGGCCTCGGGCTCGGCCGGCTTGGCCTCGCTGCGGGGCTTGATGGGCGGCTTGGGCTTGGCGCTGGCGCGGGCCGGCTTGGCAACCTGCGGCGCCGGCGCAGGGGCGCTCACGGCGACAGGCTCGGCGGCCTGCGGCGCGGCGTCCGGCTTGGCGAATATTTTCTTGAGTGCCTTGAGCACGATCGTCTCGTCAACTGGTTAAGGAATGTACGCCGGGCAGTGTAATGCAAGAACCGGGCGCGGCGTAGTGGAATGCTCGGCGGGCTACAGGCGGGGGGCTCAACCGAGCTGCTGGCTCAACCAGTTGTAGATGTCGGTGAGTTCCTCGACCACCACCTCGTGCTCCATCGGGTACTCGTGCCAGCGCGCGGCGACGCCCCAGGTGTTGAGGTACTCGAACGCGGTACGGCCCATGGACGGGATCACCACCGGGTCGTGCACGCCGTGCAGGCACAGGGCCGGGGTGCGCTGCTGGCAGGCGCTGAGCTGGCGCTCGTCGCTGAAGGTGGGGGCGTAGGTGGACAGGGCAATTACCCCGCCAAGTGCTTCTTGCCACTTTATATAAGCCGTGTGCAGCACCACCGCGCCGCCCTGGGAGAAGCCGGCGAGGATGATCCGCGACAGGCTGACGCCCTTGGCCTGTTCGGCCTTGATCAGGGCGATCACCTGGTCGGCCGACTCTTCCAGCTGCGCCTCGTCGATGGCCCGGGCCGGGGTCATGGCCTTGATGTCATACCAGCTGGGCATGGCGTAGCCGCCGTTGATGGTCACCGCGCGGGTCGGGGCCTGGGGCATGACGAAGCGCGTGCTGGCCAGCCGTTCCTGCATGAATTCGGCCACCGGTAGGAAGTCGTAACGGTCGGCGCCCAGGCCGTGCAACCAGATCACACAGGCATCAGCGGTTTTTTGCGGTTCGAGAATCAAAGGCTGGGTCATTCACTGCTCCGAAAGAGTGCGCAGGTACAGATTGAGTGCATAAAAAGAAGGCAGGGTGGGTTAATGCCAGAAAAAGATGTCGCAACTCTACAACTTTTCCTACTTGACTCCCGCTTAATCGCTTAAGCCTGCAACTGTGGTACGCACTTTGCTGTGTACGAGTCATGCGTTGGGGTGGGCCTATGTGGGTAACACCCCTCGTATGAATCAAAGGCTGTCACAGAACAGCCCATTGCGCCAATTGACCCAAAAACAAGCCAACAAGGGTCGGATGCGCCTCATAAGGGTGCGGTGCAATTCCGGCTCGTACAACAAGAGCGATTTGGAGGTTGTGAATGAAGATGTTGAAAACCACCCTGGCAGTCCTGACCGCTGCCGCCGCGCTGGGCGCCACCAGCTTCGCCCAGGCCGGTGCCACGCTCGATGCGGTGAAGAAGAAGGGCTTCGTCCAGTGTGGCGTGAGCGACGGCTTGCCGGGCTTCTCGGTACCTGATGCCCAGGGCAAGATCGTCGGCATCGACGCCGACGTGTGCCGCGCCGTGGCCGCCGCCGTGTTCGGCGACGCCACCAAGGTCAAGTTCAGCCAGCTCAACGCCAAGGAGCGCTTCACCGCGCTGCAGTCCGGCGAAGTCGATGTGCTGTCGCGCAACACCACCTGGACCAGCTCGCGTGATGCCGGCATGGGCCTGGTGTTCGCCGGCGTCACTTATTACGACGGCGTAGGCTTTTTGGTGAACAAGAAGCTTGGCGTTTCCAGCGCCAAGGAACTCGATGGCGCGACCATCTGCATCCAGGCCGGTACCACTACCGAGCTGAACGTTTCCGACTACTTCCGTGCCAACGGTCTGAAGTACACCCCGATCACCTTCGACACCTCGGATGAAAGCGCCAAGTCGCTGGAGTCGGGCCGTTGCGACGTGCTCACCTCGGACAAGTCGCAGCTGTTCGCTCAGCGCTCCAAGCTGGCCGGACCGACCGAGTACGTGGTACTGCCTGAAACCATCTCCAAGGAGCCTCTGGGCCCGGTGGTGCGCAAGGGCGACGAAGAATGGTTCAGCATCGTCAAGTGGACCCTCTTCGCCATGCTCAACGCTGAAGAGGCAGGCATCACCTCGAAGAACGTCGAGGCCGAAGCCAAGTCCACCAAGAATCCGGACAACGCCCGCCTGCTGGGCGGTGACGGCGAGTACGGCAAGGACCTGAAGCTGCCGAAGGACTGGGTCGTGCAGATCGTCAAGCAGGTCGGCAACTACGGCGAAGTGTTCGAGAAGAACCTTGGCCAGAGCACTGACCTGAAGATCGACCGTGGCCTGAACGCCCTGTGGAACAACGGCGGCATCCAGTACGCACCTCCAGTGCGCTGATGGCGGCACCCCGCGGCGGCATCCTGCCGCCGCGGGTCGTTTCATACCCTTCTTTCCGGGGCACTTCATGCAAAATCAAATCGGCGCACGAAAGGGGTTTTCCCTTAGCGATCCACGGGTGCGCGCGTGGCTGTTCCAGGTCATCACGGTATTGTTCGTGGTTGGCCTGGGCTGGTACCTGTTTCACAACACGCAAACCAACCTGCAGCACCGGGGCATCACCTCGGGCTTCGACTTTCTCGAGCGCAGCGCCGGCTTCGGCATCGCCCAGCACCTGATCCCCTACGTGGAATCGGACAGCTACGCCCGAGTGTTCGTCATCGGCCTGCTCAACACCTTGCTGGTGACCTTCATCGGCATCTTCCTGGCCACCTTGCTGGGCTTCATCATCGGCGTGGCGCGTCTGTCGCCGAACTGGATGATCAACAAGCTGGCGACGGTGTACGTGGAGACCTTCCGCAACATCCCGCCGCTGCTGCAGATCCTGTTCTGGTACTTCGCGGTGTTTCTCACCCTGCCGGGGCCCAAGGGCAGCATCAACATCGACGACACCTTCTTCATCAGCAACCGCGGCCTGAACATGCCCGGCGCTTCGATGGCCGACGGTTTCTGGCCATTTGTGGTGGCGCTGGTGCTGGCGATCGTTGCCATCGTGGTGATGGTGCGCCAGGCCAACAAGCGTTTCGATGCCACTGGCGAGCCGTTCCACAAGTTCTGGGTGGGCCTGCTGCTGTTTATCGGCATCCCCGGCGTCTGTGCGCTGCTGTTCGGCAGCCCGGTGCACTGGGAAGTGCCGCAGCTCAAGGGCTTCAACTTCGTCGGCGGCTGGGTGCTGATCCCTGAGCTGCTGGCCTTGACCCTGGCGCTGACCATCTATACCGCAGCGTTCATTGCCGAGATCGTGCGTTCGGGCATCAAGTCGGTCAGCCACGGCCAGACCGAGGCCGCCCGCTCGCTGGGCCTGCGCGAGGGCCCGACCCTGCGCAAGGTGATCATCCCGCAAGCCTTGCGGGTGATCATTCCGCCGCTGACCAGCCAGTACCTGAACCTTGCCAAGAACTCGTCGCTGGCTGCCGGTATCGGCTACCCGGAGATGGTCTCGCTGTTCGCCGGTACTGTGCTCAACCAGACCGGCCAGGCCATCGAGGTGATCGCCATCACCATGAGCGTCTATCTCGCCATCAGCATCAGCATTTCGCTGCTGATGAACTGGTACAACAAGCGCATTGCGCTGATCGAGCGGTGAGGGTCCAACCGTGACAGCCCATGTTTTCAAACCTGATATGCCGCCACCGGTGAAGACCGTGGGCGTGCTCGCCTGGATGCGGGCAAACCTGTTCTCCAGCTGGCTCAATACCCTGCTGACGTTGTTCGCCCTGTACCTGGTGTGGCTGATCGTGCCGCCGCTGGTGCAGTGGGCGCTGATCGACGCCAACTGGGTCGGCACCACCCGCGCCGACTGCACCAAGGAAGGCGCCTGCTGGGTGTTCGTGCAGCAGCGCTTCGGCCAGTTCATGTACGGCTACTACCCGGCAGAACTGCGCTGGCGCGTGGACCTGACCGTGTGGCTGGCAGTGCTTGGCGCCGCGCCCTTGTTCATCAACCGCTTCCCGCGCAAGGCGGTGTACGGCCTGGGCTTCCTGGTGCTGTACCCGATCATCGCCTACACCCTGCTGCACGGCGGCATGCTCGGGCTCGAAACCGTTGCCACCAGCCAGTGGGGCGGCCTGATGCTGACCCTGGTGATCGCCACCGTGGGCATCGTCGGCGCCTTGCCGCTGGGCATTCTGCTGGCGCTGGGGCGGCGTTCGAACCTGCCGGCGGTGAAGGTGGTCTGCGTGACCTTCATCGAGTTCTGGCGCGGCGTGCCGTTGATCACCGTGCTGTTCATGTCGTCGGTGATGCTGCCGCTGTTCCTGCCCGAAGGCATGAGCTTCGACAAGCTGCTGCGGGCGATGATCGGGGTGATCCTGTTCCAGTCGGCGTACATCGCCGAGGTGGTACGTGGCGGCCTGCAGGCCATCCCCAAGGGCCAGTACGAAGCGGCTGCGGCCATGGGCCTGGGCTACTGGCGGGCGATGGGCCTGGTGATCCTGCCCCAGGCGCTGAAGCTGGTGATCCCCGGCATCGTCAACACCTTCATTGCCCTGTTCAAGGACACCAGCCTGGTCATCATCATCGGCCTGTTCGACCTGCTCAACAGCGTCAAGCAAGCCGCTGCCGACCCGGCCTGGCTGGGCATGGCGACCGAGGGCTATGTGTTCGCGGCCCTGGTGTTCTGGATTTTCTGTTTCGGTATGTCCCGCTACTCCATGCATCTGGAGCGCAAGCTGGACACTGGCCACAAGCGTTAGGAGTTTCGAAATGAGTGAAGCGATCAAGCAGCCTGCCGGCCCCGAAGGCATCATCCAGATGCAGGGCGTGAACAAATGGTACGGCCAGTTCCACGTGCTCAAGGATATCAACCTGAACGTGCGCCAGGGCGAGCGCATCGTACTGTGCGGCCCGTCGGGCTCGGGCAAGTCCACCACCATCCGCTGCCTCAACCGTCTGGAAGAGCACCAGCAGGGGCGCATCGTGGTCGATGGCGTGGAACTGACC
Organism: Pseudomonas sp. NPDC089406; assembly: GCF_044900265.1. Classification (NCBI taxonomy): domain Bacteria; kingdom Pseudomonadati; phylum Pseudomonadota; class Gammaproteobacteria; order Pseudomonadales; family Pseudomonadaceae; genus Pseudomonas; species Pseudomonas sp. NPDC089406. The sequence goes on along the minus strand of NZ_JBJDNC010000011.1, from coordinate 68,914 downwards.
AACGACCTCAAGCAGATCGAGGCCATCCGCCGCGAGGTGGGCATGGTGTTCCAGCACTTCAACCTGTTCCCGCACCTGACCATTCTCGAGAACTGCACCCTGGCACCCATGTGGGTGCGCAAGCTGCCGCGGCGCAAGGCCGAGGAAATCGCCATGCACTTTTTGGAGCGCGTGCGTATTCCGGAGCAGGCGCACAAGTACCCGGGGCAGTTGTCTGGTGGTCAGCAGCAGCGCGTGGCGATTGCCCGGGCACTGTGCATGAAGCCGAAGATCATGCTGTTCGACGAACCCACCTCGGCGCTGGACCCGGAGATGGTCAAGGAGGTGCTCGACACCATGGTCAGCCTGGCCGAGGATGGCATGACCATGCTCTGCGTAACCCATGAAATGGGCTTTGCCCGCACCGTGGCCAACCGGGTGATCTTCATGGACAAGGGCGAGATCGTCGAGCAGGCGGCGCCGGATGACTTCTTTGACCGGCCGAGCAATGACCGGACCAAGTTGTTCCTGAGTCAGATTTTGCACTGACATTGAAAAAAGCATCGCCGGCAAGCCGGCTCCTACAGGGGGATGCGTTTTCCCGTAGGAGCCGGCTTGCCGGCGATGGCGTTTGGCGCGTTACTTCTCTTCCTGCGTGGCCACCGGCGCCGGTGGCGGGCGCAGCCCCACTTCGGCAATCAGCTTGAGCTGCTGGCCATTGCGCAGCACTTCGATGGTGATCTTGTCGGTCGGCTTGATCCGCGCCACCTGGTTCATCGACTTGCGCCCGTCACCGGCCGGCTCGCCGTTGATGCTCAGGATCACGTCACCCAGTTGCAGCCCCGCACGTGCCGCCGGCCCGTCGCGGAAGATCCCCGCCACCACGATGCCCGGGCGGCCCTGCATGCCGAACGATTCGGCCAGCTCCTGGCTCAGCGGCTGCACCTCGATGCCCAGCCAGCCGCGGATTACCTGGCCGTGCTCGACGATCGACTTCATTACCTCAAGGGCCAGCTTGACCGGGATGGCGAAGCCGATGCCCTGCGAGCCGCCGGACTTGGAGAAGATCGCTGTATTGATACCCACCAGGTTGCCGTTGGCGTCTACCAGCGCGCCGCCGGAGTTGCCCGGGTTGATCGCAGCGTCGGTCTGGATGAAGTCTTCGTAGTTGTTCAGGCCCAGCTGGTTGCGGCCGGTGGCGCTGATGATGCCCATGGTCACGGTCTGGCCGACACCGAACGGGTTGCCGATGGCCAGGGTCACGTCGCCGATGTGGATGTTGTCGGAGCGACCGATGGTGATCGACGGCAGGTTCTTCAGGTCGATCTTGAGCACCGCGAGGTCGGTTTCCGGGTCGCTGCCGATGACCCGGGCCAGGGTTTCGCGGCCGTCCTTCAGGGCCACGACGATCTGGTCGGCGCCGCTGGTGACGTGGTTGTTGGTCAGCAGGTAGCCCTCGGGGCTCATGATCACTGCCGAGCCCAGGCTCGACTCCCAGCGTTTCTGCTTGGGCAGGTTGTCGCCGAAGAAGCGGCGGAACTGCGGGTCTTCGAACAGCGGGTGGGCGCTCTTGTTGACCACCTTGGTGGTGTACAGGTTGACCACCGCCGGGGCGGCGAGGGTCACGGCGTCGGCATAGGAGACCGGGCCCTGCATGATGCGCGAGGTCTGCGGCGCCTGCTGCAGGTTGACGTCCTGGCTCGGCAAACCGACCCATTGCGGGAAACGCTGGATGATCAGCATGGCGATCAGTACGCCAGTAAGCAGGGGCCAGCCGAAGTAACGCAGAGCCTTGAACATGAACGAGTCCTGGAAATGGGGCAGGGGCCACTTCAGTGCAGCCCGGGGCGCAAGCGCGCGCGATGATACACCGCTGATCCATGGCGCGAAATCTGCGGCGCCTGTTTCGCAGGTGAACCCGCTCCCACAGCGTTCAGCTACCCCTGTGGGAGCGGGTCTACCCGCCAATGGCGCCACCCCGGGCCCGTGCCGGCGGTTTCCCCGAAACCGTCGACGGCCCATAATGGCGGCCATTATACGGGTGTTGAAACCCGCAAAAATGCAGATTTCGAGGAGATTTTCATGGCCGTCGCCCTTAATACCCTGGTCGAGGAAGCCGAGCGCTATCTGGCCAGCGCGAAGATCCAGGATTACTGCCCCAATGGCCTGCAGGTCGAGGGCCGGCCGCAGGTCAGCCGCATCGTCACCGGTGTAACCGCAAGCCAGGCGCTGCTGGACGCGGCGGTGGAAGCTGATGCTGACCTGGTGCTGGTGCACCACGGCTATTTCTGGAAAGGTGAAAACCCCTGCATCACCGGCATGAAGCAGCGCCGGCTGAAGACCCTGCTCAAGCACGATATCAGCCTGCTGGCCTACCACCTGCCGCTGGACGTGCACCCCGAAGTGGGCAACAACGTGCAGTTGGCGCGGCAACTGGATATCACCGTCGAAGGCCCGCTGGACCCGAGCAACCCCAAGGTGGTCGGGCTGGTCGGCTCGCTGGCGGAACCGGTGTCGGCGCGTGACTTCGCCCGCCGGGTGCAGGAGGCCATGGGCCGCGAGCCGCTGGTCATCGAGGGCGAGCAGATGATCCGCCGGGTGGGCTGGTGCACCGGGGGCGGGCAGGGCTACATCGATACCGCGATTGCCGCCGGGGTCGACCTGTTCCTCAGCGGCGAGGCCTCCGAGCAGACCTTCCACAGTGCCCGCGAGAACGGCATCAGTTTCATCGCCGCCGGGCACCATGCCACCGAGCGTTATGGTGTGCAGGCGCTGGGCGATTACCTGGCGCGCCGGTTTGCCCTGGAGCACCTGTTCATCGATTGCCCCAACCCGATCTGATCGCCTTGCCACAGGCAATCACGGTCCCTGTAGGAGCGGCCTCGTGCCGCGAAAGGGCTGCGTAGCAGCCCCAGGGTGTTGGAATCATGCAGCATTGCCGGGGCCGCTTTGCGGCCCTTTCGCGGCACAAGGCCGCTCCTACAGGATTCGAGGTTGTTCAGCGGTTACGTGATGCTCCTGACCCAAACCCCCAGTCATATCGTTAGATTGTTTCGATCTAGCCCGTCGCCTAAATAGAATCAGGTGCTGTGATAAAGTGGCTCGCTCGAACACGGCCCGCAGGCCGTCCATAAGATCGTTTTTCGTGAGTAGCCATGGTCGACAATCTGACGCACTTGAAACAGCTGGAGGCGGAGAGCATCCACATCATCCGCGAGGTGGCCGCCGAGTTCGACAACCCGGTGATGCTGTACTCGATCGGCAAGGATTCCGCGGTCATGCTGCACCTGGCGCGCAAGGCCTTCTTCCCGGGCAAGCTGCCGTTCCCGGTGATGCACGTCGACACCCAGTGGAAATTCCAGGAGATGTACAGTTTCCGCGACAAGATGGTCGAGGAGATGGGCCTGGAGCTGATCACCCACGTCAACCCTGAGGGTGTGGCGCAGGGCATCAACCCGTTCACCCATGGCAGCTCCAAGCACACCGACATCATGAAGACCCAGGGCCTCAAGCAGGCGCTGGACAAGCATGGTTTCGATGCCGCCTTCGGTGGCGCGCGCCGCGACGAAGAGAAGTCCCGGGCGAAAGAGCGGGTGTACTCGTTCCGCGACAGCAAGCACCGCTGGGACCCGAAGAACCAGCGCCCGGAGCTGTGGAACATCTACAACGGCAAGGTCAACAAGGGCGAGTCGATCCGCGTCTTCCCGCTGTCGAACTGGACCGAGCTGGACATCTGGCAGTACATCTACCTCGAAGGCATCCCGATCGTGCCGCTGTACTTCGCCGCCGAGCGTGAAGTCATCGAGAAGAACGGCACCCTGATCATGATCGACGACGAGCGCATCCTCGAGCATCTGAGCGATGAAGAGAAGGCGCGCATCGTCAAGAAGAAAGTGCGTTTCCGTACCCTGGGCTGCTACCCGTTGACGGGTGCGGTCGAGTCCGAAGCCGAGACCCTGACCGACATCATTCAGGAAATGCTCCTGACCCGGACGTCCGAGCGCCAGGGCCGCGTCATCGACCACGATGGTGCAGGCTCGATGGAAGACAAAAAACGCCAAGGCTACTTCTAATTTCAGGGTTTCGTCATGTCGCACCAATCTGATCTGATCAGCGAGGACATCCTCGCTTACCTGGCCCAGCATGAGCGTAAAGAGCTGCTGCGCTTCCTCACCTGCGGCAACGTGGACGACGGCAAGAGCACCCTGATCGGGCGCCTGCTGCACGACTCCAAGATGATCTACGAGGACCACCTCGAGGCCATCACCCGCGACTCGAAAAAGTCCGGCACCACCGGTGAAGAAGTCGACCTGGCACTGCTGGTGGACGGCCTGCAGGCCGAACGCGAGCAGGGCATCACCATCGATGTTGCCTACCGCTACTTCTCCACCGCCAAGCGCAAGTTCATCATCGCCGACACCCCGGGCCACGAGCAGTACACCCGCAACATGGCCACCGGTGCGTCCACCTGCGACCTGGCGATCATCCTGGTCGATGCCCGCTATGGCGTGCAGACCCAGACCCGCCGGCACAGCTACATCGCCTCCCTGCTGGGCATCAAGCACATCGTCGTCGCGGTCAACAAGATGGACCTCAAGGGCTTCGACGAGCAGGTGTTCGAGTCGATCAAGGCCGACTACCTGAAGTTTGCCGAGAGCATCAACCTCAAGCCGTCGAGCCTGCACTTCGTGCCGATGTCGGCGCTCAAGGGCGACAACGTGGTCAACCGCAGCGAGCAGTCGCCGTGGTACACCGGCCCGGTGCTGATGGAAATTCTCGAAAGCGTTGAGATTGCCGCCGACCGCAACGTCACCGACCTGCGTTTCCCGGTGCAGTACGTCAACCGCCCGAACCTGAACTTCCGCGGCTTTGCCGGCACTATCGCCGGTGGCGTGGTGCACAAGGGCGATGAAATCGTCGTGCTGCCGTCGGGCAAGAGCAGCCGGGTCAAGTCCATCGTCACCTTCGAAGGTGAGCTGGAGAACGCCGGCCCCGGCCAGGCCGTGACCCTGACCATGGAAGACGAGATCGACATCTCCCGTGGCGACCTGCTGGTGCACGCCGACAACGTACCGCAGGTGACCGATCAGTTCGACGCCATGCTGGTATGGATGGCCGAGGAGCCGATGCTCCCGGGCAAGAAGTACGACATCAAGCGCGCCACCAGCTATGTGCCGGGCTCGATCGCCAGCATCACCCACAAGGTCGATGTGAACACCCTCGAGCAGGGCGCTGCCAGCGCGCTGCAGTTGAACGAGATCGGCCGGGTGAAAGTGGCGCTGGACAGCGCCATCGCCCTGGACGGTTACGACAGCAACCGCACCACCGGTGCATTCATCGTCATCGACCGCCTGACCAATGGCACCGTCGGCGCCGGCATGATCATCGCCCCGCCGGTACTGCCACACGGCAGCAGCGGCCAGCATGGCAAGCTGGCCCACGTGGCCACCGAAGAGCGCGCCCTGCGCTTTGGCCAGCAGCCGGCCACCGTGCTGTTCAGCGGCTTGTCTGGCGCGGGCAAGAGCACCCTGGCCTACGCCGTGGAGCGCAAGCTGTTCGACATGGGCCGTGCGGTGTACGTGCTCGACGGCCAGAACCTGCGCCACGACCTGAACAAGGGCCTGCCCCAGGACCGTGCCGGGCGTACCGAGAACTGGCGTCGCGCCGCCCATGTGGCGCGCCAGTTCAACGAAGCCGGCCTGCTGACCCTGGCTGCCTTCGTTGCCCCCGACGCCGAAGGCCGCGAGCAGGCCAAGGCGCTGATCGGCAAGGAGCGCCTGGTGACCGTGTACGTGCAGGCCTCGCCGCTGGTGTGCCGCGAACGCGACCCGCAGGGCCTGTATGCCGCCGCTGGCGACAACATCCCGGGCGAAAGCTTCCCGTTCGACGTGCCGCTGGATGCGGACCTGGTGATCGACACCCAGTCGGTCAGCGTCGATGAAGGCGTGAAGCTGGTGCTGGATGTGCTGCGCCAGCGTGGGGCGATCTGATCGGGTTGCCTGATGTGATGTGAAAAACCCCGCTTCGGCGGGGTTTTTTATTGGTGTGCGATTTGCTGGTGGGCACACTGCCTTGCTGATGTTCCAGGCGTGGGCGTGATTGCTGTTGGCGGAACCGCCTTGCGTTACCTGCCTTGGCCTCATCTCCGGCAAGCCGGCTCCTACAGGTGCAGCGCAGGCCTGAGGGTTATGCGCTCCCTGTGCGAGCACTGTCTTGCTCAATTTCTAAAAACTGGTGCGATCCCCTGTGGGAGCGGGCTTGCCCGCGAACACCGGCGCAGCCGGTGCCATCCACGCCTGTACTGGCCTTATCGCCGGCAAGTCAGCCCCCCTGCCGGTGCAGCGCAGTCCTGTAAGTCACGCAATACCTGTGGGCGCTGGCTATATGTGTATTTCCGATACCGGAATCACCCGCCGCTCCTTCACCGCCTTGTAAGAAAAACTCGAATAGATTTCCTTCACCCCCGGCAAGCGTTGCAGCACCTCGCGGGTGAATTCACCAAATGACTCCAAGTCCCTCGCCAGAATTTCCAGCAAGAAGTCATAGCGCCCGGAGATGTTGTGGCAGGCGACGATCTCGGGGATTTGCATCAGCCGCTGCTCGAAGGCCAGGGCCATGTCCTTGGTGTGCGACTCCATCATGATGCTGACGAACGCGGTAATGCCAAAGCCCAGCGCCTTGGGCGAAAGGGTGGCCTGGTAGCCGGTGATGTAGCCGTTTTCTTCCAGCAACTTGACCCGCCGCCAGCAGGGGGAGGTGGTCAGGGCCACCTGGTCGGCAAGCTCGGCGATGGTCAGGCGGGCGTTGTCCTGCAGGGCGGCGAGCAGGGCGCGGTCGGTGCGGTCAAGGGTTGAAGGCATGCTTTGCCCTCCTGCGTTGGTTTTTGTTGTTTTTGTTGCCGAACTGCCGCGAATTGCTGGGCAAGATTGGAAAAATCGCAGCTGGCCGGTGGCATAAGCTTATAACAAACCCCAAGAGGCTGTTGCCATGGACGACTCCCGACACACAGGTTTTGCTACCCGCGCCATCCACCACGGCTATGACCCGCTGAGCCATGGCGGCGCGCTGGTGCCGCCGGTGTACCAGACCGCCACCTACGCCTTCCCCACTGTCGAATTCGGCGCGGCCTGCTTTGCCGGCGAAGAGGCCGGGCACTTCTATAGCCGTATCTCCAACCCCACCCTGGCCCTGCTGGAGCAGCGCATGGCGTCGCTGGAGGGCGGCGAGGCGGGGTTGGCGCTGGCCTCGGGCATGGGGGCCATTACTTCCACGCTGTGGACGCTGCTACGCCCGGGCGATGAGCTGATCGTTGGCGGCACCTTGTACGGCTGCACGTTCGCCTACCTGCACCATGGTATCGGTGAGTTCGGGGTGAAGATCCGCCATGTCGACCTCAGCGATATCGCTGCACTGAAGGCGGCGATCACTGCAAAAACCCGGATGATCTACTTCGAAACCCCGGCCAACCCCAACATGCAACTGGTGGATATCGCCGCCGTGGCCGAGGCCGTCCGTGGCCATGACTTGAGCATCGTGGTCGACAACACCTACTGCACCCCTTACTTGCAACGGCCGCTGGAACTGGGCGCCGACCTGGTGGTGCATTCGGCCACCAAGTACCTGTCGGGCCACGGCGATATCACCGCCGGGCTGGTGGTGGGGCGCAAAGCGCTGGTGGATCGCATTCGCCTCGAGGGGCTCAAGGACATGACCGGCGCGGTGCTCTCGCCCCATGATGCATCGCTGCTGATGCGTGGCATCAAGACCTTGGCCCTGCGCATGGACCGCCACTGCGCCAATGCCCAGCAACTGGCCGAGTACCTGGCGCGCCAGCCGCAGGTGGAGCTGATTCGCTACCCGGGCCTGGCGAGTTTCGCGCAGCACAGTCTGGCGATGCGGCAGATGCGCTTGCCGGGCGGCATGATCGCCTTTGAGCTCAAGGGCGGCATCGAAGCTGGGCGACGTTTCATGAACGCGCTGGGACTGTTTGCCCGGGCTGTGAGCCTGGGGGATGCCGAGTCGCTGGCCCAGCACCCGGCGAGCATGACTCATTCCAGCTATACGCCGCAGGAGCGCGCCGAGCATGGTATTTCGGAAGGGCTGGTGCGCTTGTCGGTGGGGCTGGAGGATATCGAGGACTTGATTGCGGATGTGCGCCAGGCGTTGCAGGCGTGTTGAACTGTTCGGGCCCCATCGCCGGCAAGCCGGCTCCTACAGGGGAGCGCGAGCCGTTGCAGGAGCCGGCTCTTCAGGCCTGGGCGCATCGTAGGTGCAGGTGGGCCCAATTCATTGTAGGAGCGCAGGCCATTGCCGGCGACGGGGCACAAAAAAGGCCGCTTGCGCGGCCTTTTTCATGTCGGTCGAATCAACGCTTGAGCCCGTAGCTCTCGTCGAGCATGCCCGGCGAGTTCGGGGTTTTCGGCGCGTAGTCGCGTGGCACTTCGGCGGTATCCTTTGGCGGCGTCAGGCGGTCGCGCGGGCCTTGGCTGGCTTCGGAGTGCAGCGCGGCCAGCAGGCGCTGGCGGGTCAGCTCATCCAGGGCCAGGCGGTTGGCGCCATCGGCCAGGTGGTCCTGGACGTCCTGGTAGCTCTGGGTCAGCTTGCGCACCAGCGAAGCGGTGCTGTTGAAGTGGGTGACCACTTCGTTCTGATAAGTGTCGAAACGCTGCTGGATGTCATCCAGCTGGCGCTGTGTATTGCTGGGCGCCGCATTGGGCAGCAGGCGGGCCAGCGCGAAACCTGCGACGACACCAATGACCAGGGCCAGGGTCGGCAGCAACCAAACAAGGAGCGAGTGTTCCACGAGTCCTTCCTCTATAAACGGCTTTGCTTTACGTTAACGGCTCAGACCTGCGCTGTATACCGCGAGCGATCGCAAATCAGAACAGAATTCCTCAGCTAGACGTGTCGACCCTCCCCGAGGTCACGGAGTAGTGCCTTGCTTATCCGCGAAACCCCCTTGTTCATCGATGGCCCGAGCGGCCCGCTGGAAGCCTTGTACCTGGACGTGGCCGATGCCCGTGGCGTGGTGCTGATCTGCCACCCCAACCCGGTCCAGGGCGGCACCATGCTCAACAAGGTGGTTTCGACCCTGCAGCGCACGGCCCGTGACGCGGGTTACGTGACATTGCGTTTCAACTACCGCGGCGTCGGCCAGAGCGCCGGCAGCCACGATATGGGCGCAGGCGAAGTGGCCGATGCCGAGGCCGTTGCGGCCTGGCTGCGTGCCAAGCACCCTGAGCTGCCGTTGGTGCTGATGGGCTTCTCGTTCGGCGGCTTTGTCGCTACCAGCCTGGCTGGCCGCCTGGAGGCCGCCGGGGCAAGCCTGCAGCACCTGTTCATGATCGCCCCGGCCGTGATGCGCCTGACGGCGGACTTCCCGTTGCCACAGCGCTGCCCGATCACCCTGGTGCAGCCAGACAGCGATGAGGTGGTCGAGCCGCAGCTGGTCTACGACTGGTCCGAGGCCCTGCCGCGCCCCCATGAGCTGCTGAAAGTGGCAGAATGCGGACACTTCTTCCATGGCAAGCTGACCGATCTGAAGGATCTGCTGCTGCCGCGCCTTTCGAACTGAGCCAAGCCTGAATAAGCGAACACCATGACCACGCGCATCCTTACCGGTATCACCACCACCGGCACCCCGCACCTGGGCAACTACGCCGGTGCCATTCGCCCGGCAATCCTCGCCAGCCAGCAGCCGGGCGTCGACTCGTTCTACTTCCTGGCCGACTACCACGCCCTGATCAAGTGCGACGACCCGCTGCGCATCCAGCGCTCGCGCCTGGAAATCGCCGCCACCTGGCTGGCCGGCGGCCTGGACCCGGCCAAGGTGACCTTCTACCGCCAGTCCGACATCCCCGAAATCCCCGAGCTGACCTGGCTGCTGACCTGCGTTGCGGCCAAGGGCCTGCTCAACCGTGCCCACGCTTACAAGGCTTCGGTGGACAAGAACGTCGAGGCCGGTGAAGACCCGGACGCCGGCGTGACCATGGGCCTGTTCAGCTACCCGGTGCTGATGGCTGCGGACATCCTGATGTTCAACGCCAACAAGGTGCCGGTGGGGCGTGACCAGATCCAGCACGTGGAAATGGCCCGCGACATCGGCCAGCGCTTCAACCACCTGTTCGGCCAGGGCCAGGACTTTTTCGCCCTGCCCGAAGCGGTGATCGAGGAGAGCGTGGCGACCTTGCCAGGCCTGGACGGTCGCAAGATGTCCAAGAGCTACGACAACACCATCCCGCTATTCACCAGCGCCAAGGAGATGAAAGACGCGATCTCGCGCATCGTCACCGACTCCCGTGCGCCGGGCGAGGCCAAAGACCCGGACAACTCGCACCTGTTCACCCTGTTCCAGGCGTTCTCTGCGCCGGCGCAGTGCGCGGAGTTTCGCGATGAGCTGCTGCAGGGCCTGGGCTGGGGCGAGGCCAAGCAACGACTGTTCCAGTTGCTGGACGGCCAACTGGCAGAAAAGCGCGAGCACTACCACCAGCTGATTTCGCGCCCCTCGGACCTCGAAGACATCTTGCTGGCCGGCGCCGCCAAGGCCCGCAAGACCGCCACCCCGTTCCTCGAGCAACTGCGCGAGGCCGTTGGCCTGCGTTCGTTCCGCAGCAGCGTGCAGGCCGGCACCGAAGTGAAGAAAAAAGCTGCCAAGAGCGCGCGCTTTGTCAGCTTCCGTGACGAGGACGGCAGCTTCCGCTTCCGCCTGCTGGCCGCCGATGGCGAGCAATTGCTGCTGTCGCGCAGCTTCGCCGATGGCAAGAGCGCAGGTGCGGTGAGCAAGCAGCTGCAGCAGGGCGGTGAGGCAGATGTACGCATCGATGGCCTGGGCTTCAGCCTGTGGCTGGCTGGCGAGCAGGTGGCCGAAGGGCCGCAGTTCGCCAACAGCGATGCGCGTGACGCCGCGGTGCAGAGCCTGCGCGAAGCGCTGCAGCCCGCTCAGGAGTAAGCCTGTCTCACCTGTAGGAGCGGCCTTGTGTCGCGAAAGGGCCGCAACGCGGCCCCACGATTTGTGCATCAAGCTGATATTGCCGGGGCCGCTTTGCGGCCCTTTCGCGACACAAGGCCGCTCCTACAGGGGCATGCCTATTGCGTCCAATGAGTCAAATGGCCGCATGTATCATTGCCATCAAGCGGGCCGGTCGCTACAGTGACGGCCCGTTTTTTGTTGCCTCGCTAACGAATCATGACTCCCTTAGAACGCTATCAAGCAGATCTGAAACGTCCCGACTTCTTCCATGACGCGGCGCAGGAAACTGCGGTGCGTCACCTGCAGCGCCTGTACGACGACCTGGTACACGCGCAGAACAACAAGCCGGGTGTATTCGGCAAGCTGTTCGGCAAGAAGGAGCAGACCCCGGTCAAGGGCCTGTACTTCTGGGGCGGGGTAGGGCGAGGCAAGACCTACCTGGTCGACACCTTCTATGAAGCGCTGCCGTTCAAGCAGAAGATGCGTACGCACTTCCACCGCTTCATGAAGCGTGTGCACGAAGAAATGAAGACCCTCAAGGGTGAGAAGAACCCGCTGACCATCATCGCCAAGCGCTTCAGCGAAGAGGCCAGGGTGATCTGCTTCGACGAGTTCTTCGTTTCGGACATCACCGACGCGATGATCCTCGGCACCCTGATGGAAGAGCTGTTCAAGAACGGCGTGTCGCTGGTGGCCACCTCCAACATCGTGCCGGACGGCCTGTACAAGGACGGCCTGCAACGCGCGCGCTTCCTGCCGGCCATCGCCATGATCAAGCAGTACACCGATGTGGTGAACGTCGACAGCGGCGTGGATTACCGCCTGCGCCACCTGGAGCAGGCCGAACTGTTCCACTTCCCGCTCAACGACGCCGCCCACCAGAGCATGCGTGCCAGCTTCAAGGCGCTGACCCCGGAGTGCACCCAGGCGGTCGAGAACGACGTGCTGATGATCGAGAACCGCCCGATCAACGCCCTGCGTACCTGCGACGACGTTGCCTGGTTCGACTTCCGCGCCCTGTGCGACGGGCCGCGCAGCCAGAACGACTACATCGAGCTGGGCAAGATCTTCCACGCCGTGCTGCTGAGCAACGTCGAGCAGATGGGCGTGACCACCGACGACATTGCCCGCCGTTTCATCAACATGGTGGACGAGTTCTACGACCGCAACGTCAAGCTGATCATCTCGGCCGAGGTCGAGTTGAAGGACCTGTATACCGGTGGGCGCCTGAGCTTCGAGTTCCAGCGTACCCTGAGCCGCTTGCTGGAAATGCAGTCCCACGAGTTCCTGTCGCGCGCGCACAAGCCTTGACGGCAGAATGACGGCAGCGGCAAGCTGCAAGCCACAAGAAAAAGCCAGAGCAGACCGCGAACTGCTCTGGCTTTTTGCTTTTTCTTGTAGCTTGCAGCTAGAAACTTGCCGCTGCTTTCAAGCCTCCTGCATGAACTGCTGCCGGTACTGGTTCGGCGAAAGCTCCGTGTGCTGGCGGAACAACCGCGCAAAGAAGCTCGCATCGTCGTAGCCCACCTCGTAGCTGATGGTCTTGATGCTCTTGCGCGTGCTCGACAGCAGGCCCTTGGCGGTTTCGATGCGCAAGCGCTGCAGGTAGTGCAGCGGCTTGTCGCCGGTGGCGCTCTGGAAGCGGCGCATGAAATTGCGAATGCTCATGCCGTGGTTGCGGGCCACGTCCTCGAAACGGAACTTGTCGGCGAAGTGCTCTTCGAGCCAGTGCTGGATCTGCAGGATGATCAGGTCCTGGTGCAGCTTCTGCCCGCCGAAGCCCATGCGCCCCGGGGTGTAGCTGCGCTGCACCTCGTAGAGGATGTCGCGGGCCACGGCGCGGGCCACGTTGGCCCCGCAGAAGCGCTCGATCAGGTAGATGTACAGGTCGCAGGCCGAGGTGGTGCCGCCGGCGCAGTACAGGTTGTCGGCGTCGGTCAGGTGTTTGTCCTGGTTCAGTCGCACCTTGGGGAAGCGCTCCTCGAAACTGCCGAAGAAGCGCCAGTAGGTGGTCGCCTCCTTGCCGTCCAGCAGGCCGGACTCGGCCAGCCAGAACACCCCGCTGGCCTCGGCGCACAGCACCGCGCCACGGGCGTGTTGCGCGCGCAGCCAGGGCAGCACTTGCGGGTAGCGTTGCAGCAGGTTGTCGAAGTCGTCCCAGAACGCCGGGAGGATGATCACGTCGGCGTCGTCCAGGCCGCCGTCGACCGGCAACTGTACGTTGCTGAAACTGTCCACGGGCAGGCCGTCCGGGCTCACCAGGCCGATTTCGAACATCGGTTGCAGGCCCAGGCCCAGCTGCTTGCTGTAGCGCAGGCTGGCCAGGTGGAAGAAGTCCTTGGCCTGCATCAGTGTCGAAGCGAACACTTTATCAATGGCCAGGATGCTGACGCGCCGCAGCGACGCGGGGGGTTGGGTAAACATCATTGTCATTGTTCTTATAGGGTAGAGTGGTCAATCACCGGCTGGATCGTCTTATTTTTTGGCGATTGTGTCTAGCCCGATGAACCGAGTCGCCTGATTCGCGGGCAAGCCCGCTCCCACAGGTTCTGCACAGGCCCTGAGGGTAGTGAAATCCTGTGGGAGCGGGCTTGCCCGCGAAGGGCGCGATACAGATCCGGGCTCAAGGCGCCGGGTTCGGCTGCTCCTGGTGAATCGCCTCGATCGCTGCCAGCAGCTCGTCGCTGAGGTTGAGCGCCTGGCTGTCGATGTTGCTTTGCAGTTGCTGCACCGACGTGGCGCCAATGATGTTGCTGGTCACGAACGGCTGGCGGGTGACGAAGGCCAGGGCCATTTGCGCCGGGTCCAGGCCGTGGGCCTGGGCCAGTTGCACGTAGCGGCTGCAGGCGGCCACGGTCTGCGGGTTGGAGTAGCGGGCGAAACGGCTGAACAGGGTCAGGCGGCCCTTTTCTGGGCGGGCGCCGTTTTCGTACTTGCCCGAGAGCATGCCGAAGGCCAGGGGCGAGTAGGCCAGCAGGCCGCATTGCTCGCGGATCGCCACCTCGGCCAGGCCCACCTCGAAGCTGCGGTTGAGCAGGTTGTAGGGGTTCTGGACCGACACCGCCCGTGGCCAGCCGCGGCTTTCGGCCAGGTGCAGGAACTTCATGGTGCCCCACGGGGTTTCGTTGGACAGGCCGATGTGGCGGATCTTGCCGGCGCGCACCTGCTCGTCCAGCACCTCCAGGGTGTCTTCCAGCGGGGTGAACAGGTCGTGGGGCAGGTGCTGGTAGCCCAGCTTGCCGAAGAAGTTGGTGCTGCGCTCGGGCCAGTGCAGCTGGTACAGGTCGATGCGGTCGGTGTGCAGGCGCTTGAGGCTCTCGTCCAGCGCCGCGACGATGTGCTGGCGGTTGTGCTTGAGCTGGCCGTCGCGGATGTGGCTGATGCCGTTGCCGGGGCCGGCGACCTTGCTGGCCAGCACCCAGTCGTCGCGGTCGCCGTGCTCGCGGAACCAGTTGCCGATGATGCGCTCGGTGGCGGCGTAGGTCTCGGGGCGCGGCGGCACCGGGTACATTTCGGCGGTGTCGATGAAGTTGATGCCGCTGGCCTTGGCCAGTTTGATCTGCTCGAAAGCCTCATCCTGGGTGTTCTGCTCACCCCAGGTCATGGTGCCCAGGCACAGGGCGCTGACGTCGAGGTCGGTACGACCGAGCTTGCGGTATTCCATCGGGAAGACGCTCCTTGGCAAAGATGCCCATAAAAGCAGGTTGAAATTTTCTGTGCAATCTGGATAATTCTGCAGCTCTTCGCGTGGCGGAAGTGATGCACCACCACGATGCAAGAACCTTTGTCGAACATTGGCGTGCCCGACCCGAGCCCCCAAAAGCGTCAGCGTTCGGCTGCGCGTTTGCCCTTGGCAATCCGTGCACTATCCAGTAAGATTCGCCGTCTATTTTTCGCTGGGCGGCCTCTGAGGCTTTAGAGAATGAAAACTTTTACTGCTAAACCGGAAACAGTAAAGCGCGAGTGGTTCGTAGTCGACGCCGCTGGCCAGACCCTGGGTCGTCTGGCTACCGAAATCGCTAGCCGCCTGCGTGGCAAGCACAAACCAGAATACACCCCTCACGTTGACACCGGCGACTACATCGTCGTCATCAACGCCGAGCAAATCCGTGTAACTGGCGCCAAGTCTTCCGACAAGATGTACTACTCCCACTCCGGCTTCCCGGGCGGCATCAAGGAAATCAACTTCGAGAAGTTGATCGCCAAGGCCCCTGAGCGTGTCATCGAAACCGCGGTCAAAGGCATGCTGCCGAAGAACCCGCTGGGTCGCGACATGTACCGCAAGCTGAAAGTGTACGCGGGTGCAGCTCACCCACACACTGCTCAGCAGCCTCAAGAACTGAAGATCTAACGGGATAGTTCATTATGTCGGCGACTCAAAACTACGGCACTGGCCGTCGCAAGACCGCAACCGCTCGCGTCTTCCTGCGTCCGGGCACCGGTAACATCTCCATCAACAACCGTTCTCTGGACGTGTTCTTCGGCCGCGAAACCGCTCGCATGGTTGTTCGCCAGCCGCTGGAACTGACCGAGACCGTTGCCAAGTTCGACATCTACGTCACCGTTTCCGGTGGTGGTGTCAGCGGTCAGGCCGGTGCAATCCGCCACGGCATCACCCGCGCTCTGATGGAGTACGACGAAACCCTGCGTGGCGCCCTGCGTCGTGCCGGCTACGTCACCCGCGACGCTCGTGAAGTCGAGCGTAAGAAAGTGGGCCTGCGTAAAGCACGTAAGCGTCCTCAGTACTCCAAGCGTTAATAGCGCTTCGGCAGTCCGAAAAGCCCGGTTCTTCGAACCGGGCTTTTTTTATGTCTTGAACTAACCTTGTCAGCTATCCGTGGCCGTTTGTCGCATAGACGCAGATCAAGCAATGCGCAGGTTGTGGCCCGCCGGGCGGGTAATCACCTTGTCACTGTGTGGGTATGTTTCTTACCATTGCGAGCAAATTTGGGTGCCACCGATATACCTAAGTAGATGCCTGTTCTAACAGGCCAAGCAAGCTGATGGGAGAGGACTGAATGAGCAATGACGGCGTCAACGCAGGCCGGCGCCGCTTCCTCGTAGCCGCGACATCCGTGGTCGGGGCGGCGGGGGCAGTGGGGGCAGCGGTACCGTTCGTGGGGTCATGGTTTCCCAGTGCCAAGGCGAAGGCCGCCGGCGCACCGGTGAAGGTCAATATCGCCAAGGTCGAGCCTGGGCAGCAGATGGTTGCCGAGTGGCGGGGGCAGCCGGTGTTCATCGTCCGGCGAACGCAGGAGATTCTCGCCAACCTGAAGAAGATCGAGGGCGACCTGTCCGACCCGCAGTCCAAGGCGTCGGTGCAGCCCACCTACGTCGACCCCGAGGTCCGTTCGATCAAGCCCGAGATCCTCATCCTGGTCGGCCTGTGCACGCACCTTGGGTGCTCGCCAACCTTCCGCCCTGAAGTCGCCCCGGCAGACCTTGGGCCGAAGTGGGTCGGCGGTTACTTCTGCC
This sequence comes from Pseudomonas sp. NPDC089406, assembly GCF_044900265.1. Classification (NCBI taxonomy): domain Bacteria; kingdom Pseudomonadati; phylum Pseudomonadota; class Gammaproteobacteria; order Pseudomonadales; family Pseudomonadaceae; genus Pseudomonas; species Pseudomonas sp. NPDC089406. The sequence continues at coordinate 52,491 of NZ_JBJDNC010000011.1, read as the reverse complement.
CCTGCCATGGTTCGCACTACGACCTGGCCGGGCGCGTCTACAAATCCCAGCCAGCGCCTCTCAACCTGCCAGTGCCCCCGCACTCGTACGAGACCGACGAAGTCATCGTCATCGGCGTCGATCAGGAGAAGGCATGATGAGCAAGTTCATGGATTGGATCGATGCGCGCTTCCCCGCCACAAAAATGTGGGAAGACCATCTGAGCAAGTATTACGCGCCCAAGAACTTCAACTTCCTGTACTTCTTCGGCTCGCTGGCGCTGCTGGTGCTGGTCAACCAGATCGTTACCGGTGTGTGGCTGACCATGAGCTTCACCCCCTCGGCAGAAGAGGCCTTCGCCTCGGTCGAATACATCATGCGCGATGTCGAGTACGGCTGGATCCTGCGCTACCTGCATTCCACCGGCGCCTCGGCGTTCTTCATCGTGGTCTACCTGCACATGTTCCGCGGCCTGCTGTACGGCTCGTACCAGAAGCCGCGTGAACTGGTGTGGCTGTTCGGCATGCTGATCTACCTGGCGCTGATGGCCGAGGCGTTCATGGGTTACCTGCTGCCGTGGGGCCAGATGTCGTATTGGGGCGCCCAGGTGATCATCTCGCTGTTCGGCGCCATCCCGGTGATCGGCGGCGACCTGACGCAGTGGATCCGCGGTGACTACCTGATCTCCGGCATCACCCTGAACCGCTTCTTCGCCCTGCATGTGGTGGCCCTGCCGATCGTGATTCTGGGCCTTGTGGTGCTGCACATCCTGGCGCTGCACGAAGTGGGTTCGAACAACCCTGATGGCGTCGATATCAAGAAGAAAAAGGACGAAAACGGCATCCCGCTGGACGGCATTCCGTTCCACCCGTACTACACCGTCAAGGACATTGTCGGGGTGGTGGTGTTCCTCTTCGTGTTCTGCGCCGTGGTGTTCTTCTTCCCGGAAATGGGCGGTTACTTCCTGGAAAAACCGAACTTCGAGCAGGCCAACGCCTTCAAGACTCCTGAGCACATTGCCCCGGTGTGGTACTTCACACCGTTCTACGCAATCCTGCGCGCGGTGCCCGACAAGCTGTTCGGCGTGATCGCCATGGGTGCCGCAATCGCCGTGCTGTTCGTGCTGCCCTGGCTCGACCGCAGCCCGGTGCGCTCCATGCGCTACAAAGGCTGGCTGAGCAAAGTCTGGCTGCTGGTGTTCTGCGTGGCCTTCGTCATCCTCGGCGTGCTGGGCGTATTGGCGCCAACCCCGGGGCGTACCTTGCTGTCGCAGGTGTGCACGGTGCTGTACTTCGCCTACTTCCTGCTGATGCCGTTCTACACAAGGCTTGAGAAGACCAAACCGGTTCCGGAAAGGGTGACTGGCTGATGAAAAAGTTGATTGCAGTATTTTTGCTGGCACTGATGCCTGGCCTTTCCTTCGCTGCCGAACATGGCCTGGAGCTGGACAAGGTCGACATCGACCTGACCGACAAGGCCGCCATGCAGGACGGTGCGCGCACCTTCGCCAACTATTGCATGGGCTGCCACAGCGCGAAGTTTCAGCGTTACGAGCGGGTTGCCGACGACCTGGGTATCCCCCACGAGCTGATGCTGGAAAACCTGGTGTTCACCGGTGCCAAGATCGGCGACCACATGCAGATCGGCATGCAGCCCAACGATGCCAAGACCTGGTTCGGCGCAGCGCCCCCCGATCTCACCCTGGTCGCCCGGGTGCGTGGCAACGACTGGCTGTACAGCTACCTGCGCAGCTTCTACGAGGACAAGTCGCGCCCTTGGGGGGTGAACAACAAGGTCTTCCCCAACGTTGGCATGCCTAACGTGCTGGCGGGCCTGCAGGGCAACCAGGTGATCGGTTGCAAGCAGATCCAGACCGTGGTCGACGGCAAGAAGCAATACGACCCGCTGACCGGCAGCCCGCTGACCCATGAAGCGTGCGACCAGCTGACCGTGGAGGAGAAATCCGGTACCCTGACCACCGAGCAGTTCGACGAGAAGGTCAAGAACCTGGTGACCTTCCTGGCCTATTCGGCCAACCCGGTCAAACTGGAAAGCCAGCGCATCGGTACTTATGTGTTGCTGTACCTGGCTTTCTTCTTCGTGTTCGCCTACTTGCTCAAGCGCGAATACTGGAAGGACGTGCACTGATCACGCAGTAATTTCTGGTAGTTGAACGCGCCCGGGGGGCTTTGGCAAAACTGCCAGGGTGCCCCGGGCGCGTTTTCATTTAGAGTTTCAACAAGCATCCCGTGCGAGGAGGCGCTACATGGGCGCAACCAACAGGTTAGCCTGCTATTCCGACCCCGCTGATCACTACTCCCACCGCGTGCGCCTGGTGCTCGCCGAGAAGGGCGTGGCGGTACAGATCATCGATGTCGATGCCAGTCGTCTGCCGCCCAAGCTGGTCGAGGTAAACCCGTACGGCAGCGTGCCGACCCTGGTCGACCGCGACCTGGCGCTGTACGAGTCGAGCGTGGTCATGGAGTATCTCGAGGAGCGTTACCCGCACCCGCCGCTGATGCCGGTATACCCGGTGGCTCGTGGCAACAGCCGCCTGCTGATGCACCGCATCCAGCGCGACTGGTGCTCGCTGGCCGACACCCTGCTGGACAAGCGCAGCACCGATGCTGCGCGTACCCAGGCGCGCAAGGAGCTGCGCGAGAGCCTCACCGGCGTGGCGCCGCTGTTCGGCGAAATGCCTTGCTTCATGAGTGAGGAGCAAAGCCTGGTGGATTGCTGTCTACTGCCCATCCTCTGGCGTTTGCCGGTGATGGGTATCGAATTGCCGCGGCAAGCCAAGCCGCTGCTTGATTACATGGAGCGACAGTTCGCCCGCGAGCCTTTCCAGGCGAGCCTGTCTGCTGCAGAACGTGAAATGCGCAAGCTTTAAGGAGCCGTTGATGAACTCCAGTCGCCCTTACCTGGTTCGAGCGCTGTACGAGTGGATCGTCGACAACGATTGCACGCCCCACATGCTGGTCAATGCCGAATTCCCGGCAGTCCAGGTACCTGCAGGTTTTGCCAGCGATGGCCAGATCGTGTTGAACATTTCCCCCAGTGCCGTGCGCAGCCTGCACATGGACAACGAGGCGGTGAGCTTCGAAGGCCGCTTTGGTGGTGTAGCCCATTCGCTGTATGTGCCAGCTGGCGCGATCATGGGTATCTACGCCCGTGAGAATGGCCAGGGCATGGTCTTCGAACTGGAGCCGCCGCAGGACGACGACCTCGAGCTGGACGACGACAGTGTCGAGCCGGATGACGATGGCCCGCCGGAAGGCGGCCAGCCGCCACGCCCCAGTGGCCGGCCCAGCCTGAAAGTGGTCAAGTAACAAAAAAGGCGATCCATCCGGATCGCCTTTTTTATGCTTGCCGCCGGAGCCTCAGAGCTCCTTGATGGTTTGCACCTGGTCTTTGTTCACCCGGTTGCGCTTGCCGTCGAGCTGTTCGAACTCGTAGAAGCCCGAGGTGCGATCGTAGTGCGGGGTGTCGAGTGTCTGCAGTTCGCGGCCGTCGTTGAGGGTGATCACGTTCGGGTTGGCGCAGCCGGCCAGGGTGGCGATGGCGCCGAGCAGCAGGGCGGGCAGGAGCTTGTTCATGCGGGGTAATCCTGGGCAGGAGGGTGGGACTGTTGCGGATTCATCGCGGGGCAAGCCCGCTCCCACGTGGGAGCGGGCTTGCCCTGCGAGAGGGTAGGGGGATCAGTCGATGTATTCGAACAGGCGCACGATCTTCTGTACGCCGGAAACGCCCTGCACCACGCTGGTGGCGGCGTTGCCTTCTTGCTGCGTCACCAGGCCCAGCAGGTAGACGATACCGTTCTCGGTGATCACCTTGACCCGCGAGCCCGGCACGTTGGCGTCGGTGAGCATCTGGGTCTTGATCTTGGTGGTCAGCCAGGCGTCGTTGTTACGCGCGAGGATGGACGAAGGCTGCATGACCTGGATTTCGTTATGCACCTTCTTGACCCGCTGCACCTGGCTGGCGGTTTGCTCGGCCAGGGCTTTGAGGTCGGCGCGCGGGGTCTGGCCGGCCAGCAGCACGACACCGTTGTAGCTGCTGACGACGATGTGCGAGCCCTGGTCCAGGTCCGGGTTGGCCTTGGAGATGTTGACCGCTGCCTTGGTTTCGATCAGCGAGTCGTCGATCTTGCTGCCGATGGTGCGGGTGCCGCGGTCATCCTCGATGGGCGAGTTGCGGGCCGAGGTCAGCACCGAGCTGCAGCCGGTGATGCCGAGGCACAGGGTGAGGGCCATCAGGCCGAGGCGCTTGGGGATCATTCTTCACTCCCGAACAGTTGGCTGTCGATCAGGTCGCACAGACAGTGGATCGCCAGCAGGTGGACTTCCTGGATACGAGCGGTGACCGTCGAAGGCACGCGGATTTCCACGTCTTCGGGCAGCAGCAGCGAAGCCATGCCGCCACCGTCGCGCCCGGTCAAGGCTACGACAATCATTTCGCGGTCGTGTGCGGCCTGGATCGCCTGGATCACGTTGGCCGAGTTGCCGCTGGTGGAGATCGCCAGCAGTACGTCACCGGGCTGGCCCAGGGCGCGAATCTGCTTGGAGAATACTTCGTTGTAGCTGTAGTCGTTGGCGATCGAGGTGATCGTCGAGCTGTCGGTGGTCAGAGCGATGGCCGGCAGGCTCGGGCGCTCGCGCTCGAAGCGGTTGAGCAGTTCCGATGAGAAATGCTGGGCGTCGCCGGCCGAGCCGCCGTTGCCGCAGGCGAGCATCTTGCCGTCGCTGAGCAGGGCGTTGACCATGACCAGGCTGGCCTGCTCGATGTGAGGTGCCAGGATGTCCATTGCCTGTTGCTTGGTGTCGATGCTGGCCTGGAACAGCCGGCGAATTCGGGATTGCATGTCCATCTGGTGTGACCTTAAGTGGGGCGGTGGCCTTTGCTGTGCGCAACAGCGACCAGCCCGCGAAACATAGAGCAAAAAATTCGGTAAGGGTTCAGCACTCGAAGGCGTTTTTCAGCCAAAGAAGCGGTTGCCCAGCATGCCCTTGGCCCTGCAGTGCGACTACGTCGAAACGGCAGGGGTGAGCGGCCCAGCGGGGGTGTTGCTGCAGGAAAAGGTTGGCGGCCAGCGCCAGTCGCTTCTGCTTGCGCCCGTCGATGCTGCCGAGCGCGCCACCAAAGCCCGCGTGTAGCCGGTAGCGGACTTCGACGAATACTACTGTATCGGCGTCGAGCATGACCAGATCAAGCTCGCCGCCCTTGCATCGCCAGTTGCGTGTCAGCAGTGCCAGGCCGTGGCCCTGGAGATGCTCCAGGGCCTGGTCTTCGGCAGCGTTGCCGGCGCGCGTGGGCGATGCGTGGGGCATCAGCGCGGGGTGTCCGGCAGGCGCTTGACCTGGCCACCGGCGAATTCGGCCCACGGCAGCTGGCGCTCGACGCGCTGGCTGGCGTTGATGCTCAGGCTGCCCGACAGGCCTTCGACGCGGTTGTCCGGCAGTGCCTTCAACTGGCCCAGGCGCGGAGCCAGGCTGTAGGCATCGACGCCCATGGCGTACAGGCGGCCGAGGCTGCCGGCGGCCTGCGGCCACTGCTGCACCACCTGCTGGCGCAGGCTGTTGGTGGTGTCCAGCAGCCACGGGGTTTCGCAGAAGCGGATGCCGTTCATGTCGTTGTACTGGTTGACGTCACCGCTGGCGCTGTACAGGTTGGAGGTGGCGTACACCGGTACGTCGCCGGCGTACTGGAAGTTCAGCGTCGGCTTGATCTGCTGGGCCTGCTGCGGGGTGGCGGCGAGGAAGATGAAGTCGATGTCCTGGCGGCGCGACGGCTGCGCGGCGATGCTGCCGCCGACGGTGCTTTGCAGGCTCTTGGCGCGGCCTTCGCTCTGGCGCAGCTGGAACAGGTCGGCGATTTGCTGGGCGAGTGCGACCGGCTGGGCGATGCGCTCGGCGGCCAGCAGGGTGCCGCCATTGGCTTGCCAGTCCTGGCGGAAGGCGGCCAGCACGCGGTCACCCCATTCGCCGCTCGGCACGAGGGCCACGGCGCGGACCTTGCCGTCGGCGCGGGCGCGACGGGCCACTTCGCGGGCTTCGTCCTCGGCGGCCAGGCCGAACTGGAACAGCTGTGGCGGAGCTTTCTGGCCGGCGTCGGCGTAGTTCAGGGCGAGGGTGGTGATGGGTAGTTGCGGGTAGGCGGCGAGCTTCTTCACCAGCGGCTTTTCCAGCGGGCCGACCACCAACTGCACACCAGCGGCCTGGGCCTGGCGGTAGAAGTCGTCCAACGAGGTGATGCGCGAGCTGTCGAACACCTGCACGGCCGGGGCCGGCTGGCCGCCCTTCTGCGCCTGGAAGTGCGCGGCCATGAAGCCGTCACGCAGGGCGCGGGCAACCCCTGCCAGAGGCCCTTCCTGGGGCAGCAGCAGGGCGATCTTGGTCAGGGGCTGGCTGGCCAGCTCCTTGAGCTTGACCAGGGCAGTGGGCAGTTGCTTGGCGGCCGGGTGGTCCGGGTGCTGGTTGCGCCAGGCGTCGATGGCCGCCTGTTGCTGTTCCAGGGTGCCGGCGCTTTTTACCGCGAAGGCCAGGCTGGTCCAGCCGGCCAGGGTGTTGTCGGCGGCAGGCTGTTGCAGTTGTTCGGCCGGCAGTGCGGCGACCAGCGCCCAGATGGCGTCGTTGTTGGTGGTGGCTGCCTGGCCGCTGAGCAGTGGGGTCAGCAGCATGCGCTGCTGGGCGGCGGCCAGGGCCTGGCCGTCGGCCTCCAGGGCGGCGGCGTGGACGCTGTAGGTGCGCACCTGCTGTTCGGCTGGCAGCTCGCCTGCGCGTTGCAGGCTTGGGTGGGCGAGGGCGGTCAGCGCGGCCTTGGGCTGGTTGCGGCTCATGGCCAGCTCTGCGGCCAGGGTCGAGGCGAACACCTGCTGGGCCGGCTTGAGCGAGTCCAGCGGCACCTGTTCGAGGATGCGCGCCGAGCGCGGGTAGTCCTTTTGCTTGTAGGCCAGGTCGGCGGCGCTCAGGCGCAGCAGGGCTGCGTCCTCGGCAGACTTGCTGGAGGCAGCCTTGTCGAGCAGTTGCTCGATGCTGGCGTCCGGGGTGCGTGGCAGCTCGCCCAGGCTGGATGAGGGCGAGCTGGCGCAGGCTGCCAGCAGGGCAGCGAGGCAGAGGGCTGAGAGCAGCCGCAGACAAGCGATCATGTAAAAGTCCTGTTACTCGATCAAGTTGGCCGGCGATTGTACCGAAGCGCCGGGCCCGAGGCGATGTTGGCGACGACGAACCTTCACTATAGGTGGCGCTGGCTGTGCCTGTGGCGAAGTTCTTTGCGCCCTGTTGCCGGCGCTCGGGCTACAATGGCGACCTTTGATCGTGAAAGCAGGTGCGCGCAGTGACCGATGTTGCAGGGGTTTCGAAAACGGGCAAGTTGTATGTGGTGGCCACGCCCATCGGCAACCTCGACGACATGAGCGCCCGGGCGCTCAAGGTGCTTGCCGGCGTCAGCCTGATCGCGGCCGAGGACACCCGCCACTCGGTGCGCCTGTTGCAGCACTTTGGCATCGACACGCCGCTGGCGGCCTGCCACGAGCACAACGAGCGCGACGAGGGCGGGCGCTTCATCACCCGGCTGCTGGCCGGTGACGATGTGGCGCTGGTGTCCGATGCCGGCACGCCGTTGATTTCCGACCCGGGCTACCACCTGGTGCGCCAGGCGCGTGCCGCTGGCGTGCAAGTGGTGCCGGTGCCCGGTGCCTGCGCCTTGATCGCCGCGCTGTCGGCGGCGGGCCTGCCGTCCGACCGCTTCATCTTCGAGGGTTTTTTGCCGGCCAAGGCCGCCGGGCGCCGGGCGCGCCTGGAGCAGGTGAAAGAAGAGCCGCGCACCTTGATCTTCTATGAAGCGCCGCACCGCATTCTCGAGTGCCTTGAAGACATGGAGCTGGTGTTCGGTGGCGAGCGGCCGGCCGTGCTGGCGCGGGAGATCACCAAAACCTTCGAAACGCTGAAGGGCTTGCCGCTGAGTGAGCTGCGCGCTTTCGTGCAGGGCGACAGCAACCAGCAGCGCGGTGAGTGCGTGGTGTTGGTGGCGGGCTGGAGCGCGCCGCAGGACGACCAGGCTGTCAGCAGTGAGGCGCAGCGCGTGCTCGACCTGTTGCTGGCAGAGCTGCCGCTCAAGCGCGCGGCGGCGCTGGCGGCGGAGATCACCGGGGTGCGCAAGAACCTGCTGTACCAGCTGGCGCTGGAGAAGCAGAAGGGCGAATGAAGGCTGGCGGTGCTCCTTTGTAGGAGCCGGCTTGCCGGCGATTGGCCCCAGCAGGAATGCATGGCACCGGCTGCGCCGGTGATCGCCGGCAAGCCGGCTCCTACAGGAGGCAGGTGCGGCGGGCGCGACAATCTTTGCCGTCTCGCTTGTTCTTGGGCGCCGCTGTCGGTAACCTTGTCGGCGGAGAGTCGATCGGACAGTCGCTGCCACCTTTTGTTCCGCAAAAGGCGGGGGAGGAAAGTCCGGGCTCCGCAGGGCAGAGTGCCAGGTAACGCCTGGGAGGCGCGAGCCTACGGAAAGTGCCACAGAAAATAACCGCCTAAGCACTTCGGTGCCGGTAAGGGTGAAAAGGTGCGGTAAGAGCGCACCGCACGGCTGGCAACAGTCCGTGGCTAGGTAAACCCCACTCGGAGCAAGACCAAATAGGGTTCCATACGGCGTGGCCCGCGTCGGAACCGGGTAGGTTGCTAGAGGCGTCCAGTGATGGCCGTCGTAGAGGAATGACTGTCCTCGACAAAACCCGGCTTACAGATCGACTCTCCACCTCTCCTTCCCCTGCTTGAATCGACAGCAGATGCCCCTTCGTAAGACCGAAAAATTCTTACTCTTAATAAATCACTTTAACTTCACACTCTATCCGCTTGAGTGCGTTTGATTTTTCCCGCCAGATTTCTTCCCCGGTCGTCGTTCCACCTTCCTTTGTTGCGCTAAATCGCCGTCCCGTAAGGGTTTTCCTTATGAACGCGCCTTGACGGTGTAGCGGGCGGATTCCTATAGTGTGCGCAAGTGGCAGAAAGTGGGATGAAGTGGGTTTTCTGACACAAAAAAGCTAACATTGTGGGGAATCGCAGCCGTGTTCCGCGGAGCCAACGCCGTCAGCCTCGATGCCAAGGGCCGTCTCGCCATGCCGAGCCGGTACCGTGACGAGCTCGATTCGCGTTGCAATGGTCAACTGATCGTGACCATCGACGCGGTGGACCCCTGCTTGTGTGTTTACCCCCTCGATGAGTGGGAACAGATAGAAGCCAAGTTGCGTGCCTTGCCATCGTTGCGTGAGGAAAACCGCCGCCTGCAGCGCTTGCTGATCGGTAACGCGGTTGACCTGGAGCTCGATGGCAGCGGGCGTTTCCTGGTACCGCCCCGACTGCGCGAGTACGCCAAGCTGGACAAGAAGGCGATGCTGGTGGGGCAACTGAACAAATTCCAGCTGTGGGATGAGGATGCCTGGAACGCGGTTTCGGCAGCCGACCTTGCAGCTATTCAACAACCGGGCGCCATGCCCGATGAATTGCGTGACCTGATCCTGTGACCATAGATAGCGGCTTCAACCACATCACCGTCCTGCTCGACGAAGCTGTCGAGGCATTGGCCCTGCGCGCCGACGGTTGCTATCTGGACGGCACCTTCGGGCGCGGCGGCCACAGCCGCCTGATCCTCAGCAAGCTTGGCCCGCAAGGGCGGCTGCTGGGGTTCGACAAGGACCCACAGGCGATTGCCACGGGGCAAGCGCTGGCGGCCGAAGACGGCCGCTTTGTCATTGTGCAGCGCAGCTTTGCTGAGCTGGGCAGCGAAGTGGCCGAGCGCGGCCTGGACGGCAAGGTCAGCGGCGTTCTGCTCGACCTGGGCGTATCTTCGCCGCAGTTGGACGACCCCGAGCGCGGCTTCAGCTTCCTCAATGACGGCCCGCTGGACATGCGCATGAACCCTGATCAGGGCATCAGCGCCGCCGAGTTCATCGCCACCGCCCCGGTTGAAGAAATCGCCCGCGTGTTCAAGGAGTACGGCGAGGAGCGTTTTGCCGGGCGCATGGCGCGTGCCGTGGTCGAGCGCCGCGAAAAGCAGCCCTTCACCCGTACTGCTGACCTGGCCGAAGTGCTCAAGGTCGCCAACCCGGCCTGGGAGAAGGGCAAGAACCCGGCCACCCGCGCCTTCCAGGGCCTGCGCATTCACGTCAACAACGAATTGGGCGACCTTGAAGCCGGCCTTGAAGCCGCGCTCGATGCGCTGGAAGTCGGCGGCCGCCTGGCGGTGATCAGCTTCCACTCGCTGGAAGACCGTATCGTCAAGCTGTTCATGCGCAAGCTGGTCAAAGGCGAGGCGGACAACCTGCCGCGCAACCTGCCGGTGCAGCACAAGGTATTCGAACCAAAGATCAAGCTCATCGGCAAGGCGCAGTTCGCCTCTGACGCAGAGCTCAAGGCCAACCCGCGGGCGCGCAGCGCCGTCATGCGGGTGGCGGAGAAGCTTCGGTGAGTCGGCTTTTTGCCAAGCCCCTGCCAGGCGGAAGCTTCCTGATGCTTCTGCTGTTTGTCGGCGTGCTGGTTTCGGCCATCGCTGTCTCCTACAGCGCGCACTGGAACCGCCAGTTGCTCAACACGCTGTACGGCGAGCTCAACGAGCGCGACAAGGCCCAGGCCGAGTGGGGCCGGCTGATTCTCGAGCAAAGCACCTGGACCGCTTCCAGCCGTATCGAGAACCTGGCTTCCGAACAGCTTAAGATGCGTGTGCCCGCCGCTGACGAAGTGCGGATGGTGGCGCCATGATGAAGCTCGAGGGCGCACTCTACCCCTGGCGTTTCCGGGTGGTGATCGGTTTGCTGGCGCTGATGGTCGGCGCTATCTGCTGGCGCATCATCGACCTGCAGGTGGTCGACCGCGACTTCCTCAAAGGCCAGGGCGATGCCCGCAGCCTGCGGCATATCCCCATTCCCGCGCACCGCGGGCTGATCACCGACCGCAACGGCGAGCCGCTGGCGGTCAGTACCCCGGTGACCACCCTGTGGGCCAACCCCAAGGAAATGCAGGCCTCTAAAGAGCGCTGGCCGCAACTGGCCGCCGCTCTGGGGCAGCCGCCCCAGCAGTTGATCGAGCGCCTCACCCAGCAGGCCAACAAGGAATTTATCTACCTGGTCCGCGGCCTCACGCCGGAGCAGGGCCAGCATGTGCTCGACCTGAAAGTGCCGGGCGTGTACGGCCTGGAAGAATTCCGCCGCTTCTACCCGGCCGGTGATGTCACCGCGCACATGGTCGGCTTCACCGACCTCGACGACCACGGTCGCGAAGGGGTAGAGCTGGCATACGACGAATGGCTGGCTGGTGTGCCGGGCAAGCGCCAGGTGATCAAGGACCGGCGTGGCCGGCTGATCAAGGACATTCAGGTCACCAAGAACGCCAAGGCCGGGAAGACCTTGGCGTTGTCGATAGACCTGCGCCTGCAGTACCTGGCCACCCGCGAGCTGCGCAACGCCATCGCCGAACAGGACGCCAAGGCCGGCAGCCTGGTGATCATGGACGTAAAAACCGGCGAAGTGCTGGCCATGGTCAACCAGCCGACCTACAACCCGAACAACCGCCGCAGCATGTTCCCGGCGGCCATGCGTAACCGGGCGATCATCGACGTGTTCGAGCCAGGCTCCACGGTCAAGCCGATCTCCATGAGCGCGGCGTTGCAGAGCGGCCGCTGGAAGCCCACCGACAAGGTCGAGGTATACCCCGGCAGCCTGCAGATCGGCCGTTACACCATTAAAGACGTATCCAGGAGCGAGGGCCCGATCCTCGACCTGACCGGCATCCTGATCAACTCCAGTAACGTCGGCATGAGCAAGATCGCCTTCGATATCGGCGGCGAAGCCATCTACCGGGTGATGTCCCAGGTCGGCCTGGGCCAGTACACCGGCCTCGGCTTCCCAGGTGAGCGGGTCGGCAACCTGCCCAACCACCGCGAATGGCGCAAGGCCGAAACGGCCACACTGTCGTATGGCTATGGCGTGTCGGTGACCGCGCTGCAGCTGGTGCATGCCTACGCCGCCCTGGCCAACGACGGCAAGATGGTGCCGCTGTCGATTCTCAAGGTCGACAAGGCCCCCGAGGCGGTGCAGGCGATTCCGAAAGAAACCGCCGAAACCGTGCAGGGCATGCTGCAACAGGTGATCGAGGCGCCGCGCGGGGTGTTCCGTGCCCAGGTGCCGTTCTATCACGTGGCCGGCAAGTCCGGTACGGCGCGTAAAGCCACCGTCGGTTCCAAGGGCTACACCGAAAACGCCTACCGTTCGCTGTTCGCAGGCTTCGGCCCGATGAGCGACCCGCGCTACGCGATCGTCGTGGTCATCGACGAACCGGGCAAGGGTGGCTATTTCGGCGGCCTGGTCTCGGCCCCGGTGTTCAGCAAGGTCATGTCGGGCACCCTGCGCCTGATGAATGTGCCGCCGGACAACCTGCCGCCGCCGTCGACCCAGCAAGCCACCGCAGCACCCGCCAATGGAGGGCGTGGATAATGACGATGCCATTGAGCAAGCTGTTCGCCCATGCCAGCCGCGACCCGCTGATTCGCGAAATCACCCTGGACAGCCGTCAGGTGCGCCAGGGTGACCTGTTCCTCGCCGTGCCCGGCGCCAAGGTCGACGGCCGCGAGCACATCGCCGATGCGCTGTCCCGTGGCGCCGCAGCCGTGGCTTATGAAGAGCAGGGCGCCACCGTGCTGCCGCTGACCGATGTGCCGCTGATTCCGGTGAAGGGCCTGATTGGCCAGCTGTCGCAGATTGCCGGGCGCTTCTATGGCGAGCCCAGCCGCCAGCTCAGCTTGGTCGGGGTCACCGGTACCAACGGCAAGACCAGCGTCACCCAACTGGTAGCCCAGGCGCTCGATGCGCTGGGCCAGCGCTGCGGCCTGATCGGCACCCTGGGCACCGGCTTTTACGGTGAGCTGCAGAGCGGCCGCCTGACCACCCCTGACCCGATCGCCGTGCAGTCCACCTTGAACGACCTGAAAAAGGGCGGTGCCAAGGCTGTGGCCATGGAGGTGTCCTCCCACGCCCTGGAGCAGGGCCGGGTGGCGGCGCTGGAATTCGACATTGCGGTGATGACCAACCTGTCCCGCGATCACCTCGACTACCACGGCAGCATGCAGGCCTACGAGGCCGCCAAGGCCAAGCTGTTCGCCTGGCCGAGCCTGCGCTGCCAGGTGGTGAACCTGGACGACGCGTTCGGCTGCCGTCTGGCCGACGCCTACGCCCGCCGCCCTGTAGCCGATCATATCGAGACCCGGCTGCTCAGCTACAGCCTGGAAAACCCGGACGCGTCGCTGTATTGCCGCGAAGCCCACTTCGATGACGATGGCGTGCGCGCCACCCTCGTCACCGCCCAGGGCGAACGCACCCTGCGCAGCCAACTGCTAGGGCGCTTCAACCTGAGCAACATGCTGGCTGCCGTGGCCACGCTGCTGGCGCTGGACTACTCGCTGGAAGAGATTCTCAAGGTCACCCCGCAGTTGCAGGGGCCGGTCGGCCGCATGCAGCGCCTGGGTGGCGGTGACAAACCGCTGGTGGTGGTCGACTACGCGCACACCCCGGATGCCCTGGACAAGGTCCTGGAGGCCTTGCGCCCCCACGCCCATGGCCAGCTACTGTGCCTGTTCGGTTGCGGCGGCGACCGCGATGCCGGCAAACGCCCGCTGATGGCCGAAGTGGCCGAGCGCCTGGCCGACCGCGTGCTGGTCACCGACGACAACCCGCGCACTGAAGACCCGCAGCGCATCTTCGACGACATTCGCCCAGGTTTCACCAAGCCTGCCGCCGTCGAGTTCGTCGCCGGCCGTGGCCAGGCTATCGCCCGCCTGATTGCCAGCGCCAACGCCAACGATGTGATCGTGCTGGCCGGCAAGGGGCACGAGGACTACCAGGAGATCAACGGCCAGCGCCATGACTTCTCCGACCTGATCGAAGCCGACAAGGCACTTGCAGCCTGGGAGGCTCCACATGCTTAAGCCCATGACACTCAGCCAGCTGACCACAGCACTGGGTGCTCGCCTGGCAGGCGCCGACGCCAGTTTTACCGGCGTCAGCATCGACAGCCGCAGCGTGGCCGCCGGCCAGCTGTTTGTCGCCCTGACCGGGCCGCGTTTCGATGGCCATGACTACCTGGCCGATGTCAAAGCCAAGGGTGCGGTCGCCGCACTGGTGGAGCGCGAAGTCGCCGATGTCGACCTGCCGCAGTTGCTGGTCGCCGATTGCCGCGTTGCCCTTGGCCAACTGGGGGCACTGAACCGTGCCGGCTTCGACAAGCCGGTAGTGGCCATTACCGGCTCCAGCGGCAAGACCACGGTCAAGGAGATGCTCGCCAGCATCCTGCGCACCCGTGGCCTGGTGCACGCCACCCGCGGCAACCTGAACAACGACCTCGGCGCGCCGCTGACCCTGCTGGAAATCGCCCCGGAGCACAGCGCCGCAGTGATCGAGCTGGGCGCTTCGCGCATCGGTGAAATTCGCTACACCGTGGGGCTGGCCCAGCCGCACGTGGTCATCATCAACAACGCCGGCACCGCCCACGTGGGCGAGTTCGGCGGGCCAGAGAAAATCGTCGAGGCAAAAGGCGAAATTCTTGAAGGCCTGGGCGAGGGCGGCACGGCCATCCTCAACCTGGCCGACAAGGCCTTCGACACCTGGCGCAAGCGTGCGGGCAACCACAAGGTGATCAGCTTCGCCCTGGACAACCCGCAGGCCGACTTCCATGCCAGCGATATCGGCCGCGATGCCCGTGGCTGCCCGTCGTTCACCCTGCACGCCCCTGATGGCAGTGTGCCTGTGCAATTGAATGTGCTCGGCACCCACAACGTCAGCAACGCCCTGGCCGCCGCCGCTGCTGCCCATGCCGTTGGTCTGAGCCTGAGCGGCATCGCCGCCGGGCTGAATGCCGTGCAACCGGTCAAGGGCCGCACCGTGGCGCAAATTGCGCCGAACGGCGTGCGGGTGATCGACGACAGCTACAACGCAAATCCCACCTCGATGTGCGCGGCCATTGATATACTCGCCGGCTTTTCCGGGCGCACCGTTCTGGTGCTTGGCGACATCGGCGAGCTGGGGCAATGGGCCGAAGAGGGCCATCGCCAGGTCGGCGACTACGCCCGTGGCAAGGTCGACGCGCTGTACGCGGTGGGCAGCAACATGGCCCATGCGGTACAGGCGTTCGGCGCCAATGGCCGCCATTTCACTACTCAAGCCGAGCTGATCGACGCCGTGAAGGCCGAGTCTGCCGGTGACACCACTATCTTGATCAAGGGCTCGCGCAGCGCTGCGATGGAAAACGTCGTGGCCGCACTGTGCGAACCCAGCGGGGAGAAACATTAATGCTGCTGCTGTTGGCTGAGTATCTGCAACAGTTCCACAAGGGCTTCGCGGTCTTCCAGTACCTGTCGCTGCGCGGCATCCTGGGTGTACTGACCGCGCTCTCGCTGGCCCTGTGGCTGGGCCCGTGGATGATCCGTACCCTGCAGATCCGCCAGATCGGTCAGGCCGTGCGTAACGACGGCCCGCAATCGCACCTGTCCAAGTCCGGCACCCCGACCATGGGTGGCGCGCTGATCCTGTCGGCCATCGCCATCAGCACCCTGCTGTGGGCCGATTTGTCCAACCGCTACGTGTGGACGGTGCTGATCGTCACCTTGCTGTTCGGTGCCATCGGCTGGGTCGACGACTACCGCAAGGTGATCGAGAAGAATTCCCGTGGCCTGCCGAGTCGCTGGAAATACTTCTGGCAGTCGGTATTCGGCCTGGGCGCGGCGATCTTCCTGTACAAGACCGCCCCCACCAGTGTCGAAACCACGCTGATCGTGCCGATGCTCAAGGACTTCACCATCCCGCTGGGCGCAGGCTTCATCGTACTGACCTACTTCGTCATCGTCGGCTCCAGCAACGCGGTCAACCTCACCGACGGCCTCGACGGCCTGGCGATCATGCCGACGGTCATGGTTGGCGGCGCCCTGGGCATTTTCTGCTACCTGTCGGGTAACGTGAAGTTCGCCGAATACCTGCTGATCCCTTACGTGCCGGGCTCGGGCGAGCTCATCGTGTTCTGCGGCGCACTGATAGGCGCGGGCCTGGGCTTCCTGTGGTTCAACACCTACCCGGCCCAGGTGTTCATGGGCGACGTCGGCGCACTGGCGCTGGGCGCAGCCCTGGGCACCATCGCGGTGATCGTGCGCCAGGAAATCGTGCTGTTCATCATGGGCGGTGTGTTCGTGATGGAAACCCTGTCGGTGGTCATCCAGGTGGCGTCGTTCAAGCTCACCGGCAAGCGGGTGTTCCGCATGGCGCCGATTCACCACCACTTCGAACTCAAGGGCTGGCCCGAGCCACGGGTGATCGTCCGCTTCTGGATCATCACCGTGATCCTGGTGCTGATCGGCCTTGCCACCCTGAAACTGAGGTAGACGAGCGTGTCACTGATCGCTTCCGACCAATTCCGCATCGTTGTCGGCCTCGGCAAGAGCGGCATGTCCCTGGTTCGCTTCCTGGCGAGCCGGGGCATTGCCTTTGCGGTCGCCGACACCCGCGAGCAGCCGCCGGAACTGGAAACCCTGCGCCGTGATTACCCGCAGGTGGAAGTACGCTGTGGTGAACTGGACGTCGACTTCCTGTGCCGCGCCAACGAGCTGTACGTGAGCCCGGGCCTGGCCCTGGCCACGCCCGCCCTGCAACAGGCCGCCGCGCGCGGCGTGACGCTGTCCGGCGATATCGAACTGTTCGCCCGTTATGCCAAGGCGCCGATCGTGGCGATCAGCGGCTCCAACGCCAAGAGTACCGTCACCACCCTGGTGGGCGACATGGCCGCCAAGGCCGGCAAGCGCGTGGCGGTGGGCGGCAACCTCGGCACCCCGGCGCTGGACCTGCTCAGCGACGAGGTCGAGCTGTACGTGCTGGAGCTGTCGAGCTTCCAGCTGGAAACCACCGACCAGCTCAATGCCGAAGTGGCCACCGTGCTGAACATCAGCGAAGACCACATGGACCGCTACAGCGGCCTGCCGGCCTATCACCTGGCCAAGCACCGGATTTTCCGCGGCGCCCGCCAGGTGGTGGTGAACCGCCAGGACGCCCTCAGCCGGCCGTTGCCGGTCGAAGGCCGCCCGTGCTTCAGCTTTGGCCTCAACCCGCCCGACTTCAAGGCCTTCGGCCTGCGTGAAGTGGATGGCGAAAAATACCTGGCCTACGAATTCCAGACGCTGATGCCGGTGCGCGAGCTGAAGATTCGCGGTGCCCACAACCAGAGCAACGCCCTGGCCGCCCTGGCCCTGGGCCATGCCGCCGGCCTTGCGTTCGAGCCGATGCTCGAGGCCTTGCGCGAGTTCAAGGGCCTGGCCCATCGCTGCCAGTGGGTGCGCGAGCGTAACGGCGTCAACTGGTATGACGACTCCAAGGCCACCAACGTCGGCGCGGCCCTGGCCGCCATCGAAGGCCTGGGCGCCGATATCCAAGGCCAGCTGGTGCTGATTGCCGGCGGTGACGGCAAGGGCGCCGACTTCGCCGCCCTGCGCGAGCCCGCCGGCAAGCACTGCCGCGCCGTGGTGCTGCTCGGCCGCGATGCCGAGCGCCTGGCTGCCACCCTCGATGGCGCCGTGCCGCTGGTGCGCGTGCAAAGCCTCGATGAAGCCGTGCAGCGCTGCGCCGAACTGGCCCAGCCGGGCGATGCCGTACTGCTGTCGCCAGCCTGCGCCAGCCTGGACATGTTCAAGAACTTCGAAGAACGCGGGCGCCTGTTCGCCCAGGCAGCGGAGGGGCTGGCATGATCTTCGGCATCCTCAAGCCTTACCCCTCGCCGCTGATCAGCGGCCGTGGCGTCGACGTCGACTTCCCGCTGCTGGCCGGTTGCCTGGCGCTGCTCGGCCTGGGCCTGGTGATGATCACCTCGGCGTCCTCGGAAGTAGCTGCCGTGCAGTCGGGCAACCCGCTGTACCATATGTTCCGCCACCTGGTGTACGTGGCCCTGGGCCTGGGCGCCGGTGCGATGACCATGCTGGTGCCAATCGCCACCTGGCAGCGCATGGGTTACCTGATGCTGATCGGTGCCTTCGGCCTGCTGGTGATGGTGCTGATCCCGGGCATCGGCCGCGAAGTGAACGGTTCGATGCGCTGGATCGGCTTCAGCTTCTTCAACGTGCAGCCTTCGGAAATCGCCAAGGTGTTCGTGGTGATTTACCTGGCCGGCTACCTGGTGCGCCGGCAGACCGAGGTGCGCGAAAGCTGGATGGGCTTCTTCAAGCCGTTCATCGTGCTGTTGCCGATGGCTGGCCTGCTGCTGATGGAGCCGGACTTCGGCGCCACCGTGGTGATGATGGGCGCCGCTGCGGCGATGCTGTTCCTCGGCGGGGTGGGGTTGTTCCGCTTCTCGCTGATGGTGGTGCTGGCGGTGGTCTCGGTGGTGATTCTGGTACAGGCCCAGCCGTACCGGATGGCGCGCTTGATTACCTTCACCGACCCCTGGTCCGACCAGTTTGGCTCCGGCTACCAGCTGACCCAGGCACTGATTGCCTTCGGCCGCGGCGAGTGGCTGGGCGTGGGCCTGGGCAACAGCGTACAGAAGCAGTTCTACCTGCCCGAGGCGCACACCGACTTCGTGTTCTCGGTACTGGCCGAAGAGCTCGGCGTGGTCGGCTCGCTGCTGACCATCGCGCTGTTCGTGTTCGTCACCGTGCGCGCGCTGTACATCGGCCTGTGGGCCGAGAAGGCCAAGCAGTTCTTCGCCGCCTACATGGCTTTTGGCCTGGCGTTCCTGTGGATCGGCCAGTTCCTGATCAACATCGGGGTGAACGTCGGCCTGCTGCCGACCAAGGGCCTGACCTTGCCGTTCTTGAGCTACGGGGGCAGTTCGCTGGTGATCTGCTGCGCCTGCGTGGGCTTGTTGCTGCGCATCGAGTGGGAGAGCCGCACGCACCTGGGCAGCGAGGAACACGAATTCAACGAAAGCGATTTTGCCGAGGAGACCAGTCATGGCCGCTGACGGCAAGAACGTACTGATCATGGCCGGCGGCACCGGGGGCCACGTGTTCCCGGCCCTGGCCTGCGCCCGCGAGTTCCAGGCCCGTGGCTACAGCGTGCACTGGCTCGGCACCCCGCGCGGCATCGAGAACGAACTGGTACCCCAGGCCGGCCTGCCGCTGCACCTGATCCAGGTCACTGGCCTGCGTGGCAAGGGCAAGCTGTCGCTGCTCAAGGCACCGTTCACGCTTATCAAGGCCGTGCTGCAGGCGCGCCGCATCGTGCGCCAGCTCAAGCCGGTGTGCGTGGTCGGCTTCGGCGGTTACGTCACCGGCCCCGGCGGCGTGGCCGCGCGCCTGTGCGGCGTGCCGCTGGTGATCCACGAGCAGAACGCCCGTGCCGGCACCACCAACCGCCTGCTGCTGCCGCTGGCGGCGCGGGTGTGCGAGGCCTTCCCCGGCACCTTCGCCAGCAGCGAAAAACTGCGCGTCACCGGCAACCCGGTGCGCGCGGAACTGTTCATGGACGCCCAGCGCCCACCCCTGGCCGAGCGCCGCGCGCGCCTGCTGGTGATGGGCGGCAGCCTGGGCGCGGAACCATTGAACAAATTGTTGCCTAAGGCCCTGTCCGAAGTGCCGGCCAACCTGCGCCCCGAGGTGTTCCACCAGGCGGGCAAGAACCACGGCCCGGCCACCGCCGAGCGTTACCGCGAAGCCGGTGTCGAGGCCCAGGTCGAACCGTTCATCAAGGATATGGCCCATGCCTATGGCTGGGCCGACATGGTGGTGTGCCGCGCCGGTGCGCTGACTGTCAGCGAACTGGCGGCGGCGGGCCTGCCCTCGATGCTGGTGCCTTTGCCCCACGCCATCGATGACCACCAGACCCACAACGCCCAATACCTGGCTCGTGAAGGCGCCGCCTTCCTGATGCCACAAGCGACAACTGGCGCAGCGCAGCTCGCTGAACGCCTGAACGAGGTGCTGATGCAACCCGAGAAACTCAACGCCATGGCCGGCACTGCCCGCCGCCTGGCCAAACCTGATGCAACCAGCACCGTGGTCGATATCTGCCTGGAGGTGGCCCATGGTTGAAAGCCAGAAAGCCATGCCGCAACCCAAGATGGGCCGCATCCGCCGCATCCACTTCGTCGGTATCGGCGGCGTGGGCATGTGCGGTATCGCCGAAGTGCTGCTGAACCTGGGCTATGAAGTGTCCGGTTCCGACCTCAAGGCTTCGCCGGTCACCGAGCGCCTGGAATCCTTCGGCGCCGAGATCTACGTTGGCCACCGCGCCGAAAACGCCGCCACCGCCGACGTGCTGGTGGTGTCCAGTGCGATCAACCCGGCCAACCCGGAAGTCGCCACCGCCCTGGAGCGCCGCATCCCGGTGGTGCCGCGCGCCGAGATGCTTGCCGAACTGATGCGCTACCGCCACGGCGTGGCGGTGGCCGGCACCCACGGCAAGACCACCACCACCAGCCTGCTGGCCTCGGTGTTCGCCGCCGGTGGCCTGGACCCGACCTTCGTCATCGGCGGGCGCCTGACCGCGGCCGGCACCAACGCGCAGTTGGGCACCAGCCGCTACCTGATCGCCGAAGCCGACGAAAGCGATGCCAGCTTCCTGCACCTGCAACCGATGGTAGCGGTGGTCACCAATATCGACGCCGACCACATGGCCACCTACGAAGGCGACTTCAACAAGCTGAAGAAGACCTTCGTCGAGTTCCTGCACAACCTGCCGTTCTATGGCCTGGCCGTGATGTGCCTGGACGACCCTGTGGTGCGCGAGATCCTGCCGCAGGTCAAGCGCCCGACGGTCACCTACGGCTTCAGCGAAGAGGCCGACATCCGCGCCATCAACGTGCGCCAGCAGGGCATGCAGACCCACTTCACCGTGCTGCGCCGCGACTGCGAGCCGCTGGACGTGTCGGTGAACATGCCCGGCAATCACAACGTGCTCAACGCCTTGGCCACCATCGCCATCGCCACTGACGAAGGCATCAGCGACGAGGCCATCGTCCAGGGCCTGTCGGGCTTCCAGGGCGTCGGTCGACGCTTCCAGGTGTATGGCGAGCTGCCGGTCGAAGGCGGCAGCGTGATGCTGGTGGACGACTACGGCCACCACCCGACCGAAGTGGCCGCGGTGATCAAGGCCGTGCGTGGCGGCTGGCCGAGCCGGCGCCTGGTGATCGTTTACCAGCCGCACCGCTACAGCCGCACCCGCGACCTGTACGACGACTTCGTGCAAGTGCTGGGTGATGCCAACGTGCTGCTGCTGATGGAGGTCTACCCGGCCGGCGAAGAGCCGATCCCTGGTGCCGACAGCCGCCAGCTGTGCCACAGCATCCGCCAGCGCGGCAAGCTCGACCCGATCTACATCGAGCGCGGCACCGAGCTCGCTCCGGTGGTCAAGCCGCTGCTGCGCGCCGGCGACATCCTGATTTGCCAGGGTGCCGGTGATGTCGGCGGGCTGGCCCCGCAACTGATGAAAAGCCCGCTGTTCGCAGGCGCCAAGCAGGAGAAGCCGCAATGAACGGCGCCTACGACAAGCTGCACTCCACCCTCGACGTCAGCGCTTTTGGCCGCGTTGCCGTGCTGTACGGCGGCAAGAGCGCCGAGCGCGAGGTTTCGCTGAAATCCGGCGCCGCGGTAATCGAAGCGCTGACCAGCGCCGGTGTCGACGTGGTCGCCATCGATGTGGGCGATGACCTGCTGGCCCGCCTGCAAAGCGAGAAGATCGACCGCGCATTCATCATCCTCCACGGCCGTGGCGGTGAAGACGGCAGCATGCAGGGCCTGCTGGAGTGCCTCGGCATCCCCTACACCGGCAGCGGCATCCTCGCGTCGGCCTTGGCCATGGACAAGCTGCGCACCAAGCAGGTGTGGCAGAGCCTGGGCATTCCGACCCCGCGCCACGCGGTACTGGCCAGCGAGCACGATTGTGTGACCGCCAGCACGGAACTGGGCTTCCCGTTGATCGTCAAACCTGCCCATGAAGGTTCCAGCATCGGCATGGCCAAGGTGAACAGCGAACAGGAACTGATCGCCGCCTGGAAAGACGCCGCCAACTACGATTCGCAAGTTCTGGTCGAGCAATGGATTCACGGCCCGGAGTTCACCATCGCCGTACTGCGGGGCCAGGTGCTGCCGCCGATCGCGCTGGGCACCCCGCACGTGTTCTACGACTACGACGCCAAGTACATCGCCAATGACACCCAGTACCGCATCCCGTGCGGCCTGGACAGTGCCAAGGAACAAGAGCTGATCGACCTGACCGCGCGTGCCTGCGATGCCGTTGGCATCGAAGGCTGGGGGCGGCTGGACGTGATGCAGGACGAGCAGGGCCGGTTCTGGCTGCTCGAAGTCAACACCGCACCCGGCATGACCGACCATAGCCTGGTGCCCATGGCGGCCCGCGCGGCCGGTCTGGACTTCCAGCAACTGGTGCTGGCGATCCTGGCCGACAGCGTAGCGACGCGAGGTTAAGCAGCCATGCAAGGCGCGATGATACGTCAGCAGCAACCCGTTACCGGCCGTAGCAAGCCGGTGCCGCGTGGTGCCAGCCGACTGGTGGCCGACGAGCCCGTATCGGCGCGCCTGCCGAAACCGAGCCTGGGCGGCCTCAAGCGCCTGCTGTGGCCGGTGCTGCTGGTGGCGGCAGGTTTTGGCGCCTACGAGGGCGCGGTGCGGCTGATGCCCTACGCTGACCGGCCGATCACCAAGATCGCCGTGCAGGGCGACTTGAGCTACATCAGCCAGCAGGCGGTGCAGCAGCGTATCGCGCCCTATGTGGCGGCGAGCTTCTTCACCGTCGACCTGGCCGCCATGCGCGTGGAGCTGGAGCAGATGCCCTGGATCGCCCACGCTGAAGTGCGCCGGGTGTGGCCGGACGAGGTGGTGATCCGCCTCGAAGAACAACTGCCGGTGGCGCGCTGGGGCGATGAGGCCTTGCTAAACAACCAGGGCCAGGCCTTCACCCCGCGCGAGCTTGCCAACTACGAGCACCTGCCGCAGCTGTTCGGGCCGCAGCGGGCGCAGCAACAAGTCATGCAGCAGTATCAGGTACTGAGCCAGATGCTGCGCCCCATGGGCTTTTCCATCGCTCGCCTGGAGCTGCGCGAGCGTGGCAGCTGGTTCCTGACCACTGGCGCAGGCAGCGCAGGGCCGGGCATCGAACTGCTGTTGGGGCGCGACCACCTGGTGGAGAAGATGCGCCGTTTCATTGCCATTTACGACAAATCGCTTAAAGACCAGATCACCAATATCGCCCGCATCGATCTGCGTTACTCCAATGGCCTGGCCGTTGGCTGGCGGGAACCGAATGCACCGACGACGGCCCAACCCGCCGTTGCGAAGAATTAGAGAGAGGCAGGACCATGGCAAACGCGCATAGCGGCAAAATGATCGTCGGGCTGGACATCGGCACATCCAAAGTAGTGGCGCTGGTGGGCGAAGTCGGCGAAGACGGCACCCTGGAGATCGTCGGTATCGGCACCCACCCGTCGCGCGGCCTGAAGAAGGGCGTGGTGGTGAATATCGAGTCGACCGTGCAATCGATCCAGCGCGCCGTGGAAGAGGCCCAGCTGATGGCCGGCTGCCGCATCCACTCGGCGTTCGTCGGGGTTGCCGGCAACCACATCCGCAGCCTGAACTCCCACGGCATCGTCGCCATTCGCGACCGTGAAGTGAGCATGGCTGACCTTGAGCGGGTGCTCGACGCCGCCCAGGCCGTGGCCATTCCGGCTGACCAGCGCGTGCTGCACACCCTGCCGCAGGACTACGTGATCGACAACCAGGAAGGCGTGCGCGAGCCGCTGGGCATGTCGGGCGTGCGCCTGGAAGCCAAGGTCCACGTGGTCACCTGCGCGGTCAACGCGGCGCAGAACATCGAAAAATGCGTGCGCCGCTGCGGCCTGGAAATCGACGACATCATCCTCGAGCAGCTGGCCTCGGCCTATTCGGTGCTGACCGACGACGAGAAAGAGCTGGGCGTGTGCCTGGTGGACATCGGCGGCGGCACCACCGACATCGCCATCTTCACCGAAGGCGCTATCCGCCACACCGCGGTGATCCCGATCGCCGGCGACCAGGTCACCAACGACATCGCCATGGCCCTGCGCACCCCCACGCAGTACGCCGAGGAAATCAAGATCCGCTACGCCTGCGCCCTGGCCAAACTGGCTGGCGCCGGCGAGACCATCAAGGTGCCGAGCGTGGGCGACCGCCCACCGCGCGAACTGTCGCGCCAGGCCCTGGCCGAAGTGGTGGAGCCGCGTTACGACGAGCTCTTCACCCTGATCCAGGCCGAGCTGCGCCGCAGCGGTTACGAGGACCTGGTGCCGGCCGGCATCGTCCTCACCGGCGGCACCTCGAAGATGGAAGGCGCGGTCGAGCTGGCCGAGGAAATCTTCCACATGCCGGTACGCCTGGGCGTGCCGCACAGCGTTCGGGGCCTGAGCGATGTAGTGCGCAACCCGATCTATTCCACCGGCGTGGGCTTGCTCACCTACGGCCTGCAAAAGCAGTCCGAGGACCTGTCCATGACCGGTATCAGCAACAGCAGCAACAGCAACAACAGCTATGGCGATGAACCCAAGGGGCCAGTGCTTGAACGACTCAAGCGTTGGGTCCAGAGCAACTTCTGAGTTTCAAAGCAGTAGTGGTAGGCGCGACAACTAGAGAACTGTAAGGAGAGGGAAAATGTTCGAGCTCGTAGACAACGTCCCGCAAAGCCCGGTCATCAAGGTGATCGGTGTCGGCGGTGGTGGCGGCAACGCCGTCAACCACATGGTCAAAAGCAACATCGAAGGCGTCGAGTTCATCTGCGCCAACACCGATGCCCAGGCGCTGAAGAACATTGGTGCCCGCACCATTCTGCAGCTGGGTACCGGCGTGACCAAAGGCCTGGGTGCCGGCGCGAATCCGGAAGTCGGCCGTCAGGCCGCGCTGGAAGACCGTGAGCGCATCGCCGAAGTGCTGCAAGGCACCAACATGGTGTTCATCACCACCGGCATGGGCGGCGGTACCGGTACCGGTGCTGCGCCGATCATCGCCGAAGTGGCGAAGGAGATGGGTATCCTCACCGTTGCGGTGGTGACCCGTCCGTTCCCGTTCGAGGGCCGCAAGCGCATGCAGATCGCCGATGAAGGCATCCGCATGCTGGCTGACAGCGTCGACTCGCTGATCACCATCCCCAACGAGAAGCTGCTGACCATCCTGGGCAAGGATGCAAGCCTGCTGTCCGCCTTCGCCAAGGCTGACGATGTATTGGCCGGTGCCGTTCGCGGTATCTCCGACATCATCAAGCGCCCGGGCATGATCAACGTCGACTTTGCCGACGTGCGCACCGTGATGAGCGAAATGGGCATGGCGATGATGGGGACCGGTTGCGCCAGCGGCCCGAACCGTGCACGCGAAGCCACCGAGGCGGCGATCCGCAACCCGCTGCTCGAAGACGTCAACCTGCAGGGCGCCCGCGGCATCCTGGTGAACATCACCGCAGGCCCGGACCTGTCGCTGGGTGAATACTCCGATGTGGGTAGCATCATCGAAGCCTTCGCCTCCGACCACGCCATGGTCAAGGTCGGCACCGTGATCGACCCGGACATGCGCGACGAGCTGCACGTCACCGTCGTGGCCACTGGCCTGGGTGCGCGCATCGAGAAGCCGGTCAAGGTGGTCGACAACACCCTGCAGACCGCTCAGCAGGCGTACGAGGCGTCCAACCCGGCGCCGGCGCGCCAGGAGCAGCCAGCCGTCAACTACCGTGACCTGGAGCGCCCGACCGTAATGCGCAACCAGGCCCATGCAGGTGCCGCGGCAGCCGCTAAACTCAACCCTCAGGACGACCTGGACTACCTCGATATCCCAGCCTTCCTGCGCCGTCAGGCCGATTGATGGAATTTATCAGGGGTATAGGGGTGATTGGTGTTCAGCAAAGGCCGGGTCTGTTATCATCCCCAGCCTTTGTTGATACCTGTTCGCATTATTTGCGCTGAAGCGGCCAATGCCATGATTAGACAACGCACCCTGAAGAATACCATCCGTGCCACAGGTGTCGGCCTGCACTCCGGGGAGAAGGTCTACCTGACCCTCAAGCCTGCGCCTGTCGACACCGGCATCGTCTTCCGTCGCGCCGACCTCTCGCCTGTCGTAGAGATCCCGGCGCGCGCGGCCAATGTTGGCGAGACCACCATGTCCACCACGTTGGTCAACGGTGACGTGAAAGTCGATACGGTCGAGCACCTGCTCTCCGCCATGGCGGGCCTGGGCATCGATAACGCCTACGTCGAGCTCTCCGCCTCGGAAGTGCCGATCATGGATGGCAGCGCCGGTCCCTTCGTATTCCTGATTCAATCGGCAGGCCTGGAAGAGCAGGGCGCTGCGAAGAAGTTCATCCGCATCCTGCGCGAAGTCACAGTGGAAGAGGGCGACAAGCGCGCCACTTTCCTGCCCTTCGACGGGTTCAAGGTGAGCTTCGAGATCGACTTCGATCACCCGGTCCTCAAGGGCCAGACCCAAAGCGCGGTCGTCGACTTCTCCAGCACCTCGTTCGTGAAGGAAGTCAGCCGTGCCCGTACGTTCGGCTTCATGCGTGACATCGAGTACCTGCGCAAGCACAACCTTGCGTTGGGCGGCAGTGTCGAGAACGCCATCGTGGTCGACGAAACCGGTGTGCTCAACGAAGACGGCCTTCGTTCCGATGACGAATTCGTCAAGCACAAGATCCTCGACGCCATTGGCGACCTTTATCTGCTGGGCAACAGCCTGATCGGCGAGTTCAAGGGCTACAAGTCCGGGCACGCGCTGAACAACCAGCTGCTGCGCAAGCTGATCGCAGAAACCGATGCTTGGGAAGTGGTCACCTTCGAAGATGCCAGTACGGCACCGATCTCGTACATGCGCCCTGTTGCGGCCGTGTAAGGTTCGAACACTCTCTAGTTCATTGAGGCCACCTTCGGGTGGCCTTTTTTATGCCGCCGCAATGCCCCTGTAGGAGCGGCCTTGTGTCGCGATGGGCTGCGCAGCAGCCCCGGCAATTTTGTATGATGTCGAGATTCTGGGGCTGCTGCGCAGCCCATCGCGACACAAGGCCGCTCCTACAAGGATTGCGTTGAGTCCAAGGTTAGGGGCTCAGTTCTTGGCTTGGGCATGCGCCGCCAGGCGCTCCAGCGCGGCCTTGAGCTTCGGGTCGCTGATGCCTTCGGCCGAGCCGCGAATGCCCTGCGCGGCGTTTTCCGAAAGCTCAGGCCCGTGCCCGCCGCGCTTGGCCGGCACCAGCGGCGGCTGCACCTTGAACAGGATGCGGCTCAGGTTGGCGAAGGCTTCCATGGCCTGCAACTGGCGTTGCAGGCGCTTTTGCTGGTAGCGCAGGCGGGTCGCCCAGTGGCCGTCGGTTACCACCAGCAACAAAGTGCCTTCTTTCCACGACGCCACATGGCAGTGCTCGCGCGCCGCCGGCTGCAGCTGGCTTTCCAGCAGGCGCTGCAGGTGCTCCAGGCGCTCGGCCTGGTTCAGCAGCAGGCGCAGCGGCCGTGCCTTGCGCAGCAGGGCCGAGGGCAGGTGGGCGGAGGAGGGTTTGTAGGCCATGGAGGTTCGCAGCAGGTTACAAGACCGGCAGTCTACCAGATGCCCAGGCCCCAGCGCCGGCAAGGCATACGCGATCCTTGTAGGAGCCGGCTTGCCGGCGATAGGGCCCTCAAGGTCGAAACTTGATGCAAGTCATTCTCGATACGTTTCATGCGCACGCACCTTGAACTTGCAGAAAAAGCCCCTATGTTAGTCAGGCCCCCTAAAAGCGCTGTGCCAGCATCGTGGAAATCCACCACTTTCCTCACCATCGTTTCCGGGTAGAATGCTCGTTCGCATGCGGCCTAAGGGCTGCACGGGCGACTCATGGGGCCGCCCTCCATCCCTACGTGTGGAAGATCCTGCCGATATGTTTGCGCCTTTGTTAAAAAAACTTTTTGGAAGCAAGAACGAGCGTGAAATCAAGCGCATGCTCAAGACGGTAAGTGCCGTCAATGCCTTCGAAGAGAAGATGGTGGCCCTCTCGGATGAGCAGCTGCGGGGCAAGACCGCAGAGTTCAAAGAGCGCCTGGCCAAAGGCGAAACCCTCGACCAGCTGTTGCCCGAAGCCTTCGCCGTGGCCCGTGAGGCCGGCAAGCGTGTCATGGGCATGCGCCACTTCGACGTCCAGCTGATCGGCGGCATGACCTTGCACGAAGGCATGATCGCAGAAATGCGTACCGGTGAAGGCAAGACCTTGGTCGGTACCCTGGCCGTATACCTGAACGCGCTGTCCGGCAAGGGCGTGCACGTGGTCACGGTCAACGACTACCTGGCCCGCCGCGACGCCAACTGGATGCGCCCGCTGTACGAATTCCTCGGCCTGAACGTGGGTATCGTCTCGGCGTTCCAGCCGCCGGAAGAAAAACGCGCCGCCTACGCCGCCGACATCACCTACGGCACCAACAACGAATTCGGTTTCGACTACCTGCGCGACAACATGGCGTTCAGCCAGGACGAGAAGTTCCAGCGTGAGCTGAACTTCGCCGTGATCGACGAAGTCGACTCCATCCTCATCGACGAAGCGCGTACCCCGCTGATCATCTCCGGCCAGGCCGAGGACAGCAGCAAACTGTACATCGAGATCAACCGCCTGATCCCGCGCCTCACCCAACACATCGAAGAAGTCGAAGGCCAGGTCACGCAAGAAGGCCACTTCACCATCGATGAGAAGAGCCGCCAGGTCGAGCTCAACGAGGCCGGTCACCAGTTCATCGAAGACATGCTGACCCAATCGGGCCTGCTGGCCGAGGGCGAGAGCCTGTACTCGGCGCACAACCTCGGCCTGCTGACCCACGTCTACGCCGGCCTGCGTGCCCACAAGCTGTTCCACCGCAACGTCGAGTACATCGTCCAGGAAGGCCAGATCCTGCTGATCGACGAGCACACCGGCCGTACCATGCCGGGCCGTCGCCTGTCCGAGGGCCTGCACCAGGCCATCGAAGCGAAAGAAAACCTGAACATCCAGGCCGAGAGCCAGACCCTGGCTTCGACCACCTTCCAGAACTACTTCCGCCTGTACACCAAGCTGTCCGGCATGACCGGTACCGCGGATACCGAAGCGTTCGAGTTCCAGTCGATCTACGCCCTCAACGTGATGGTGATCCCGCCGAACAAGCCGCTGGCGCGCAAGGACTTCAACGACCTGGTGTACCTGACCGCCGAAGAGAAGTACGCCGCGATCGTCGCCGACATCAAGGAAAGCATGGGCCAGGGCCGCCCGGTGCTGGTCGGTACCGCGACCATCGAAACTTCCGAGCACATGTCCAACCTGCTCAAGAAGGAAGGTATCGACCACAAGGTACTGAACGCCAAGTACCACGAAAAAGAAGCCGAGATCATCGCCCAGGCCGGTGCTCCGGGCGCGCTGACCATCGCCACCAACATGGCCGGCCGTGGTACCGACATTCTGCTGGGCGGTAACTGGGAGGCCGAAGTCGCCGCCCTGGAAAACCCCACCGCCGAGCAGATCGCCCAGATCAAGGCCGACTGGCAGAAGCGTCACCAGCAAGTGCTGGAGGCCGGTGGCCTGCACGTGATCGCCTCCGAGCGCCACGAATCGCGGCGTATCGACAACCAGCTGCGTGGCCGTGCCGGCCGCCAGGGTGATGCCGGCTCCAGCCGCTTCTACCTGTCGCTGGAAGACAGCCTGATGCGCATCTTCGCCTCTGACCGGGTGAAGAACTTCATGAAGGCCCTGGGCATGCAGTCTGGCGAGGCCATCGAGCACCGCATGGTCACCAACGCCATCGAGAAGGCCCAGCGCAAGGTCGAAGGCCGCAACTTCGACATTCGTAAACAGCTGCTCGAATACGACGACGTGGCCAACGAACAGCGCAAGGTGATCTACCACATGCGCAACAGCCTGCTGGCCGCAGAAAACATCGGCGACACCATCGCCGAGTTCCGCCAGGAAGTGCTCGACGCCACCATCAGCCAGCACATCCCGCCGCAGTCGTTGCCCGAGCAGTGGGACGTGGCCGGCCTGGAAGCTTCGCTGGCCAGCGATTTCGCCCTGAAACTGCCGATCCAGCAGTGGCTCGACGAGGACGACCACCTCTACGAAGAAACCCTGCGCGAGAAGCTGCTCAAGGAAATCACCGACGCCTACAACGAGAAGGAAGACCAGGCCGGCCTCGACGCCCTGCGTACCTTCGAGAAGCAGATCCTGCTGCGCGTGCTGGACGACCTGTGGAAAGACCACCTGTCGACCATGGACCACCTGCGCCACGGTATTCACCTGCGCGGCTATGCCCAGAAGAACCCGAAGCAGGAGTACAAGCGCGAGTCGTTCACCCTGTTCCAGGAGCTGCTGGAGTCGATCAAGCGCGACACCATCCGCGTGCTGTCGCACGTTCAGGTACGCCGCGAAGACCCGGTCGAAGAAGAAGCCCGCCTGCGCCGCGAAGCCGAAGAGCTGGCCAGCCGCATGCAATTCCAGCACGCCGCTGCCCCAGGCCTTGAAGGCGAGCAGCTGGCCGAGG
The DNA here is from genome assembly GCF_044900265.1 of Pseudomonas sp. NPDC089406. Taxonomy (NCBI): domain Bacteria; kingdom Pseudomonadati; phylum Pseudomonadota; class Gammaproteobacteria; order Pseudomonadales; family Pseudomonadaceae; genus Pseudomonas; species Pseudomonas sp. NPDC089406. Next base: position 22,015 of record NZ_JBJDNC010000011.1, on the reverse strand, counting down.
AGGGCGCCGAAGTCGCCGTGGCCTCTGCCCCGGTGCGCAACGACATGAAGCTGGGCCGCAACGAGCCGTGCTGGTGTGGTTCGGGCAAGAAGTTCAAGCACTGCCACGGGCAGATCGAGTGATCTGACCTCACCCCTGGCTTGAGATCCCGGGGCTGCTCTGCAGCCCATCGCGACACAAGGCCGCTCCTACATGGCACCACGCCAGACACTGTAGGAGCGGCCTTGTGCCGCGAAAGGGCCGCAAAGCGGCCCCTTCAATTCCCACAAAATTTCTAGGAGCGCTCTAATGGCTGTTGGTCTTGGTCCCCTGCCCACCCTGCACCCGGTTCCCGGTTTCGAACTCGGCATCGCCTCGGCCGGCATCAAGCGCCCAGGGCGCAAGGACGTGGTGGTGATGCGCTGCGCCGAAGGCTCCAGCGTGGCCGGCGTGTTCACCTTGAACGCCTTCTGCGCAGCCCCGGTGATCCTCAGCAAGCAGCGTGTGCAGGGCACCGTGCGTTACCTGCTGACCAACACCGGCAACGCCAACGCCGGCACCGGCGCCCCGGGCCTGGCCGCCGCCGAGCGCACCTGCGCCAAGCTGGCCGAGCTTGCCGGCGTAGCGGCCGAATCGGTACTGCCGTTTTCCACCGGCGTGATCGGCGAGCCGCTGCCGGTCGAGAAGATCGAAGGCGCCCTGCAGGCCGCCCTGGACAACCTGTCGGAGAACCACTGGGCTGAAGCCGCCACCGGCATCATGACCACCGACACCCTGCCCAAGGGTGCCAGCCGCCAGTTCCAGCACGATGGCGTGACCGTCACCGTGACCGGTATCAGCAAGGGCGCCGGCATGATTCGCCCGAACATGGCCACCATGCTCGGCTACATCGCCACCGACGCCAAGGTCGCACCTGCTGTGCTCAAGGACCTGATGCTCGACGGCGCCAACAAGTCGTTCAACCGCATCACCATCGACGGCGACACCTCGACCAACGACTGCTGCATGCTGATCGCCACCGGCAAGGCCAACCTGCCGGAAGTCACCGAAGCCCGCGGCGCGCTGTTCGAAGCGCTGAAACAGGCCGTGTTCGAAGTGTGCATGGAAGTGGCCCAGGCCATCGTGCGTGACGGCGAAGGCGCCACCAAGTTTGTCACCGTGCAGGTGAACGGCGGCGCCAATCACCAGGAGTGCCTGGACGTCGGCTACGCCGTGGCCCACTCGCCGCTGATCAAGACCGCGCTGTTCGCCTCCGACCCCAACTGGGGCCGCATCCTTGCCGCCGTCGGCCGTGCCGGCGTGCCCGAGCTGGATGTCAGCCTGATCGACGTGTTCCTGGGTGACGTGTGCATCGCAAGCCAAGGCGGCCGCAGCCCGAGCTACACCGAAGAGCAAGGCTCCAAGGTGATGGCCGAGGAAGAGATCACCATCCGCATCGAGCTGGGCCGTGGCCAATGCAGCGAAACCATCTGGACCACCGACCTGTCCCACGAGTACGTGAAGATCAACGCCGAATACCGTACCTGATGTATTGATCCGAAGGCCCCTTCGCGGGCAAGCCCGCTCCCACAGGTGATCCATGGCCTGTGGCAGCGGTGCGGTCCCTGTGGGAGCGGGCTTGCCCGCGAATGGCTGCGCAGCAGCCATCGGGCATTGCAATTGCCAACTCAATGGAGCCGACCCATGAGCTACCACCTGATCATCGGCGACAAGCTGTATTCCTCCTGGTCGCTACGCGGCGCCCTGGCCCTCGAGCTGGCCGGCGTGGCGTACGATGAAACCCTGGTCAAACTCAACCAGCCCGACACCCGCCAACGCCTGCTGGCGTTCTCCGCCACCGGCAAGGTGCCATTGCTCAAGACCGGGCACGGCGTAATCGCCGATTCCCTGGCCATCGCCGAATACCTCAACGAACAACACCCTGCCGCGCAACTGTGGCCGCAAGACGTGGCAGCCCGGGCCCAGGCTCGCTCTGCGTGCGCGCAGATGCACAGCGGCTTCTTCGCCCTGCGCGGCGCCATGCCGTTCGACCTGTCCCGCGACCAGGCGCTGGAAAGCATCCCCCTGGACGTGCAGGTGGACATCGACCGCATCGTTGCGCTGTGGGCCGAATGCCGCCTGCTGGCCAAGGATAACGGCCCGTTCCTGTTCGGCCGGGCGACGCTTGCCGACGCCTTCTTCGCCCCGGTGGCGGTGCGCCTGCGCACTTACCGCGTGGCAGTGCCGGCAGAGGCGGCGGCCTATATCGAAACCATCTACCAGTGGCCGGCCTTCCAGGCCTGGCAGCAAGCTGGCCTCGCGGAGCGTGAAGGGTGAAACGGATTCATGTTGTAGCAGCGGTCATTCGCGGCGCCGATGGGCGCATTCTCATTGCCCGCCGCGCCGACACCCAGCACCAGGGTGGCCTGTGGGAGTTCCCCGGCGGCAAGGTGGAGGACGGCGAGGGCGTCGAGGCGGCGCTGGCCCGTGAACTGCGCGAGGAACTGGGCATCGAGGTCAGCCGCTCGCGCCCGCTGATCAAGGTCAGCCATGACTACCCGGACAAGCAGGTGTTGCTGGATGTGCGTGAGGTCGATGCCTTCACCGGCGAGCCCCATGGCGCCGAAGGCCAGCCCCTGGCCTGGGTGGCGCCGCGCGACCTGGGCCAGTACGAGTTCCCCGAGGCCAACAAGCCGATCGTTGCCGCCGCGCGCCTGCCCGACCAGTACCTGATCACCCCCGACGGGCTGGAAGTGCCGCAGATGCTCAAGGGCATCCAGAAGGCCGTGGCCAATGGCATTCGTTTGATCCAGCTGCGCGCGCCGGACATGTATGACCCCAAGTACCGCGATGTGGCGGTGGACGCGGTGGGCCTGTGCGCCGGCAAGGCGCAACTGATGCTCAAGGGCCCGCTGGAATGGTTGGGGGACTTCCCCGCCGCCGGCTGGCACCTGACTGCCGCGCAATTGCGCAAGTACGCGGCCAAGGGCCGGCCGTTCCCGAAAGAGCGCTGGTTGGCAGCATCCTGCCACAGCGCCGAGGAGCTGGCGCTGGCCGAGCAGATGGGCGTGGATTTCGTCACCTTGTCGCCGGTGCAGGCCACCCAGACCCACCCCGAGGCCGTGCCGCTGGGGTGGGATGAGGCGCAGCGGTTGATCGCCACGGTCAAGCAGCCGGTGTACCTGCTGGGTGGGGTCGGCCCGGGTGAGCGCGAGCAGGCCTGGCAGGCCGGGGCGCAGGGTGTGGCAGGTATTCGGGCGTTCTGGCCCGAAGTTTGATTCGCCTGTATGAATCGCCGGCAAGCCGGCTCCTATGGAACAAATCACAACTCGTTGATTTAACGAAGATTCTGTGGGAGCGGCTTTAGCCGCGAACACCGGCGAAGCCGGTGCCATCTAACGCGGCGCCTGCTTCGCGGCTAAAGCCGCTCCCACAGGGATTGCATGAGCTTCAAATCAGTGCCGTACCTGTAGGAGCCGGCTTGCCGGCGATTGCAATTTCAGCCTTCAGGCCGAGCGGCCGCCTGCCACAACACCTCATCCACCCCCTGCCGCCGCCCGATGATCCTGGCGGCCACGAACAGCAGGTCCGACAGCCGGTTGATGTAAGCCAGGCCAACCCCCTCCAGCGGCTCGACCGCATTCAACTGCTGGCACCGGCGCTCCGCCGCCCGCGCCCCGCTGCGGCACACATGGGCCTGGGCCACCAGCGCCGAACCGCCGGGCAGGATGAAGTTCTTCAGCGGCCCCAGCTCCTCGTTCCACACATCGATGGCCCGTTCCAGGCGCTCGACCTCCTGCGCATTCAACGCCTGGTAACTGGGCATGGCCAGCTCGCCGCCAAGGTCGAACAGTCGGTGCTGGCATGGCGCAAGCACTTCGCTCACCTCGCTGATACCAGCCTCGGCCAGCCCGGCCAGCAACACCCCGAGCTGGCTGTTGAGGGTGTCCACCTCGCCCATGGCCTCGACGCGCGGGTGGTCCTTGGGCACGCGGCGGCCATCGCCCAGGCCGGTTTCGCCCTTGTCGCCGGTGCGGGTGTAGATTTTCGTCAGGCGGTTGCCCATGTCAGGTCTCCGTGCGGGCCGGCGGGCCCAGGGGCAGGCGCAGGGTGAAGCAGGTGCCCTGGCCGGGGGTGGAGTGCACCTCCATCTGCCCTTTGTGGTTGTTGGTGATGATGAAGTACGACACCGAAAGCCCAAGCCCTGTGCCCTGGCCGATCTCCTTGGTGGTGAAGAACGGCTCGAAGGTGCGCTTGCGCACGGCCTCCGGCATGCCGATGCCGTTGTCCTCGATCTGGATTTCCGCCCACGGCGGGTTGAGCCGGGTGCGCAGGGTGATGCGCCCCGGCTCGCTCGGTTGCGGGCGCTGGTGGATGGCCTGGGCGGCGTTCTTCAACAGGTTCAGCAGCACCTGCTCCAGTTCGTTGGCGGTGCACGGCACCGGGCCCAGCTGCGGGTCGAACTGGCGCACGATGGCCTGGCCTTTGAAGTCAAAGCCAATGGTCAGGTCGAAGTCGTTGCCGGCGATGTCCACTGCCTGGTCGATCAGCGCCGGCAGCTCGCACGGTGCCAGCTGGCGGTTGCTGCGGCGGCTGAAGCTGAGCATGTGGGTGACGATTTTTGCCGCCCGCGCGCCGGCCTGCTGAATGCCGTCCAGCAGCTGTGGCACCTCGCGGCTGCCGAGGTACTGGTTGACGCGAGCCAGGTCGATGCCCAGCTCGTCGGCCTGCTCCTGGTTGCGTGGCAGCTCCGGCGACAGGCGCCGGCGGATGTTCTGCACGTTGTGCAATATCGCCCCCAGCGGGTTGTTGATCTCATGCGCCATGCCTGCGGCCAGGCCGCCGACCGAGAGCATCTTTTCCGACTGCACCATCATTTCTTCCAGCGACAGGCGCTGGGTGATGTCGTCGATACGGATCACCACCCCGCGCCCACCGCCGCCGGTCAGCGGGTAGAAGGTCAGGGCGTAGTGGCGGGCGTCGTCGCCTTTGGGCCAGGTGACCCGTTCGATCTTCGCCACCCGGTGCTTCTCGACGCTCTCCTTGAGCTGCGGCAAAAACGGCTTGAGCGGCTCGAAGGCGAGAAAGATCGGCTGGTTCAGCGCCTCGTCCAGGGGCGTGCCGGAGAGTACCGTGGCCTCGTGGTTCCACTGGGTGACGTACAACTGCTCGTCGAGGGCGATCAGCGCCGAGGGCATCGAGTCGATGATGCTGTTGAGGTAGTTCTGAAAGCCGGTGAGCTTTTTTTCGATCTTGCTGCGCACCTGGACTTCCAGCTCCAGCTTGCGGTTGGTGTGGCGGGTTTCTTCAGCCAGGCCCTGGGCCTGGTCGTAGGCGCTCTGGAACTCGTCGCGGGTGCGCTTGAGTTGCTGTTCGCGGGCCTCGATGCGCGACAGCATGGTGTTGAACGCCTGGGCCAGGCTGCCGATTTCGTCGTCGTTGCCGCGCTGGGCACGCAGGGCGTAGCTCTCCTCGCGGGTGACCTGGCGGGTGAGCTCCTCCAGACGGTTGATCGGCAGGGTGATCAGGCGCTTGATCTGCCGGGCGATGAGCATCCACAGCACGATGCTGAACACCAGGATGGCCAGGCTGGCCGACAGGGTGCCGGTGTAGAACGCCGTGGGCAGCTCGCTGCTGGCCACCAGCAGAAGGTGCGCGGGCGGGCTGCCTTCGCGGGGCAGGCGAATCAGCTGGGTACTGCGAAACTCCATGAGCCGCCAGCCATCGATATTGCGAAAGCGCTTGGGCAGGGCCAGCGGCTCGCCATGTTGCAACTGCGCCAGCATGCGCCCGTCGCTGCCGTACAGGGCTGCGGCGCGCAGCGGCGAGTAGCTGTCCAGCTCGTTGAGCAGCGCCGTGGCGGTGTCCGGGTTGTCGCCGGCGCGGGCCGACAGCTGCGGGTTGGACACCAGCTTGCCGATGGTCTGCAGGGCCTGGGGCGCCATGCTCTCCTGGGTGATCCAGTAGGCGGCGCTGATGAAGGCCAGGTTGGCCACCAGCAAAATGGTCACCAGCAGCACCAGCAGGGCTGCCAGCAGTTTTTGCCCGACCGGGAGGTTTTCCAGGCGTTGGCGCAGGGTCATGGGCAAGGCAGCTTCCGTGTCCGTTGAAAGGGGCTCAGGCGCTTGGCAGGCCGCGCGCCGTCAGGCTATCGACCAGGCGTTGGTGCAACTGTTCAAGCCCAGGCACCGCCACGCCATGGCGGGCGGCGGCGCGGCAGGCGTGGCCGAGCAGGTAGTGGATCTCGGTGCGCCGGCCGGCACGCACGTCCTGGTACATGGAAGAGTAGTTGGCGGCGGTGGCGAGGATCACCCGCTGTATTTCTTCGTCCAGGTCCAGAGCAGCCTCCTGCTGGCCGCAACGTTGCAGCAGTTCGGCAAGCTCGGCGCCCAGCGCCTCGACCTCGCCCAAGTGCCCCAGCAGGCCGCCGTTCTGGCAGCCATGCAGCACGGTCAGCGGGTTGATCGCGCAGTTCAGCGCCAGCTTGCGCCACAGGCGGGTGAGGATGTCCAGGCTCCACTGTGCCGGGATGCCGGCATCGTGCAGGTCGTCGAACCAGGCGGGCAGGGCAGGGTTGGCCGGGTCGCCCAGCCAGTTGAAACCGTGGCCGGCAAAGCGCACCTGCCAGTCGTCTTCGCGGAACGCGCCTTCGGTGCTGGAGGCGAAGATGCAGCGGGCGTGGGGCGCAACGTCGGCCACCTCGTCCTGGCTGCCCAGGCCGTTTTGCAGCAGCACCAGCTCGGCGCCCGGGGCCAGCCGGGGCAGCAACTGCTTTACGGCGGGGGCAGCGTCGTAGGCCTTGCAGGCGACCAGCAGGCGATGGATGGGGCCGGCGGCGCCGGCGGTTTCGGCAGGAATCGCGAAATGGCGGGTGTGCGCCTGCTCGACCAGGGTCAGCCGGCCTGCCGCCTGATAGTCGGCCAGGCGCCGGTCGTCGCGCAGGATCAGGCGCACCGCCTTGCCGGTACGGGCCAGGCGGCAGGCCCAGAGGCTGCCGAGGCTACCGGCGCCGAGAATATGCCAGGTGCTGCTCATCTGCGTTTCGCAACCCGTTATAATGAGCCCGCATTTTAACCATCCAACGCAGACGCGCTCCATCTTCAGGCCGAGCGCGCGTTCATTTTATGGAGAACACCCCATGCCTTCGTTCGACGTGGTATCGGAACTGGACAAGCACGAAGTGCAGAACGCCGTCGACAACGCCATCAAGGACCTCGACCGCCGCTACGACCTCAAGGGCAAGGGCACCTTCGAGTTCAAGGACAAGGAGCAGACCGTGCTGCTGACCGCCGAGGAGGAGTTCCAGCTCGAAGCCATGCTGGAGATCCTGCGCCTGGCGCTGGTCAAGCGCAAGATCGACGTCAAGTGCCTGGAAACCCAGGACCCGTACGCCTCGGGTAAAGAGAAAAAGCAGGAAGCCAAGTTCCGCGAGGGTATCGACAAGGACCTGGCCAAGAAGATCGTCGCCACCATCAAGGATGGCAAGCTGAAGGTGCAGGCCGCCATCCAGGGCGAGCAGGTACGGGTCACCGGCAAGAAGCGCGACGACCTGCAGGAAGCCATTGCCCTGCTGCGCACCAAGGAGTTCGACATGCCGCTGCAGTTCAACAACTTCCGCGACTGATAAAAGCAACACCTTGAACCCAGGTGGCGCAATGATGTCCATGTGGGTTCGGGGCCGCTGAGTTCCAGGCGGCCCGGTTTCAGGAGATGAACATGGATTTGAACGCAGAGGTCGACCAGCTGGTACGCCAGTCGCAAACCTGGATTCCGCTGATCATGGAGTACGGCAGCCGGGTGCTGCTGGCACTGCTGACCCTGGCCATCGGCTGGTGGGTCGTCAACCGGCTGAGTGCGCACCTGGGCAAGCTGGTGAGCATGCGCAACACCGACGTGGCCCTGCAGGGCTTCATCAGCACCCTGGCCAACATCGTGCTGAAGATCCTGCTGTTCGTCAGCGTGGCGTCGATGATCGGCATCGAGACCACCTCGTTCGTCGCCGCCATCGGTGCTGCGGGCCTGGCCATCGGCCTGGCGCTGCAGGGTAGCCTGGCGAACTTCGCCGGCGGCGTGCTGATCTTGATGTTCCGCCCGTTCCGCATCGGTGACTGGATCGAGGCGCAGGGCGTGAGCGGCACCGTGGACAGCATCCAGATCTTCCACACCGTGCTGCGCACCGGCGACAACAAGACAGTGATCATGCCCAACGGCAGCCTGTCCAACGGCATCATCACCAACACCAACCGCCAGCCGACGCGCAAGGTGGTGTTCGATGTAGGCGTGGACTACGAGGCCGACCTGCAGAAGGCGCGCAACGTACTGCTGGAGCTGGCCAAAGACCCTCGGGTATTGGCGGACCCGGCGCCGCAGGCAGTGGTGGCCACACTGGGCGACAGCTCGATCACCGTGTCGCTGCGCCTGTGGACCAAGACCTCGGACTACTGGGATGTGATGTTCATGCTCAACGAGCATGCCCGCGACCGGCTCAAGGCCGAGGGTATCGACATTCCCTTTCCGCAGCGGGTGATCCGCGTGGTGCAGGAGACGGCCGCGCAGTAACGCCTTGCCAAGGCCGGGGCCGCTGCGTGGCCCTTCGCGGGCAAGCCCGCTCCCACAGGAAAGCGGCAGGCTTGAAGGCTTGTGCAAACCCTGTGGGAGCGGGCTTGCCCGCGAAGGGCTGCGCAGCGGCCCCGGCTTTTTCATCCCCTTACACTTGTTCACAGCAAGCCCCCATCATTTCTGGCATATAACCTGCCCCCACCTGCCTGCACCTGATCGCCACCATGAAACCACTGCTGTACATCACCCCCCTGCGCGCCTTGCTATTCGGCCTCACTCTGGCGCTGTTCGAGCTGCTCACGTACCTGGCCAGCGACGCGGTCATGCCGGCCATGCCGGTGGTGGTCGACGACCTGAAGGCCAGCCCCGAATTCATCCCCCACGCGCTCAACCTGTACCTGCTGGGCGGGGTGGTGCTGCAGTGGCTGATCGGCCCGCTGGCCGACCGTTATGGCAGGCGCCCGCTGCTGCTGACCGGTTGCGTGTTTTTCGGCGGCGCTTGCCTGGCGACCTTCTGGGTGCACGATATCGGCCTGTTCAACGTGCTGCGCCTGCTGCAGGGCATTGGCCTGGGCTTTGTGGTGACGGTCAGCTACCCGGCGCTCAACGAGGCGTTCAGCGAAGCCGACGCGGTGCGCATGATGGCCTTGCTGGCCAATATCGCGCTGCTGTCGCCGCTGCTCGGCCCGCTGGTGGGCACCCTGATGCTGCAGTGGCTGGACTGGCGCTGGCTGTTCGTTGCCTTTGCCGTGGGCGCGGTGGCCTGCTGGCTGCTGCTGTACCACCTGATGCCCGAGACCTTGGGGGTTGAGCGCCGCGATGGCTCGCGCCTGGCGTTCACGCCCATCCACCTGCTGCCGCTGCTGGCCGGCTACGGCCAACTGCTGGCCAACCGCAAGTTCGTCGCCGGCAGTGCGGCGCTGGGGCTGGTGGGGCTGCCGCTGATCGGCTGGATCGGCCTGTCGCCGGTGCTGCTGATTCACGACGAGGGCCTGAGCACCATGGAATACGCCCTGTGGCAGCTGCCGGTGTTCGGCGGGCTGATCCTCGGCAACTTGATCATCAACCGCATCGCCGACCGCTACCCGTTGCCGGCGCTGGTGCGGGGCGCGCTGGCGCCGTACCTGGCAGGCCTGTGCCTGATGGTGCTGGCAACCTGGCTGTGGCCGACGGTAACCAGCGTGGTGGCCGGCATGTCGCTGTACGCGCTGGGGCTGGGGGTGGCTAACGCAGTGCTGTACCGCATGACGTTGTTTGCCAGCGATCAGAGCAAGGGGCTGGTGTCGGCCATGCTGGGCATGATCACCATCGCGCTGTTGGGTTTGGGCGGCGCGGTGCTGGCGATGCTGGGTGCGGGGGCGAGCCTGCTGCACTTTGCCCTGGGTGCAGGTATCGCCGGGGCCCTGGCGTTGTGGCCGCTGTGGTTCGTGGTGGGTGGACGGCCTGGGGCTGTGGTGCAGTAATCATTTTCACCTGCACCGGCCCTTTCGCGGGCAAGCCCGCTCCCACAGGTACTGCGCTGTGTCAAAACAAGCAGATAACCTGTGGGAGCGGGCTTGCCCGCGAAGGGGCCGGTGCAGGATGAAGCATTTGCTCAGGGCTGTTCGGTGGCCGAATCAGCAACCGGCGCAGGCTTGCCGCGCCCGGCTTCCTGGCGCCAATGCAGGGCGATCAGGATCAGCGTCGGCACGCCCAGCAGGGCGGTGATCATGAAGAAGTTGTGGTAGCCGAATTTCTCCACCATCACCCCCGAATAGCCGCCGATCAAGCGCGGCAACAGCAGCATGATCGAGCTCAGCAGGGCGTATTGGGTGGCCGAGAACTTCAGGTTGGTCAGGCTCGACAGGTAGGCGACGAACGCCGACGTAGCCATGCCTGAACTGAAGTTGTCCAGCGAGATGGTCACCACCAGCATTTCCAGGTTCGGCCCCATGTCGGCCAGCATCACGAACAGGATATTGGTCGCGGCCGAGGCCAGGCCACCGATGAACAGGATCGGCAGGATGCCGAAGCGCACGATCAGCAGGCCGCCGGCACCGGCGCCGACCAGGGTCATGATCAGGCCGAAGATCTTGCTGACGCTGGCGATCTGGTCCTTGGTGAAGCCCATGTCGATGTAGAACACGTTGGCCATCACCCCCATGACCGTGTCGGACATGCGGTAGGTGGCGATCAGCCCGAGCAACAGCAGGGCCTGCCAGCGGTAGCGGGCGATGAAGTCGTTGATCGGCGTGAGCACTGGCGCCAGGCCGCGGCGGCCGAGGCTCGACAGGCAGGCCCAGGTCAGCAGCACGTAGAGGATCAGGCGCAGGAAGGCGCGGTCTTCGAGCAGCAGGTCCAGCGGCGTGGCCTCACCGGAAACCACGGTTGACCAGCCGGTGTTGAACATCTGGGTGAAGCTGGCCGGTACCGACACCAGCAGGATGATCAGCACGAACACCGAAGCCATCTGGTGCATCAGCCCGTAGCGTGCTGCCGACAATTGCGTGCGCAGCGGCACCGGTGGTTCGCGCATCACCAGGGTGGTGAACAGCGCCGGCAGCATCAGCACGCCGAACAGCACGTAGGTGCTGGCCCAGGCCTTGTGCAGGTAGCTGAAACCGGTAGAGCCGAACCATTCGGCGAAGAACAGCGCACCGGCGGTGGCCAGCAGCGCGGCAACCCGGTAGCCGGCCATGTAGCTGGCGGCCAGGGCGGCCTGGCGTTGGTCGTCGGCGATTTCCAGGCGGTAGGCGTCGACGGCGATGTCCTGGGTGGCCGAGGCGAAGGCCACCAGCACCGCCAGGGCAATCAGCCACGACAGGTGCTTTTGCGGATCGCAAAAGCCCATGCCCAGCAGGCCCACTACCACCAGAATCTGTGAAAGCAGCAGCCACGAGCGGCGCCGGCCCATGCCGCCGAGCAGCGGCAGGCGCCATTGGTCGAGCAGCGGCGACCACACCCACTTGAACGCGTACGCCAGGCCGATCAGGCTGGCGTAGCCGATGGTTTCGCGGGCAACGCCTGCCTCGCGCAACCAGACCGAAAGCGTGGAGAACACCAGCATGTAGGGCAAGCCGGCGGCAAAGCCGAGCAACAACAACACCAAGGTTGACGGGCTGGCATAGGCAGCGAGCGCAGCGCGCCAGGTTTTACGGGGCATGGGCCAACATCTGCCTCAAGTTTGCGAAAACAAAGCGCGCACTCTAACCGCTGTGCTCCATCGGGCGCCAGCCATGGCGCGCCATATCCACACGATTATTGGCTACATTCACGCCCTCTGCGCGCAGCCGCGCGCGCTGTTCGTCGCCGGACGGCGTGCCCAGCGCCAGGCTCAGGCGCCCGCCGGCACCCAGCACCCGGTGCCAGGGCAGGCGAGTGTCGTGGGGTAACTGCCCGAGGGTGCGCCCGACCCAGCGCGCAGCGCGGCCAAGGCCGGCCAGTTCGGCCAGTTGGCCATAGCTGACCACCTTGCCTTCGGGCACCTGGCCCAGCACCGAATACAGCGCCATCCGTCGGGCTTCGGCATCTTCCGGCGGTGGGGGAGTGAGGGCGGACATCAGAGCATTCCTGGCCTGTGGATGAAACCGGACAGGCGGCGCTGGTGAATGAGAGCGGAACTCATCGGCATGGGCTGGGTCTGTCGTTGCTCAGGGTCGGGGTATCCGGATAATGCCCGGCTTTTTTCATCGAATCGATTCCATAGTCTGCTTATGTATTCAAAAACCCTGCTGTGCCTCATCGCTGCCACCCTTTGCACCCCGGCCTTGGCTGATACCGTCTGGATGAAGAACGGCGACCGCTTGAGCGGCAAGATCAAGGTGTTCGACGGCGGCAAGCTGCTGCTCGAAACCCCCTACGGCGGCTCCATAGCCCTGGACTGGAAGCAGGTGCAAACCCTGGAAAGCGACCAGGAGCTGCTGGTCAAGCAGGACGCCTACAGCGGCGAGAAGGCCAAGTCGCTGAAAGCGGCCGAACCCGGCAAGGTCACGCTAGCCAACGGCGAGGCACCCAAGACCGTCGATTTGGCCAGCATCGAGCAGATCATGAAGCCGCGCCCGGTGGTCGAGGACCTGATGTGGAAGGGCAACGTCGACGTGGCGATGGACTACAAGCGCGCCGAGAACGACACCGACGACTACGACGTCAGCTTCAAGACCACCGCTCGCCACGGCCGCTGGCGGCACAACGCCGAGGGTGAGTACAACCGCGAGAGCAAGGACGACGTCACCACCACCAACAACTGGAGCGCCGAGTACGCCCTGGACCGCTTCATCACCGAGAAGTGGTTCTGGCAGGGCCGGGCAGAGTACAAGCGCGACCAGATCGAAGACCTGGCTCGCCAGCGCACCGTGGGTACCGGCCCGGGTTACCAGTTCTGGGATGACGAGCTGGGTGCGTTCTCGCTGAGCTCGCTGATCAACCGCAGCGACTTCGAGTACCGCGACGGCGGCAAGGATAACTTCTATTCGGCGTCGGTGAAGTGGGACTACAACCGCTACCTGATCGGCAAGAAAGTCGAGTTCTTCACCAACGGTGAGGTCGGCAAACCGTTCGGCGGCGTCGCCGACTACACCCTGGATGCCGAAATGGGCCTGCGCTACAAGGTTACCGAATGGGCCTCGCTGAACCTCAAGGCCGAGAAGGACCTGATCAGGGGCACCAGCGACAGCGATCTGGACAAGACCCGCTACACCGCAGGCTTCGGCGTGACCTGGTAAACCGCCATCGCTGTAGGAGCGGCCTTGCCGGGGCGCCGGACCGGTCGGAAAGGGCTGCGCAGCGGCCCCAGGATATCGGCATCATGCAAGATTGCTGGGGCTGCTGCGCAGCCCTTTCGCGACACAAGGCCGCTCCTACAGCACCTCAACAAACCCTGTGCCGGCTTGCAGGCGATTGGCCGCGTAGCGGCCTTTGGGGCTTGTAGCGTATAACTTGCAGCTGATTCTTATTTGAGGTTCTTGCCGTGAGTACCAACGCCCTTCGCCCCGCCCGGGAACTGCTGCTCAAGGAATTCCGCGGCGTGCTGTCGACCCACTCCAAGTCCATGCCCGGCTACCCGTTCGGTTCGGTGGTGCCCTACTGCCTGGACGCCGAGGGCCACCCGGTGATCCTCATCAGCCGCATTGCCCAGCACACCCACAACCTGCAAAAAGACCCCAAGTGCTCGCTGCTGGTGGGTGAGCGCGACGCCGAGGACGTACAAGCGGTGGGCCGCCTGACGCTCATGGCCGAAGCCCGCAAGCTCACCGACGAAGCCGCCATCGAGGCGGCTGCGGCGCGCTACTACCGCTACTTCCCCGAGTCGGCCAACTACCACAAGGCCCACGACTTCGACTTCTGGGTGCTGCAACCGGTGCGCCACCGCTACATCGGCGGCTTCGGTGCCATCCACTGGCTCGACCAGGTGACGTTGGCCAACCCGTTCGCCGGCAAGGCCGAGGCCAGCATGATCGAGCACATGAACAGCGACCATGCCAACGCCATCGCTCACTACGTCGAACTCACCGGCCTGCCGCGCACGGCCCCGGCCGAGCTGGTCGGCATCGACAGCGAAGGCATGCACCTGCGTATCGGCCAGAGCGTGTACTGGCTGGCCTTCCCGCAAACCTGTAATAACCCGACACAAGTGCGCGAAGCCTTGGTACTGCTGGCCCGCGCCGATCAGTGGCCGGTTGCGCTGGCGGCCGAGGGTTGAAAAAAGCGCGGCGCGCATCCATCTGAGGGTCTTACAGGAAGATTTTCTTCCGTAGAGGAATTGTTGATGCGCGCCTTTCTATTGCTGTTCCTGGTTTTCCCCGTGCTCGAGCTGTTCGTGTTCGTCAAGGTCGCCGGGGCCATCGGTTTCTTTCCGGCGCTGCTGCTGATCATCGCCGGCTCCGCCCTGGGCCTGCTGGTGATGCGCGTGGCAGGCCTTGCCACCGCCCTGCGTGCCCGCGAGAGCCTGCAGCGTGGCGAGCTGCCCGCCGAGGACATGTTCCAGGGCCTGATGCTGGCGGTCGCCGGCGGCCTGCTGCTGATCCCGGGTTTCATCAGCGACGTGATCGGCCTGCTGTGCCTGCTGCCGTTCAGCCGCCGCCTGGTGGCCAGCAAGCTGCGTCAGCGCGCCGAGCAGCAGGCCATGCGCCAGCGTGCGTTCCAGGACGACCCGTTCCAGGCCCAGCCGCGTGACGGCGGCCACCGCCCGAACGTGATCGAGGGCGAGTACGAGCGCCGCGACAAGTAAGGCGTGGTCATGGGTGGGAGCAGGCTTGCCCCGCGATGGGGCCAGTCGCCCTGATCGCGTGGCAAGCCCGCCCCCACGATGCATTTTCACAGCTTATGAAAAATTTTCTGCAACAAGCCTTGTAATCGAAACTCCCGGCCTCATGTATGTGGTCACCGCAAGGTTTCTGGTGTTTGCACCAGTCATTACACAGGTGGTTCGCTCCAGGCGGGCCACTCCCGGCAACGCCGGACCGAATCAACCCGCCGGTGTCGATACCGGCCGATGAAAACCACAATTTGGGAGAGATCGACAATGAAGCTTCGTCCTCTGCATGACCGCGTCGTCATCCGTCGCAGCGAAGAAGAATCGAAAACCGCTGGCGGTATCGTCCTGCCAGGTTCGGCCGCTGAAAAGCCAAACCGCGGTGAAATCGTCGCCGTCGGCACCGGTCGCATCCTGGACAACGGCGAAGTGCGCGCACTGGCCGTTAAAGTCGGTGACAAAGTGGTTTTCGGCCCTTACTCGGGCAGCAACACCGTGAAAGTCGATGGCGAAGACCTGCTGGTCATGGCCGAGAACGAAATCCTCGCCGTTATCGAAGGCTGATTTCCCCGACTTCCCGTTACTCCAAAGAATTCCAAGGATTAAACGATCATGGCTGCTAAAGACGTAAAATTCGGCGATTCCGCCCGCAAGAAAATGCTGGTTGGTGTAAACGTACTGGCTGACGCCGTCAAAGCGACCCTCGGCCCGAAAGGCCGCAACGTGGTCCTGGCCAAGAGCTTCGGCGCGCCGACCATCACCAAGGACGGCGTTTCCGTCGCCAAAGAAATCGAACTGAAAGACGCCTTCGAAAACATGGGCGCCCAGCTGGTCAAGGAAGTTGCTTCCAAGGCCAACGACGCTGCCGGTGACGGCACCACCACCGCGACCGTCCTGGCCCAGGCCATCGTCAACGAAGGCCTGAAAGCCGTCGCTGCCGGCATGAACCCGATGGATCTGAAGCGCGGTATCGACAAGGCCACCGCCGCCGTCGTCGCCGAGCTGAAAAACCTGTCCAAGCCATGCGCCGACTCCAAGGCCATCGCCCAGGTAGGCACCATCTCCGCCAACTCCGACAACTCCATCGGTGAAATCATCGCCGAAGCCATGGAAAAAGTCGGTAAAGAAGGCGTGATCACCGTCGAAGAAGGCTCGGGCCTGGAAAACGAACTGTCCGTCGTAGAAGGCATGCAGTTCGACCGCGGCTACCTGTCGCCGTACTTCGTCAACAAGCCGGACACCATGGTTGCCGAGCTGGAAGGCCCGCTGCTGCTGCTGGTCGACAAGAAGATCTCCAACATCCGTGAGCTGCTGCCAGTTCTGGAAGCCGTCGCCAAGGCCGGCCGTCCGCTGCTGATCGTTGCCGAAGACGTCGAAGGCGAAGCCCTGGCGACTCTGGTGGTCAACAACATGCGCGGCATCGTCAAGGTTGCTGCGGTCAAGGCCCCGGGCTTTGGCGATCGCCGCAAGGCCATGCTGCAGGACATCGCCGTCCTGACCGGCGGCCAGGTCATCTCCGAAGAAATCGGCCTGTCCCTGGAAACCGCTACCCTGGAGCACCTGGGTAACGCCAAGCGCGTCATCCTGTCCAAGGAAAACACCACCATCATCGACGGTGCTGGCGTTGACGCCGACATCGAAGCACGCGTCAAGCAGATCCGTGCCCAGATCGAAGAGACTTCCTCGGACTACGACCGTGAGAAGCTGCAAGAGCGCCTGGCCAAGCTGGCTGGCGGTGTTGCCGTGATCAAGGTCGGTGCCGGCACCGAAGTTGAAATGAAAGAGAAGAAAGCCCGCGTTGAAGACGCCCTGCACGCTACCCGCGCAGCCGTCGAAGAAGGCGTGGTGCCTGGCGGTGGTGTGGCCCTGGTTCGCGCCCTGGCTGCCATCGTTGACCTCAAAGGCGACAACGAAGACCAGAACGTCGGTATCGCCCTGCTGCGCCGCGCAGTAGAAGCCCCGCTGCGCCAGATCACTGCCAACGCCGGCGACGAGCCAAGCGTTGTTGCCGACAAGGTCAAGCAAGGTTCGGGCAACTACGGCTACAACGCCGCTACCGGCGAATACGGCGACATGATCGAGATGGGCATCCTGGACCCAGCCAAGGTCACCCGCTCGGCCCTGCAAGCTGCAGCTTCGATCGGCGGTCTGATGATCACCACCGAAGCCATGGTTGCCGACCTGCCGGAAGACAAGCCAGCTGGCGGCATGCCAGACATGGGCGGCATGGGTGGCATGGGCGGCATGATGTAAGCCAGCCTTACCCCCAAGCTGTAACAAGAAGCCCCGCCTAGTGCGGGGCTTTTTCATTGCCTGTTCGGGCCTCTTCGCGGGTGAACCCGCTCCCACAGGTATTGCGCCGCTCTTGAGGGTAACGCCGAGCCTGTGGGAGCGGGTTTACCCGCGAATCAGGCAACGCTGCGCTCGGCGGCTGGCGCTTGCGCCACCCCCCGGCGATACAGCACCAGGTAATAGCACCCCAGCCCGATCAACCAGCAGAACACCGCCGTCCAGATGTTGTGCGACAAGAAGTGCGCGCCCTGCATCATCCTGCCCAACCCCAATACCGAACCTGCAACGAACGCCAGCCCCAGCGCCGCCTTGGCCAGGCGTGGCTTGCGGTCACGCAGGGCGAAGAACAGCGCGAACAGGCAGAACCCGGTGGCCGCATGGCCGCCCGGCCAGCACAGGCCCGGCTTGTCGGTGGGCGGGCGTGGCTCGAGCAGCTTGCTGTAGGTTTCCTTGCCGCCGAACTGGGTCAGGCTCCACGGGCACTGCACCTGGGTCAGTTGCTTGAGCGGGGTGACGAACGCGGTCGAAAGCCCCAGTGCCAGCACCAGGCAGCCCAGCTCGCGGCGCCAGCTGACCAGCTTGCTCCAGAAGAAGCTGGCGATATACCCGGCCACCGCCAGCAGGCTGAACAGGATCACCCCCTGCTTGACCCGGTCATGCAGGATGTTCTCCAGCAGGTAGCTGTGGCGGCCGATGAATTGCCCGGCCGTCTGGTCGAAGAACAGGTCGGCGATGTTCATGTCCAGCGAGGTCAGCTCGAGCAGCAGCAGAGCGACGATGGTGGCGAACGGGATGCCCAGGCAGAGCCAGAGATTGAGCGGGCGAGGGCGGATGGCTTCGGGCATGGTGACTCCACGGTGCGGAAAAAGACCGGGCATTGTCAGCCTGCCGCTATCCTGTGTCCGTGAAGGATCAGTGAAAAATCCGTCAACCGCGGCGAAATTTCCCAAGGGCTGGCACAGTGCAGGCAATGGCCTTAAGCTGCGCCTGCCGCGCCCCGCGAAGGGCCGCACAGGAGACCCCGATGCGCATTCTTTTGGTTGAAGACAACCGCGATATCCTTGCCAATCTGGCCGACTACCTCGGCATGAAAGGCTACACCGTCGATTGCGCCCAGGATGGCCTGTCGGGCCTGCACCTGGCCGCCACCGAACACTACGACCTGATCGTGCTCGACATCATGCTGCCGGGGATCGACGGCTACACGCTGTGCAAGCGCCTGCGCGAAGACGCCCGGCGCGACACCCCGGTGATCATGCTCACTGCCCGCGACCAGTTGGACGACCGCCTGCAGGGCTTCCGTTCCGGCGCCGACGACTACCTGCTCAAGCCGTTCGCCCTGTCCGAGCTTGCCGCGCGCATCGAAGCGGTGCTGCGCCGGGCCCAGGGCGGCGGGCGCCGCACCCTGCAAGTGGCAGACCTGAGCTACGACCTCGACACCCTCGAGGTGACCCGCCAGGGCCGCCTGCTCAAGCTCAACCCGGTCGGCCTCAAGCTGCTGGCGGTATTGATGCAGAAAAGCCCCCACGTGCTGCGCCGCGAAGTGCTGGAAGAGGCCCTGTGGGGCGACGACTGCCCCGACAGCGACAGCCTGCGCAGCCATGTGCACCAGTTGCGCCAGGTGATCGACAAACCGTTCGACAAACCGCTGCTGCATACCGTCCATGGCGTCGGCTATCGCCTCGCCGAGGGCCGCGATGGAGTTTAAGCAAAGCCTTGCCCAGCGCATCATCATCGCCTTCGCGCTGATGAGCGCACTGGTGGCCGGGGCCTTCGCCTTCGGCATCGTTGCCACAGTGCACCTGGTCGAGGAGCGGTTGATTTCGTCGGTGCTCGGCGGCGACTTGCAGCGCCTGCTGCGCATGGACAGCGTCAGCGACTGGAGCCACCGCCCGCGCCCCGACCAGCTGTTCTATTTCAGTGGCGGGCGCGACGAGTTCGAGATGCCGCGCGATCTGCGCCACCTCGACCCGGGCTTTCACGAGGTGTTCCGCGACCAGCTGTCGTACCACGCCATGGTCGAGATCGTCGACGGGCGCCGCTACGTGCTGCTGCAGGACCAAAGCGATTTCGAGGAGCGCGAGCGGGTGCTGTTCGCCGTGGTGGTGGTGGGCTTCGTGCTCAGCCTGGCCCTGGCGACGCTGCTGGGCTGGTTGCTGGCACGGCGGGTGATGGCGCCGGTGATCCGCCTGGCCCGCCAGGTACGCCACCGCGACCAGCTGCTGGGCCTGGCGCCGCCGCTGGCGCCGGACTACGCGGCGGACGAAGTGGGCCAGCTGGCAGTGGCCTTCGACGACACCCTGGGCCGCCTGCGCGATGCCCTGACCCGTGAGCGGCTGTTCACCAGCGACGTCAGCCACGAGCTGCGCACGCCCTTGATGGTGCTGGCCACCTCCTGCGAGCTGTTGATCGAGAACCCCAACCTCGACACCCGCTCGCGCAGCCAGGTGGAGCGCATTGCCCGGGCCACCGAAGAAATGCGCGAGCTGGTCAAGACCTTCCTGATGCTGGCCCGCGCCCAGCGCGACGAGGGGGCGGTGGCGTCACAGGCGACCCTGCGCGAGGTGGCCGACGACCTTACCGGCGTTTGGCGTGACACCATCGAGCAGAAGGGCCTGGCGCTGTACTACGACGGCCGCGTCAGTGCCAGCCCGGTGCTGTACAACGCCACCTTCCTGCAATCGGTGATGGGCAACCTGCTGCGCAACGCCGCCCACTACACCGACAGCGGCTATATCCGCCTGAGCCTGCAGAGTGATGGTTTCAGCGTCGAGGACAGCGGTGTGGGCATTCCCGAGGAGCAGCGCGAGGCGATGTTCCGGCCCTTCGTGCGTGGCGATGAGCGCCGTGGCGAAGGCTTGGGGCTGGGCTTGTCGCTGGTGCAGCGGATCTGCGACGACCAGGGCTGGCAGGTCACCCTGACCACCACCTTGCCCCATGGTTGCCGTTTTCAGGTCAGCCTGACCCGCAGCAACGGGGCGTTTCTGGAGGGTGAAAACGGCAGCACGTTGTCGGAAGCTGATTAACGTTCTGTAACATCCTTCGCATCGTGTGACGGATTTTTCACATTGGCATGACCTGATTCCAACGCCTGCCTGACTAAGGTGGGCGCACTTGGAGTCAGGAGATGCTCATGCGTAGCCCCATCAAACTCGAATTTTCCGAAAAGTACGACCGCGATCATGCCCGGGAGTACTTCCTCAAGCACCAGGATGGCCTGGCCCGACGCCTGTCTCACAAGCGCGATGAACAACTGGCCCGGCGTGCCCTGATGCTCGCCGGCGAGCCGGGTTTGGTGCTCGACCTGCCGTGCGGCGCTGGCCGTTTCTGGCCGCTGCTGGCCGAAAAGCCCAACCGCGTGATCATCGGCGCCGACAACTCCGCCGCGATGATCGAGACAGCCTGTGCGGCACAACCGCCAGAAGTGGTGGCGCGGGTACGCCCTTTGCAAACATCTGCCTTCGCCATCGACCTGCCCGACAACGCCGTGGACAGCATCTTCTGCATGCGCCTGTTCCACCACATTGGCGACGCCGCTCACCGCCAGAAAATTCTTTCAGAATTTCAACGGGTTAGCCGTGACAGTGTGATCGTGTCGCTGTGGGTGGACGGTAACTTCAAGGCTTGGCGGCGGCGCAAGCTGGAAGCGCGACGCAGCGCCAAAAGCGAGCAGGGCAGTTATCAGAACCGCTTTGTGTTACCCGCTGAAACAGTTGAAGAAGAATTTGTGGCAGCCGGTTTCAGAATTCAGGAACGTCTGGACTTCCTGCCGTTCTATGCCATGTGGCGTGTTTACGTATTGCGTAAGGGGTAAAGACGGATGGCGGTAACCCAGAGACGGTCCGAACAGTTCGAGTTCTACTGGCAGCAGCAGGGGGAGTGGGTCGAGGAGCCCAACCAGCGCCGTGGCGGCGAGAGCGGCGTGCAGCGCCTGTGCGACGCCAGTGGCCAACTGCTGTACGCCAAGCGCCAGGTTGGTCACATATACCGCAGCCTGCTGCACCCCTTCGGGCGGCCCACCGTGCTGCGCGAACTGGACGCGTTGAACAGCTTCGAACAGCTTGGCGTACGGGTGCCGCGCATCGTCTTTGCCGGCGCCGAGCGCACTGACGATCACCAGTGGCATGCCTTGCTGGTGAGCGAGGCGCTGGACGGTTTCGTCGACCTCGATACCTGGTTTGCCGAAGGCGCCCGGGAGCGTTACCCGCAGATGGTGCACGAGCGCATGCTCAAGGACCTGGCGGACAACCTTGCGCGCATGCACCTGGGGCATTGGCAGCATGGCTGCCTGTACGGCAAGCATGTGTTCGTCAAGGTGCTGGGCGAGGGCGAGCAGGCGCGGGTCGAGGTGGCCTTGCTGGACCTGGAGAAATGCCGTCGGCGCATCAGTTGCCAGCGGGCGGCTTATAACGACTTGCGTCAGTTGCGCCGCCACTCGTCGTTCGATGATGCGCAGTGGCAAAGCTTGCTCTACTTTTACCAGATGGCGTTTGGCAGCGCTGTCAAAGGGTTAGAGCAATGAAACTAGAAATCGCTCGAGGTTTGTTTCTGGTCGCGGCGTTAGGCGTCACGACGGTGGCCTTTGCGGCCTGGGAGCAGCCGAGAATGAATGTGTTCAGCCAGGGGGAGGTTGCTGGCGCTTGCCCGTTGCCGCGGGTGGCCAGGGTTGAGCAGCAGGCGCGGGTTGAGCCTGATCACGATATTTTGTTGTTTTTGTTTGGGATGAGGCAGGGGTTGCGGCCGTTTGGCTGATTGGGTTTTCTGCTGGTTGGGCGCCAGGGGCTTGGGTTTGATTCGGGCTTCTGGCGTTTGTGTTTTTGGGGTTTCGTTGTTTGTTGGTTTGTTGGTTTGTTGGTTTTGAAAGTTGTATGCGCATTCATTATTTGTAGTGACGCTTATTCACCTTTCCGCCCTTACGGCGGGTAACTTTTTGAAGGATCAAAAAGTCACCAAAAAATCCTCGCTCCATTCATCCGG
>NZ_JBJDNC010000010.1:0-155217 GCF_044900265.1 Pseudomonas sp. NPDC089406 | reverse complement strand
TAAGCTGTGATCGCTGTGAGCTTGAATTGCTCGGTGTACTTTTCCATCGATCCCCCAAGGGTTGGATTGGTGTCCAACTTTTGGGGGGCAGTCCAGGGGGCGGTGCAGGTTCAGCGTTTGTGCACGCAACGCCCGGCAGCGTAGGTTTCGCGCACGGTGCGGTCATCGCCCAGGGTGGTCAGCACGAACAGGGTCTCTTCAATGCTTTTGGATTGCTGTATGCGGTAGTCCAGCAGCGGCGTGGCCTTGTAGTCCAGCACCACGAAGTCGGCGTCGTTGCCCGGGCGCAGGCTGCCGATGCGGTCGTCCAGGCGCAGCGCGCGGGCGCCGCCCAGGGTGGCCAGGTACAGCGACTTGAACGGGTGCAGGCGCGCGCCTTGCATTTGCATCACCTTGTATGCCTCGTTCAGCGTGTTCAGCAGCGAGAAGCTGGTGCCGGCGCCCACGTCGGTGCCCAGGCCCACGTTGACCTTGTAGCGCTCGGCCTGGGGCAGGTTGAACAGGCCGCTGCCGAGGAACAGGTTGGAGGTGGGGCAGAAGGCGATGGCCGAACCGGTCTCGGCCAGGCGCTGGCATTCGCTGTCGCACAGGTGCACGCCGTGGGCGAACACCGAGCGCTCTCCCAGTAGCTCGAAGTGGTCGTACACGTCCAGGTAGCCGTTCTGCTCGGGGAACAGCTCTTTTACCCAGTCGATTTCCTTGAGGTTCTCCGACAGGTGGGTGTGCATGTAAACGCCCGGGTGCTCCTTGAGCAACTTACCGGCCGCGCTCAATTGCTCCGGGGTGCTGGTCGGCGCGAAGCGCGGGGTCACCGCATAGTGCAGGCGGCCCTTGCCGTGCCAGCGCTCGATCAGCGCCTTGCTGTCGCGGTAGCTCGACTCGGCAGTGTCGGTCAGGTAGTCCGGGGCGTTGCGATCCATCATCACCTTGCCGGCGATCATCCGCAGGTCCAGGCGCTGGGCCTGCTCGAACAGGGCGTTGACCGACTCGGGGTGCACGCTGCCGAACACCAGCGCGGTGGTGGTGCCGTTGCGCAGCAGCTCCTCGATGAAGATCTTCGCCACCTGGTCGGCGTGGGCCTTGTCGGCGAACTGCTTCTCGCAGGGGAAGGTGTAGGTGTTCAGCCAGTCCAGCAACTGCTCGCCGTAAGAGCCGATCATGCCGGTCTGCGGGAAGTGGATATGGGTGTCGATGAAGCCCGGGGTGATCAGCGCGTCCTGGTAGTGCAGCACTTCGATGTCGGCAGCCAGGCTGGGCAGCAGCTCGCTGGCAGGGCCGACGGCGCTGATGCGGCCGTCGTCGATCACCAGCAGGCCGTCCTCGTAATATTCCTGCGACGCCTCCAGGCCCACTTCGGCGGGGTCGGCGATGCTGTGCAGGATGGCGGCGCGGTAGGCTTTGCGTGTAGCGGTCATTGAATACGCTCGTCAGAGGGCTTGGCTGCGCCGGGAAGGCGGCAGCAACTGGGCAATGGGGCCGGCATTGGCGCCAGCGTCGTGCTGGCCAAAGCAGGCGTTGTAGGTGGCAATGATCTCGGCGGCAATGGACACGGCGATCTCGATCGGCAGCTTGCCTTTGACCTCGGCCAGGCCCATGGGGCAGCGCATGCGCGCCAGCAGGGCATCTTCGAAGCCGCGCTCGCGCAGGCGGTGTTCGAACTTGACGCGCTTGGTCTTCGAGCCGATCAGGCCGAACCAGGTGAAGTCGTTGCGCTTGAGAATGGCGGCGGTGAGTTCCAGATCGAGCGCGTGGTTGTGGGTCATGACGATGCAGTAGCTGCCGGCGGGCAGCTCGGCGATTTCGTCCACCGGCTCTTCGCTGATGATTTTGCTCACCCCTTTAGGGATGTGCTCGGGGAACTCCTGCTCGCGCGAATCGATCCAGCGCACCCGGCAGGGCAGGGCGGCGAGCAAGGGTACCAGAGCGCGGCCGACATGGCCCGCGCCGAACACGGCGATTTCGGCCTGCACCCCGGTCATGGGTTCGAACAGCAGCACGGTGACGCCGCCGCAGCACTGGCCCAGGCTGGCGCCGAGGCTGAAGCGCTCCAGGTGCGGGGTGTGGCGGTGTTCTTCGAGCATCTGCCGGGCGATGTGCAGGGCCTTGAACTCCAGGTGGCCGCCGCCGATGGTGTCGTACAGCGCGCTGGCGCTGACCACCATCTTGGAGCCGGCATTGCGCGGGGTGGAGCCGCGCTCTTCGATGATGGTTACCAGCACGCAGGGTTCGCCGCGGGCTTGATGGTCGGCGAGGGCGTTGATCCATTGGTGCATGATTCAGATCCTCTCTGGCGATCGACACGACCCTGTGGGAGCGGGTTCACCCGCGAACAAGGGCGAAGCCCTTGCCATGCACCGCGGTGCTGGCTTCGCGGGTAAACCCGCTCCCACAGGGATTCCTCGCTATTACGGATGGGCGGTTTCCAGTTCAGCCTCGGCAGGTTGCGCCGCAGCCTGCGCCTTGCGCATCTGCTCGCAGCCCCACAGCACCCGTTCCGGCGTCGACGGCGCGTCGATGTTCGGCTGCACGCGGTAGTCGGCGATGCTCGCCACCGCATCCTTGATCGCGCACCAGGCGGCGATGCCGAGCATGAACGGCGGCTCGCCCACGGCCTTGGAGTGGAACACCGTGTCCTCGGGGTTCTTGCGGTTTTCCACCAGCTTCACGCGCATGTCGATGGGCATGTCGGCCACCGCCGGGATCTTGTAGCTGGCCGGGCCGCTGGTCATCAGCTTGCCCTTGGCGTTCCACACCAGCTCCTCGGTGGTCAGCCAGCCCATGCCCTGGATGAAGCCGCCCTCTACCTGGCCGATGTCGATGGCCGGGTTCAGCGAGTCGCCCACGTCGTGCAGGATGTCGGCGCGCAGCATCTTGTACTCGCCGGTCAGGGTATCGACGATCACCTCCACGCAGGCGGCGCCGAAGGCGTAGTAGTAGAACGGCCGGCCGCGCGCCTGGCTGCGGTCGTAGAAGATCTTCGGCGTGCGGTAGAAGCCTGTGGTCGATAGCGACACCTGGGCGAAGTAGGCCTGCTGCACCAGTTGCTCGAAGCTGACGATCTGGTCGCGGGCGCGCACATGGCCGTTGCGAAACTCCACGTCTTCCTCGGTCACGTTGAAGTGCCGGGCGGCGAACTCGGTCAGGCGCTTCTTGAGAATTTCGGCCGCGTTCTGCGCTGCCTTGCCGTTCAGGTCGGCGCCGCTGGAGGCGGCGGTCGGCGAGGTGTTGGGCACCTTGTCGGTGTTGGTGGCGGTGATCTGGATACGCTTGAAGTCCACCTGGAATACCTGCGCCACCACCTGCGCCACCTTGGTGTTCAGGCCCTGGCCCATCTCGGTGCCGCCGTGGTTGAGGTGGATGCTGCCGTCGGTGTAGATGTGAATCAAGGCACCGGCCTGGTTGAGGAAGGTGGCGGTAAACGAGATGCCGAATTTTACCGGGGTCAGTGCCAGGCCTTTTTTCAGCACCGGGCTGTTGGCGTTGAAGCGGCGGATCGACTCGCGGCGCTCGAAATAGTCGCTGCTGGCTTCAAGGTCGGCGGTCATCTCTTCGAGCATGTTGTGCTCGACGGTCTGGTAGTAGTGGGTGACGTTGCGCTCGGTCTTGCCGTAGTAGTTGGCCTTGCGCACCGCCAGCGGGTCCAGTGCCAGGTGGCGGGCGATGTGGTCCATCACCTGCTCGATGGCCACCATGCCCTGTGGGCCGCCGAAGCCGCGGTAGGCGGTGTTGGAGGCGGTGTTGGTCTTGCAGCGGTGGCCGTGCACGGTGGCATCGCCCAGGTAGTAGGCGTTGTCGGAGTGGAACATGGCGCGGTCGACGATCGAGCCGGACAAGTCCGGCGAGTAACCGCAGTTGCCGGCCAGGTCGAAGTTGATGCCATGCAGGCGGCCCGTGTCGTCAAAGCCCACGTCGTACTCGACGTAGAACGGGTGGCGCTTGCCGGTCATCATCATGTCCTCCACCCGCGGCAGGCGCATCTTGGTTGGCTGGCCGGTCAGGCGCGCGATCACCGCGCACAGGCATGCGGGGCTGGCGGCCTGGGTTTCCTTGCCGCCAAAGCCACCGCCCATGCGGCGCATGTCGACGACGATCTTGTGCATGGGGACATCCAGCACCTCGGCTACCAGCTTTTGCACCTCGGTGGGGTTTTGCGTGGAGCAGTAGACGATCATGCCGCCGTCTTCGCCGGGCATCACCGAGCTGATCTGGGTCTCGAGGTAGAAGTGCTCCTGGCCGCCGATATGCAGGTTGCCCTGGATGCGGTGCGGGGCGCAGGCCAAGGCGGCGGCCGAATCGCCGCGCTGGTGGGTGTGGCTGTCGAGCACGAAGTGCTTCTTGCGCAGCGCATCGACCACATCCAGCACTGGCTCCAGGTCCTCGTACTCGACGATTGCAGCCATCGCCGCGCGGCGCGCGGTGTCCAGGTCGCGGGCGGCCACGGCGAGCACCGGCTGGCCGAAGAACTCGACCTTGTCGATGGCCAGCAGCGGGTCGCCGGCCACCACCGGGCCTATGTCTTTCAGGCCCGGGATATCCTCGTGGGTGATGGCGATGCGCACCCCCTCGAACTGGTAGCAGGGGCTGGTGTCGATGCGCAGGATGCGCGCATGGGCGCGGTCGGCGGTGCGCGCATACACATGCAGCTGGTTGGGGAATTCCAGGCGGTCGTCGATGTACACCGCTTCGCCGGCCACGTGCTTGTCGGCGCTGTCGTGCTTGAGGCTGCGGCCGACCCCGGTGGTCAGGTCCTGGCTGAACAGTGCGGCCATTTCGGCCTGGCTCTTGACGGCATGATGGTTAGACATAAGCGGTCACCCGGGTTTCGATGTGCGGCGATTGCAGTTCGATGAAGTACTTGCGCAGCAGGTTCTGTGCGGTCAGCAGGCGGTATTCGCGGCTGGCCCGGAAGTCGCTGAGCGGGGTGAAGTCTTCGGCCAGGGCCTGGCAGGCACGCTCGATGCTGGCCTGGGTCCAGGGTTTGCCGCGCAGCGCGGCTTCACAGGCGCGGGCGCGCTTGGGGATGGCCGCCATGCCGCCGAAGGCCAGGCGCACGTCACTGACCAGGCCGTTTTCCAGGCGCAGGTTGAAGGCGGCGCACACTGCAGAAATGTCATCGTCCAGGCGCTTGGAAACCTTGTAAGCGCGGAACGTCCAGGCGTTGCTGGCGCGCGGCACGATGATTTTCTCGATGAACTCGCTGTCCTGGCGTGCAGTGACGCGGTAGTCGATGAAGTAGTCTTCCAGCGCCAGGGTGCGCTGGCGCTCGCCCTGGCGCAGCACGATCTGCGCGTCCAGGGCGATCAGCAGGGGCGGCGAGTCGCCGATCGGCGAGGCGTTGCCGATATTGCCGCCCAGGGTGCCCTGGTTGCGGATCTGCAGCGAGGCGAAGCGGTGCAGCAGGGCGCCGAAGTCGGGGTATTCGGCGTTGAGCGCGCCGTAGCAGTCGGTCAGCGGGGTGGCGGCGCCGATCTCCAGGTGGGTGGCGGTCTTGTCGATGCGCTTGAGCTCGGCCACGTGGCCGACGTAGATCATTACCGGCAGGGTCTTGTGAAACTGCGTGACCTCCAGGGCCAGGTCGGTGCCGCCGGCCAGCAGGCGCGCTTCGGGGTGCGAGCTGTACAGGTCGGCAAGGTCGGCCACGGTCAGCGGCACCAGGCAGCGCTTGTCGCCAGTGTTCAGCTCGCCGGTCTGCTGCGGGGCGATGGCCTTCAGGCGGGCGAGGGTCTGCGCTTGTTGTGCGTCGAACTGGTCCTGGCAGGGGCGGGCGCAGCTTTGTTCGGCGGCGTCGAGGATCGGCCGGTAGCCGGTGCAGCGGCACAGGTTGCCGGCCAGGGCTTCCTGGGCCTGGTGCAGGTCGTGGCCCTGGCTGTTCTTCTGCAGGGCGAACAGCGACATGACGAAACCCGGGGTGCAAAAACCGCACTGCGAGCCATGGCAGTCGGCCATGGCCTTTTGCACGCTGTGCAGTTCGCCCTGGTGCTTGAGTCCTTCGACGCTGATCAGTTGCTTGCCGTGCAGGGAGGATACGAACGTCAGGCAGGAGTTGAGGCTGCGGTAGCGCAGGCTGTCGTTGCCCAGTTCGTCCTGGACCCGCTCGCCCACCACCACGGTGCAGGCGCCGCAGTCGCCGCTGGCGCAGCCTTCCTTGGTGCCGGGTTTGCCCAGGTGCTCGCGCAGGTACTGCAGCACCGTCATGTTCGGGTCCAGGGCGTGCTCGCTGTGCAGCGCCTGGTTGACGAGAAACTGGATCACGGGGAAGGCCTCGCAATGGTTTTATTGTTGTTCCGGCGGACTCTAAGCAACCGCTGACCCCGTGGTCAATAAATTTTTGACTCAAAGGTCAGGATTTTGCCCGGGTGCCGCCCGAACCGCCGCAATGTGCCTTTTCCCAAGCATAGTTCGCGCCGGGCGCAAAGGTTGACCTTGCGGTCACACAAAGCACCTCGCGCAAGCAGCAAGTGCGCTACAATCGCGCGCTTGTGCACAGCCTCCCGATTTTGAAGGAAAACCATGACGTTCAAGGCGCCGGACAGCCTCTCTGAGCAGATAGCCCACTACCTGGCCGAGCGGATCATCCGCGGCGAACTCGCGCCCGGCGAGCGCATCCAGGAGCAGAAGGTCACCCAGGCACTCAACGTCAGCCGCGGCTCGGTGCGTGAGGCGCTGCTGATCCTCGAACGCCGCCACCTGGTGGCGATCCTGCCGCGCCGTGGCGCCCACGTGACCGAGCTGGACGAACACAACATCCGCAGCCTGTGCACGCTGATGGGTGAGCTGTACATCTTGCTGGGCAACGCCGTTGCCCAACATTGGCGCCTCGAGGCCGACCTGCGCCCGTTTTTGGAGATCCAGCAGCGCCTGCAGCAGGCCCATGCCCGCGGTGATATCGAGGCCTTCGTCGCCGACAGCTTTGCGGTGATGCGCGCTGCCTACCCGTTCGCCAACAACCCGTACCTGCAGGAGACCGTCGAGAACCTGCACCCGGCCATGAGCCGCGCCTACTACCTGGCGCTGGACCAGCGCCAGGCCAACATGGACGATTACCTCAGCCTGTTCGCGCGCCTGCTCGAAGTGGTGGTCGCCCGCGACCTGGCAGGTATTCGCGAGGTACTCGCCGCCTATTGCCAGCGCAGTTGCGAGCTGGTGCTGGCGGCCATGGCGCGGGCCTGACCGATGCGCCTCAAGTGCATTCGCCTGGCCGGGTTCAAGTCGTTCGTCGACCCCACCACGGTAAACTTCCCCAGCAACATGGCCGCCGTGGTGGGCCCCAACGGCTGCGGCAAGTCCAACATCATCGATGCGGTGCGCTGGGTGATGGGCGAAAGCTCGGCGAAAAACCTGCGTGGCGAGTCGATGACCGACGTCATCTTCAACGGCTCCACCAGCCGCAAGCCGGTCAGCCAGGCCAGCATCGAGCTGGTGTTCGACAACAGCGACAACACCCTGGTGGGCGAGTACGCCGCCTACGCCGAGATTTCGATCCGCCGCAAGGTCACCCGCGACGCACAGAACACCTACTACCTCAACGGCACCAAGTGCAGGCGCCGCGACATCACCGACATCTTCCTCGGTACCGGCCTGGGCCCGCGCAGCTATTCGATCATCGAGCAGGGCATGATCAGCAAGCTGATCGAGGCCAAGCCTGAGGAGCTGCGCAACTTCATCGAAGAGGCGGCCGGCATCTCCAAGTACAAGGAGCGCCGCCGCGAGACCGAGAACCGCATCCGCCGCACCCAGGAAAACCTCGCCCGCCTGACCGACCTGCGCGAAGAGCTCGAGCGCCAGCTCGAACGCTTGCAGCGCCAGGCCCAGGCCGCCGAGAAGTACCGCGAGTACAAGGCCCAGGAACGCCAGCTCAAGGCGCGCCTGTCGGCCCTGCGCTGGCGCGACCTGGACGAGCGCGTACGCCAGCGCGAAACAGTGATCGGCGACCAGGAGGTGGCCTTCGAGGCGCTGGTGGCCGAGCAGCGCAACGCCGATGCCAGCATCGAGCGCCTGCGCGATGGCCACCATGAACTGTCCGAGCGCTTCAACCAGGTGCAAGGCCGCTTCTATTCGGTGGCTGGCGATATCGCCCGGGTGGAGCAGAGCATCCAGCATGGCCAGCAGCGCCTGCGCCAGTTGCAGGACGACCTGAAAGAGGCCGAGCGCACCCGCCTGGAAACCGAATCGCACCTGGGCCATGACCGCACCCTGCTGGCCACCCTCGGCGAAGAGCTGGCGATGATCGAGCCCGAGCAGGAACTGACCCTCGCCGCTGCCGAAGAGGCCGCCGCCACGCTGGAAGAAGCCGAGCTGGGCATGCATGGCTGGCAGGAGCAGTGGGACAGCTTCAACACCCGCTCCGCCGAGCCGCGCCGCCAGGCCGAAGTGCAGCAGGCGCGCCTGGCGCAGCTGGAAAGCAGCCTGGAACGCCTGGCCGAGCGCCAGCGCAAGCTGGGCGAAGAAGGCGAGCAACTGGGCGCCGACCCGCAGGACGCCGAAACGGTTGAATTGGCCGAGCAACTGGCCAGCAGCGAAATGCTGCTTGAAGAACTGCACCTGCAAGAGCAGCAGGTGGTCGAGCAGTTGGAAGGCGTGCGCGAGCAATTGCAGCAGGCAAGCCAGGCCCAGCAGCAACAGCAAGGCGACCTGCAACGCCTGGGCGGCCGCCTGGCCTCCCTCGAGGCCTTGCAGCAGGCCGCCCTGGAACCAGGTGCCGGCGCCGCCGACTGGCTGCGCGCCCAAGGGCTGGAGCAGCGCCCGCGGCTTGCCGAAGGGCTGCGGGTCGAGCCCGGTTGGGAGCTGGCGGTCGAGACAGTACTCGGCGCCGACCTGCAGGCGGTGCTGCTGGATGACTTCGCCAACCTGGATTTCAACCAGCTGGAGCAGGGCGAACTGCGCCTGCTGCTGGGGGCGGGCGAAGGCACGCGTATCGCCGGCAGCCTGCTGGACAAGGTCGAGGGGCGTACTGACCTGTCGCCTTGGCTGGGCCAGGTGCGGCCGGTAGAAAGTTTGGAGCAGGCCTTGGCCCAGCGTGCCTCGCTGGCTGATGGCCAGAGCCTGGTCAGCCGTGATGGCTACTGGGTTGGCCGGCACTTTTTGCGGGTCAGCCGCGGCGGCGAGTCCCAGGGTGGGGTACTGGCCCGCGGCCAGGAAATCGAGCGCCTGGGCGAGGAACAACTGGCACAGCAAGCGCTGCTCGAACAGTTGGACGAGCAGTTGCAGCGCCTGCGCGAGCAGCAGCTCGAGCATGAAGAACAACGCGAACAACTGCGCCGCCAGGGCCAGGACGAAGGCCGCCGGCATGGCGAGCTGAAGGCGCGGCTGTCTGCCGGCCGTGCCCGTGCCGAGCAGCTCGAGCTGCGCCGCCGGCGCTTGCAGGAAGAACTCGCCGAGCTGCAGGAACAGCGCGCCATCGAGCACGAGCAGTTGGGCGAAGCCCGCCTGCTGCTGCAGGAAGCCCTGGAGCTGATGGCCCAGCACACCGAGCAGCGCGAGCAACTGATGGCCCGCCGCGACACCCTGCGCGAAGGCCTCGACCGCGTGCGCCAGGAGGCCCGCCAGCACAAGGACCACGCCCATCAGCTGGCCGTGCGCCTGGGGTCGCTGCGTGCCCAGCACGACTCTACTCGCCAGGCCCTGGAGCGCCTGGAGCAGCAAGCCGCGCGCCTGAGCGAGCGCCAAGAGCAACTGAGCCTGAACCTCGAAGAGGGCGAAGCCCCGCTCGAAGAACTGCGCCTGAAGCTCGAAGAACTGCTGGAGCGGCGCATGGGCGTGGACGAAGAAATGCGCCAGGCGCGCCTGCACATGGACGAAGCCGACCGTGAGCTGCGCGACGCCGAACGCCGCCGCACCCAGGCCGAGCAGCAGGCGCAGATGCTGCGCGGCCAGCTGGAGCAGCAGCGCCTGGAATCCCAGGGCCTGGACGTGCGCCGCAAGACCTTGCAGGAACAATTGCTCGCCGACGGCTACGATCTTCAGGGCGTGCTCGACACGCTTGAAGCTGATGCCAGCGAACAAGGCACTGAACAGGAACTTGAGCAGGTCGAGGCGCGTATCCAGCGCCTGGGCGCGATCAACCTCGCGGCCATCGAAGAATATGAGCAGCAGTCCGAGCGCAAGCGTTATCTGGATGCGCAAAACGCCGACCTTGTGGAAGCGCTGGAGACCCTGGAGAACGTCATCCGCAAGATCGACAAGGAAACCCGCAACCGCTTCAAGGATACCTTTGATCAGATAAATGCCGGATTACAGGCACTTTTCCCAAAAGTTTTCGGTGGCGGCAGCGCTTATCTGGAACTGACGGGCGAAGATTTACTCGATACTGGGGTGACGATCATGGCGCGCCCGCCGGGCAAGAAGAACAGCACCATCCATTTGCTGTCCGGCGGCGAAAAAGCACTCACTGCCCTGGCGCTGGTGTTTGCCATCTTCAAATTGAACCCGGCGCCGTTCTGCATGCTCGACGAAGTCGACGCACCGCTGGACGACGCCAACGTCGGGCGTTATGCCCGCCTGGTCAAGGAAATGAGTGAAACCGTGCAGTTCATCTACATCACCCATAACAAGATTGCCATGGAAATGGCCGATCAATTGATGGGCGTGACCATGCATGAACCAGGCTGTTCACGTCTTGTTGCAGTTGACGTGGAGGCAGCCATGGCCATGGTCGATGCGTGATTCACGCAGATCGGGCGCTATCGTGCAGGTATTTGCCCCTGGCAAATGCGACAGACGGTGTAAAGTTGCCTTTGGTCGTGCTAGCTTTATGTCACTTGTTTTTTGCGTGGGTAAAACGCCTGTCAGAACATAGAGTTGGCGCCACGTGTTAAAGGCCTTTGAAGCCTTTGTTTTCAAGCATATTTTTTATAGAGGCACGGGATTACATGGAAATCGGTCTGCGCGAGTGGCTGATCGTCATCGGCATCATTGTCATCGCCGGTATTCTTTTTGATGGCTGGCGCCGCATGCGTGGCGGCAAGGGCAAGCTGAAGTTCCGCCTGGACCGCAGCTACGCCAACGTGCCGGACGACGAAGGCAGTGCCGAGGTGCTCGGCCCGTCCCGCGTGCTGGATACGCAAAAAGAACCTGAGCTGGACGAGACCGACCTGCCGTCGGTGAGCGCCCCTGCCCGTGAACGCGAGCGTGAGCGCGAAGCCAAGCCGGCCAAGCCCAAGCGCGGCAAGCGCAACAACAGCGAACCGCAACAGGGCGACCTGAACCTGGCCGCCGAACAGCGCGAGCCCGACCTGTTCGCTGACAGCGATGAGGACTTCGCCGCCGACAACAGCCGCAACAGCGGTTTCGCCGCCACTGGCAACGCCGCCAAGGACCTGCCGCCGGTGGAAGAGGTGCTGGTGATCAGCGTCATTTCCCGCGACGAAAACGGTTTCAAGGGCCCGGCCCTGCTGCAGAACATCCTGGAAAGTGGCCTGCGCTTCGGCGAAATGGACATCTTCCACCGCCACGAAAGCATGGCCGGCCACGGCGAAGTGCTGTTCTCCATGGCCAACGCGGTCAAGCCCGGCGTGTTCGACCTGGACGACATCGACCATTTCAGCACCCGTGCGGTGAGCTTCTTCCTCGGCCTGCCTGGCCCGCGTCACCCCAAGCAGGCCTTCGATGTAATGGTTGCCGCCGCCCGCAAGCTCGCCCATGAGCTCAACGGTGAACTGAAGGATGACCAGCGCAGCGTGCTGACCGCCCAGACCATCGAGCACTACCGCCAGCGCATCGTCGAGTTCGAGCGCCGCGCGCTGACCCAGAAGCGCTAAGTATCCAGGCACGCGGGTCCAGCCTCGGCCCGCGCTGCGATGATTCAGGCAAGTGAGTAGCCAGGGGCTGGTGCTGTCACCTCTATCGATCGGGGCTGCTGTGCAGCCCATCGCGGGCAAGCCCGCTCCTACAGGTAATACGCGACCCCTGTAGGAGCGGGCTTGCCCGCGATGGGCCGCACAGCGGCCCCGTTGCTTGAGGGTGCAGCACGAGGCCAAGGGCTTGCCCGCCTGTCTTGCAAGAGACCCGAAAATGACCGCCGAAACCCGAATCCACGCACTGCGCGCCGAACTCGACCAGCACAACTACCGCTACTACGTGCTCGACGAGCCCAGCGTGCCCGACGCCGAATACGACCGGCTGTTCAACGAGCTCAAGGCCCTGGAGGCCGAGCACCCGCACCTGGTCACCCCCGACTCGCCCACCCAGCGCGTGGGCGGTGCGGCGTTGTCGGCGTTCAGCCAGGTACGCCACGAAGTCCCCATGCTCAGCCTGGGCAACGCCTTCGAAGAAGACGACCTGCGCGATTTCGGCCGCCGGGTGAACGAAGGCCTCGACTTGCCCGCCGGCGACCTGTTCGCAGCAGGCGAGGCCGTGGACTACAGCTGCGAGCCCAAGCTCGACGGCCTGGCGGTGAGCCTGCTGTACCGCGACGGCCAGCTGGTGCAGGGCGCCACCCGTGGCGACGGCACCACCGGCGAGGACATCAGCGCCAACGTGCGCACCGTGCGCAACATCCCGCTCAAGCTGCAGGGCGAGGGCTGGCCGGCGGTGCTCGAGGTGCGCGGCGAGGTGTACATGAGCAAGGCCGGTTTCGACCGCCTCAATGCCGCCCAGGCCGAGGCCGGCGGCAAGACCTTCGCCAACCCGCGCAACGCCGCCGCCGGCAGCCTGCGCCAACTGGACTCGAAGATCACCGCCAGCCGCCCGCTGGAGTTCTGCTGCTACGGCATCGGCCAGGTGTCCGAGCCGTTCGGTGACAGCCACATCGGCATCCTCGAAAAACTCAAGGCCTGGGGCATGCCCATCAGCCGCGAGCTGCGCCATGCCGCCGGCATCGAAGAGTGCCTGGCCTACTACCGCGACATCGGCGCCCGGCGCAACGAGCTGCCCTACGAGATCGACGGCGTGGTGTTCAAGGTCAACAGCCTGGCCTCCCAGCGTGAGCTGGGCTTTCGCGCCCGCGAGCCGCGCTGGGCCATTGCCCACAAGTTCCCGGCCATGGAAGAGCTCACCGAAGTGCTCGACGTCGAGTTCCAGGTCGGGCGCACCGGCGCCGTCACTCCGGTGGCGCGCCTCAAGCCTGTGAAGGTGGCCGGGGTGACCGTATCCAACGCCACCCTGCACAACATGGACGAAATCGCCCGCCTGGGCCTGCGCATCGGCGACACGGTGATCATCCGCCGTGCCGGCGACGTGATCCCGCAGGTAATGCAGGTGGTGCTCGACCGCCGCCCCGAGGGCGCGCGCCCGGTGCAGGTGCCCAGTGCCTGCCCGGTGTGCGGCTCGCAGGTCGAGCGCACCCAGCTGGTCAAGCGCAGCAAGGGCAAGGAAACTACCAGTGAAGGCGCGGTGTACCGCTGCGTTGGCCGCCTGAGCTGCGCCGCGCAACTCAAGCAGGCGATCATCCACTACGTGTCGCGCCGCGCCATGGACATCGATGGCCTGGGCGAAAAAAGCGTCGAGCAGTTGGTGGATGAAGGCCTGATCCGCTCGCCGGCCGACCTGTACAAGCTGCAGTTCGAGCAGATCGTCGGCCTGGAAGGCTTTGCCGAGGTGTCCAGCAACAAGCTGCTGGCCGCCATCGAAGCCAGCAAGCGCCCGACCCTGGCCCGCTTCATCTACGCCCTGGGCATTCCCGATGTGGGCGAGGAGACCGCCAAGGTGCTGGCCCGCTCCCTGGGCAGCCTGGCGCGGGTGCAGGTGGCGTTGCCGCAGGTGCTTACCTACCTGCCGGACATCGGCCTGGAAGTGGCGTACGAGATCCACAACTTCTTCGAAGACCCGCACAACCAGGACGTCATCAAAGCGCTGCTGGCCGCTGGCATGCAGTTGCAAGATGAAGGCGATCTGGCCGCCGAGTTCGCCGCCAGCACCACCCTGGCCGGCATGCTGGCAAAGCTCGACATCCCCTCGGTAGGCCCCACCGGTGCGGAAAAGCTGGTGGACAAGCTTGGCACCCTGGACAAGATCATCGCCGCCGACGGCATCGACCTGCGCCAGGCCCTGGCCGCCAAGCAGGCCGAAGGCGTGCGCGAGTTCTTCAAGGTCGAGGCCAATCAGCAACTGGCCCGCGCCATCGAAGCCCAACTGCTCGAGTTCGGTATGCACTGGTCGTGCGAGAAGAAAACCGCCGAGGGCCTGCCCCTGGCCGGGCAAACCTGGGTGCTCACCGGCACCCTGGAGCGCATGAGCCGCGATGTGGCCAAAGAGAAGCTGGAAAGCCTGGGTGCGAAAGTGGCCGGCTCGGTGTCGGGCAAGACCCACTGCGTGGTCGCCGGCCCCGGCGCTGGCTCCAAGCTGGCCAAGGCCAACGAGCTGGGTGTGAAGGTGCTGGACGAGGAGCAGTTCGTTGCCTTCATGGCGGGGCAGGGCATCAGCCTGTAGGTAAGCCCAAAAGCTGACGCAATCCCTGTAGGAGCCGGCTTGCCGGCGATGAGGCCCGAACGGTCCTGCCCCGGCCTTACCCGGCCCTCACGGCACAAGTCCTTGAGAAATGATGCTTTTTTCTCCCCCAACGGTTGTATCTTCGTCACGGAACGGTACAATGGCGCGGCTCGCTGCCTAGCGAGCTGCGTAATGGTGGCCCCACCGGTCCCCCCGCATTGATTACCCGTTAACCTGGTCAGGCCCGGAAGGGAGCAGCCATAGCGGGAACATCGAGTGCCGGGGTGTGGCTGGTGGGGCCGCCTCCATTTTGGGCCCACGGTCCACCTCTGCCGATACCTGCCTGCCAAGCGCCACCCACGCTTCTTGCGTGTCTTCGCGTATCTGCCTCACAACTTCAAAGTCCATCTCTGGACAACTCAAAACCACCTTGTTAGTTTTCGCCCGCCATATGTTTCAATATGTGACTACGGCAATGGATTGATATCAAATTGATATCGCCGCATAAACTAACAAGGATGTACGCAATGAAAAACCTGAAAGGGTTGCCCAAGCTTATCTCGGCTTCGGTAGGTTCGCCGGGCAAGGCCCGCAATGTGCCTGCCGATGTTCAGTGCATCCAGTACCTGTTCAACCTGATCATTCCACGGCTGGGCCTGCCATTGCAGGAAAACGGCCGGTGTGACAATCAACTGGTGCAGTGCATCACCCAGTACCAGTTCCGCCATTTGAAGTACGCGCACCCCGACGGGGTGGTCGACCCGGGCGGGCGCACCTTCAACAGCCTGATCGAAGAGGCCCTGCGCGTGCCGGTCAAGCAGCATCCCACGCTGCGCCTGCCGACCTTCTTCAATGCCTTCGGCAACAAGGGCCCGGACATGATCCAGGCCACGGTCAACAACTACCTGGCGCGCGCCCGGGCGATCATCGAGGCCGAGCGGCGCAACCGCGAGCAGGCACTCAAATCCACCTGCGATGGCGGCACCACCTTGAGTGACGCGGATTACCAGTACGCCGCCACCCAGTTGGGCGATGGCATCCCGGCCACCCTGATCAAGGCTTTCGCTCAGGTGGAGTCCGGTGGCCGCTCTGGTTTTGCGCCAAACGGCCTGCCGATCATTGCCTTCGAAGGGCACTGGTTCCAGCGCCTGACCAACGGCAAATACGACCAGACCCACCCGCTGCTGTCGTACCGCTATAAGAAAAAAGCCGGCCCGCAGTGGCAGCACAACAACAAGGACCAGGACAAGGCCTGGGATACCCTGGCCACCGCCTTTGCCCTGGACCAGGACGCGGCGTTGCAGTCGGCGTCCTACGGTATGTTCCAGACCCTCGGGATCAACTATGGAAAGTGCGGTCACAAGAACGTGTTCGAGTTTGTCGCGGCGATGAAAATCAACGCCAGCAAGCAACTCGAGGCGTTTTTGAACTACTGCAAGAAAACCCCTGCGTTTATCCCCGCGGCCAAGGCCAAGAACTATGCCGGCATGGCGCAAAGTTACAACGGCGATGACTACGGCAACTACGACGTGCTGATCAAGCAAGCCTACGAAAAACTGGAAGGGAAGCGCTGATATGAACCGGATTCTTTGTGCAGGCCTGCTGGCACTGGGTGCACTGGTGGCGACGCCGCTGTTCGCCGCCGGCAGTGCCATCAAGTCTGGCCGCTACGATGCGATGCTGCTGGCAGTGACCCCGGACCACCAGGTCCAGGGCTACTACCTCGAAGAGCTGGGCGAAGGCGTCAGCCGGCGTTGCACCTTCTACTTCCAGGGGGCGATCGATGGGCCGTCGCCCGCGCCGGTCACCACCTGGCGCACAGAGGCGCTGCCCGGCAGCATTGTGGCGTCCGATAAAGGCGTGGTGCTGACCGTGGCGCGTGGCGATGAACATCCTGGCTGTTCGAGTGTGCTGGGGCCGATGATCGGCAAAGGGCTGCCGCTGCAGCGCATCGACACCCGGCCCTGGATCGGCCTGGTCAGCATTGCTGCCGACAAGGCTTACCTGCTCAAGACCCCGGGCAGCAAAGCCGGCAAGCGCCCCTACATCATCAAGAACGATGTGGTCGGTGTGCTCGAGTACAAGGATGGCTGGGCCCGGGTGGAGTACGTCAACGGCGATGACCGCTCGTTCAAGGGCTGGATCCGCGCCGATCAGTACGCCAAGCTGGTACCGCCACAAGGCTGAGCCTGCGTGGTTTCGGGGCCGGACCGCGGCCCCGTCGACTTTTCTTACACCCCCGCCTCTTTCCCTCTCGTCCTCCCAGGGTTTTAATTCCAGCACGATCCCGCGTGGCGCCTTATCATGCGCACCCGTCCGTTCGGCCAGGAGACAGCGACCGTGGAACACGTCGACGAGCTTACCCGTCAAAAAATCCGTGAGTGGCAGGCGCGCCGCCTGGAAATCAAGGACCAGATGGCCAGCCAGCCCGAGCGGGTGTTGGAGCTGTCGCGGGTGCTCGACCAGATGGAAGACGAGCACGAGCAGATTCTCGCCGAAGCCGTGCCGCCAGCGCCGGCGCCTGTGGTTGCTGCGCTTGAACTGCAGCTGAGCGTGTCTGCGGCCAACCGCCGCGACCTGCGCAAGCTGCTGGAACTGGCCCTGCACGAACTGGACGGCGCGCTCGACGAGCCTGAAACCGACGCCCGCCACGCCGGCGACATGGCCGGCTCGCTTGGCGCCTACCGCTTCGAACTGGCGGTAGGCGAGCCGCCGGCCAACCCTGAATGAACCTTTGTACCCTGAGCCCACATGCAGCCTGAACACTTCGACTTTTCCCGCCCGGTCTTTTTGCCGATCACCCTCGAGGTGTGCCAGGGCCTGCTCGAGGCCGAAGGCGCGCCTGCGCTGGACGCGCTGAGCGAACCGGAGCTGGCCGCGCTGCTGGTGATCCAGAACCTGGCCCAGAGCCAGGGCCAGTTGGATGCGCGGGCCGCAGAAAAGGTGCTCGGCAAGTTGTTGGCCTGGGCCGTTGATGGCGCCCATTCGCCTGGTGTGGGCCTGCTGTCGGAGGCGCGCCGGCTGTTCGATGCACGCAAGTTGTACTTTGGCCTGGAAGTGATCAAGGGCTCCAAACTGCGCCTTCTCGATGCCGAAGAAGTGGCTGCCCGCGAGTACCTGCTGGCCGATGGCAAGTGGGACTTTGAATTCCGCATTCGCCGCCAGCAGGGCGACAACCCCTTCAGCCAGCAGGTGGTCACCGGTTTTGACAAGGAGCGCTGGCTCACCGTCGAGCAGGACAAGCTGCTCAAGGTGATCCGCGCCAACCTCGACGAAGACATCCACGTGCAGGGTTACGCCGGCATCGGCAAAAGCTACCTGCTCGGCGCGCTGATGGACTGCCTGCCCGGCGGCCGGGTGCTGGCACTGGCGCGCACCCCGGCCAAGCTCGGCGCGCTGCGCCAGCGCATGGGCCTGGATGCCCAGGCCAAGGTCGGCACCACCTTTGGCCAGTTCGCCCGCGTGCTGCTCAAGGATGCCCGACCGGCCAACAGCCGCACGCCAGTGCCGGGCAAGCGCAAGCTGGCCGAGGAGCTGGGCATCCTGGGCTTGCGCCAGTACGACGCCGAGCACGCTCTGGAGATCTGCCTCGAAGTGCTGCAAAGCTACTGCCAGAGCCGCGACTACAGCCTGGCCAACCGCCACCTGCCGTTCTTCCGCCAGGCCCTGAGCGCGGTGGATGCCCAGGCGCTGCTCGAATACGCCAGCCGGCTGTGGCGCTACCTGGAGGCCAACCCGGCCTGGGGGGCGCAGACCGGTTTCGAGGCGCTGCTGCTGATCAAGCGTGCCAGCCTTGCCGGTTGCAGCGTGCCCGGGCGTTTCAGCCACGTGATCATCGACGAGAGCCAGGACGCCCCGGCTTCGCTGCTGCAGATCATCGAGCGCGGCCGCCAGGTGTTGATCACCCTGGGCGACGAATACCAGAAGGCCACTGGCGAGGTGGTGCGGCGCGAGCGCCAGGTGCGGCACAAGGACATGGCCTTTGCCGTGCGCTCGGGCCCCAAGGTCGAACGCCTGATCAACCCGCTGATCGGCATGCATTCGCGCAAGTCCAAGGTGCAGTTCGAGGCGGCGCGCAGCGTCGATGTGGGCATCGAGCACTACCCCCAGGGCTTCGTGCCGCCCGAAGGCTGTGTGGTGCTCACCGCCTCGCGCTGGGACACCATGCGCTGGGCCATGGAACTGGCTGAGGGCCACTGCCTGCTGACGTTCCCCGACTGGCCCGACATGCGCCGCTTCATGGCCAGTGCGCTGGGGCTGTTCCGTGCGGCGTTCTACGCCAGCGGCCAGGATGCAGCAGATGCCCATCCGTACTTCGCCCACTTGCCCGACTGGCAGCAGGTGCGCGATTCGGAACGCTTCGACGAGTCGTTCCTGTGGGTCGAGGCGCGGCTGCAGGGCGGCTACAAGTTCGCCGACCTCACAAGCCTGGATGCGCGGGTCAGCGATACCCGCGCCAGCCTCACGCTGATGATGGCGCAGGAGGCCGGGGGCCTTGAGTTCGATCAGGTGCTGCTGACCCCGGAGCTGATGAGTACCCAGGCGTTTCGCGATGCCTACGCCTTCGATGCACGCATTTGCGCGGTGTACATCGCCCTGTCCCGGGCGCGCCGACAGCTGTACCTGCCGTATGACGTGCAGGAGTGGATCGACTACCACAAAGGCCAGCCGTTCCGGGAGTTGCACGGGTACTGACTGCTGTTGTGGTGCTTGCGCGCAGTCATCGCCGGCAAGCCGGCTCCTACAGTTGATCGCGCTTCCCTGTAGGAGCCGGCTTGCCGGCGATAGGGCCTGTCCTGTCGGACATTTCTTTCAGCTATTCGCCGATCTGCCACGCCCCGCCACCTGCATCAATCGCCTGAAGGTCGGGCAATCCAGATGATTCTGCTGCGGGCAAACCGCCGCATGCCGCAACCCCTTGCTCATCGCCTGCAAGCGCTTGACCCGCTGGTCCAGCTCATCGGCCTTGGCCAGCAGCATCTCGCGGTCCACCTGCTGCTCCACCAGCATCGCCGCCACCTCATCCAGCGAAAACCCCGCCGCCTGCCCCAGGGCAATCAGTGCCAGGCGCTCCGGCGTATCGGCGGGGAACTGCCGCCGCGCCCCACGCCCGGACAGCGTGCGCAGCAGGCCCTTGTTGGCGTAGTAACGCAGTGTCGAGGCCGGCACCCCGGTGCGCCGGGCCACATCGGCAATGTCCATTCTGGCTCCCTTGACTTGAAGTCGACTTCAACTTGCATGCTGCTTGGCACAGACCTTTTTCGTCAACCTGCCGAGGGCCTTGGCCATGAACATCACCTTGCACATCCTGCTGACCGGTATCGGCGCCACCTTGCTGATGGACCTGTGGACGCTGCTGTTGCGGCGCCTGGGTATCACTACCCTGAACTACGCGATGATTGGCCGTTGGGCCGGG
Organism: Pseudomonas sp. NPDC089406; assembly: GCF_044900265.1. Lineage (NCBI taxonomy): Bacteria > Pseudomonadati > Pseudomonadota > Gammaproteobacteria > Pseudomonadales > Pseudomonadaceae > Pseudomonas > Pseudomonas sp. NPDC089406. The sequence continues at coordinate 135,437 of NZ_JBJDNC010000010.1, read as the reverse complement.
CATCTGTTCCACGGCCAATGGCGGCACGTAGCCATTGGCAAGGCGCCGCCGATACCCGGCGAGCTGGCCTGGGGGTGGTTGCTGCACTACGCCACCGGGCTGCTGTTTGCCGTATTGCTGGTGGGGTTGGCGGGGCAGGGGTGGTTGCATGCGCCTACGTTGGGGCCGGCGTTGCTGTTTGGTGTGGTGACGGTGCTGGTGCCGCTGGGGGTGATTCAGCCGGCGCTGGGGGCGGGGTATTTTGCGGCGAGGACGCCGCGGCCTTTCATGAGCTGTTTGCGTAGCCTGGGGATACATGGGGTGTTTGGGGTGGGGTTGTTCATGGCTGCAAAACTGCTTGCCAGCCTTTGAGCAGGGCGGTGTTTATTGCCGTGTTTATTTCACCCTCAAAATTGCAGATCGGTCGTACGTGAATGCCGGACGCAGCTGATATCTACCGATGAACGATGCCGCTACCGTGACGACTCGCAACCAGTCTGGAGAGGCATCATGAGCATGAGTCGGCGAGATCTGTTTTTCGGCGTTATGGTGACGGTCCTTTGGGGGTGTAACTTTTCAGTTATCGAGCTGGGGTTGGAGTCGCTCGACCCCTACCTGCTGACATTGTTGCGGTTCACGTTCTGCGCATTCCCATTGGTGTTTTTTGTCAGGCGGCCGGCCGGCATTTCATATTGGGTGCTGGGTGTATACGGCGCTCTGTTCGGTGCAGGGTTGTGGTGGATGGTCAACTTTGCCATGTACAACGGTCTCTCACCGGGTATGTCTTCGGTGTTTCTGCAGTTCAGTGCGTTCTTCACCATCGGCTGGGGGGCGCTGGTGCTCGGGGAGCGCATTACCCCGGTGCATGTATGTGGGGTGCTGTTTGCACTGGGCGGCTTGATGTTGATTTTGCTGTTCAACGACGAGGCCTCTACTTCATTTGGCATTTTCCTCGTACTGATGGCTGCCCTGGCCTGGTCGCTTTGCAACTTGTTGGTGAAGCTTCGTAAACCCGCTGAAATGATGGCGTTCATTATCTGGTCGAGCCTGTTCTCAGTGCCGGCGATACTGGTGCTGACGCTTATGATTCAAGGCTTCGAGCCCTTTGTCGGGCTGGCGAAAGGGCTGGCGTGGGGCGCTGTATTCTCCATTGCCTTCCAGAGCTATATCACCACGCTGCTGGGGTATCTGGTCTGGAACAATCTGATGAAAAAATATGCCGCGGCACAGGTGGCACCGCTGTCCTTGCTGGTGCCTGTTTCGGGGTTACTGGCCTCCCATGTGTTCTATGGCGAAGAGCTCAGCGCACTACAAGGTGCCGCCATAGGGCTGATCTTGATCGGCATCGCGATATTCCTCAATGCAGGCGCATTACAGGCAAAGTTGGCTGGCAGGTATGGTGTGCAAGAAGGGCGGTTGTAATTCCGCTCATCAAGACTCGTTTATTCAAGGCAAGGGAGACCGCTATGTTCGATGTGAACAAATACAGGCGCGAGTATTTCTATGACATGGCCACTGTGATCGACGGGTTGCTTCCTGATGACATGTGCGATGAGCTTGCCCGTCGAGTGCAGGCGGTCATCCAAGAGCACGGCGTAGAACTTGTGCAGCATTCCGGGTTGGGCACCGATGCGGTTTCAGACTTGGGCGGCGAGTACAAGCATCATATTTTCAAGGGCAATGATGTGCGGCGGTATTTGCCAGAGTTGCAAGCGGTCTATCATGCGCTGGTACCTCTGGTCAGCATGATCACACATACCGATACGGTAGTTTCGCCGTACCCGTTGTCTGATGTGAATATCAAGGCTTACCCGGCCGGTGGGGGTACCCTGGGGCTGCACTATGACTCCAATGGCATAACGGTCCTGCTGTTCCTGACTACCAATACGGAAGCGCCGCTTCGGATGCAGGTTGAGCGTTCGCATCCAAGCCGGAAAGAAAAGTGGGTCGAGCATCGGAATATCCATGCTCAAAAGGGAGCACTCCTTGTCATGCAGGGCCGTAAAGTGTTGCACGACTCTGAGCCGACTCTGACCGAACATAAGCTCTCGGTGGTCTACAACTACTACGAACGCCACGACACCTTCCGGCACGAAGACTTCGATGAGTTCGTGTATTACGGCACTCGGCCAAAAAAACTGTAGTGGTCATGCAAGCCATTGGGTTGGGTTCCAGGAGTACTCGGGGGGCAGCTAAGTGTTTGTCGAAGCCTTCTGACGCCTAATGAGTCGAGCGCCGCCCGAGCGGCGTTTGATTCATAGGTGTCAGAAGGCTTTCGACGAACCCCTGGTAGCCCAGGTGCGATCACCTCGAGGCCTGCAAGGGCTTCGCCACCGGGAAGCCGGCTCCTAAGCATGGGCTCAATGCTCTGTACGGTTCTCCACAGCGCTAGCCAGCGCATCCGCCTGGCCCCAGGCAATCTGCATGGCGCGCAGGCCGTGTTGCAGCAACTGTCGGGTTTCCTCGTCCTTGATGCGGTCCAGCGCGCGATGGCTGTCGCTGAAGGCGAACATCAGGTAATGGGAGACGTTCATCAGCACGTACTCCATCGGTACCACGCCATCCTGAATTGCTCGGGCGAGGGACTTTTCAGGGGGCAGGATGAATTGATGGGGTGGGTCGGGGACGATTTTTTTCATAAGGCACCATACCGGTTGAAGTCTCCCGTCCGCTTCCACACATCAGGGTGACAGTTGTACGCGGAGTGGAAGACCAGGCGTATGGCAACCCGGCAGGCCGAAAAGCCTCCCGCGCACAACTGTCATGACGACAGCCAGACATTGCCGGGCTTCCACACCCGGTCGCTGAACCCTCAGCGACCGGCAGAGCCTAGTGGGCAGTGATTCCCCGGACAATCAGACGCACATCGACAGGTTTCGTAGGATATTTCCATGGTGTTCGTGGATGTGTGGGAAAGATCTGGCGAATGCGTAGGGCGCTTCCTTGAGCATCGGCTGATGCCTCTGTAGGAGCTGGCTTGCCAGCGATGAGGCCGGCCTAGGCGCAAACAATGCAGTGGCTGGGCGAGTCAGCGCTTTCAAGGGGTTCGCGTGAGGGCTGGCAGGTGTTCGCCGAAAGCCTTGCAGCGCCTATGAGATCGAGCGCCGCCCGCGCGGCGCTTCGCGGGTAAACCCGCTCCCACAGTTTATTTCTGGCCAGTCTCTCCTGAGCCGATATCGGGTCCCCCTTGTTTGTAAGTCGCGATATCAGCGTGGGCATTGCAGCCGCCACACATGACTCCAGACATGCACCAAGGCAGGCGCCGGTACTTTCACAGAAAGTATTGGCCCGAAACAAACTGTGGGAGCGGGTTTACCCGCGAAGCGCCGCGCGGGCGGCGCTCGATCTTATAGGCGCCAAAAGGCTTTCGGCGAACACCTGTCAGCCCTGATGCAATCCCTTCGAGATCCCGTCCCCCATCGCCAGCAAACCACCCCCTACCTCGATGGCGCAGCAGTCTCATCGGTATACCGCCGAATAATCCGCTCGATCTCCCCCGATTGCTTGATCCGCACCAACGCCCGCAGCACCGCCTGGGTCGGCAGCGCCGGGTCGCTGCGCACCATGCAACCCAGCGCCTGCTCCTGCAGCACGGCCAGCACCGGCAAGCGCTGCTCCGGCGGCAGCTGGCGGTTGTACCACTGCAGCGACAGCTGGTTGCTCACCGCATGCCGGTAACGCTGGGCCTGCAGCTTGCGCAGCACCAGCAACTGGCTGCGGCTGTCTTCACGCTGCAGCCGGCCGCTGGCGAACAGCGGCTCAAGCGTTGGGTAGGTGTAGCCCAGCACCGTGCCGATGGCCTGGGCTGGCAGTGCTTCGGGTGTGCTGGGGGTAGTGTCGCCCGGGCGGCCGACCAGCAGGTCGCGCTGCTCGATCAGCGGGATGCTCCAGACATATTCGCCGGGCCGGTCGGTCAGCCACTGGGTGGCCACGTAGCAGCGTACATCGATGTCGCCGCTTTGCATGGCCTCCTGCACGCGCAGCCGGGCCATCACGTGGTAGCGCGGGGTGATGCCGGTTTCCCGGGCGATGGCCTGGATAATGTCGTAGATGATGCCTTCCACCGGCTGTTCGTGCTCGATGCGCACCAGCGGCATGCTCCAGCTTTCGGCAATGGAAAAGCGCAGCTCCGCCGCCCCGGCCAGGCTGTGGGTGGCCCATAACAACAGCATCGCCAGGACTCGCCGCACGCCCCATCCTCCCTGATCAGCCCTGCGCCATGCCTGCCAGTGAGCTTAGACCAGAACCGCAGGGTGCAATTTCCCCCTCGCTCCGCTAGCATTAGCGCTCTTTCCGCCCGCTCCGGTCATGATGGTTTTTTGATGAGTTATCAGGTTCTTGCACGTAAATGGCGCCCGCGCTCGTTCCGCGAAATGGTCGGCCAGACCCATGTGCTCAAGGCTTTGATCAACGCCCTGGACAACCAGCGCCTGCACCACGCCTACCTGTTCACCGGTACCCGTGGCGTGGGCAAGACCACCATCGCGCGCATTATCGCCAAGTGCCTGAACTGCGAAACCGGCATTACCTCCACCCCGTGCGGCACCTGCTCGGTGTGCCGGGAGATCGACGAGGGCCGTTTCGTCGACCTGATCGAGATCGACGCCGCCAGCCGCACCAAGGTCGAAGACACCCGCGAGCTGCTCGACAACGTGCAGTACGCCCCGAGCCGCGGGCGCTTCAAGGTCTACCTGATCGACGAAGTGCACATGCTCTCGACGCACTCCTTCAACGCCTTGTTGAAGACCCTCGAAGAGCCGCCGCCCTACGTCAAGTTCATCCTCGCCACCACCGACCCGCAAAAACTGCCGGCCACCATCCTGTCGCGCTGCCTGCAGTTCTCGCTGAAGAATATGAGCCCGGAGCGGGTGGTCGAGCACCTGAGCCACGTGCTCGGCGCCGAGAACGTGCCGTTCGAGGACGATGCCCTGTGGCTGTTGGGCCGCGCGGCCGACGGCTCGATGCGCGACGCCATGAGCCTGACCGACCAGGCCATCGCCTTTGGTGAAGGCAAGGTATTGGCCGCCGATGTGCGGGCGATGCTCGGCACCCTCGACCATGGCCAGGTGTACGGCGTGTTGCAGGCATTGCTTGACGGTGATGCCCGGGCGCTGCTGCAGGCGGTACGCGATTTGGCCGAGCAGGGCCCGGACTGGAACGGCGTGCTGTCGGAAATGCTCAACGTGCTGCACCGCGTGGCCATCGCCCAGGCGCTGCCCGAGGCGGTCGACAACGGCCAGGGCGACCGCGAGCGCGTGCTGGCGCTGGCCCAGGCGTTGCCGGCAGAAGATGTGCAGTTCTACTACCAGATGGGCCTGATCGGCCGGCGCGACCTGCCCCTGGCGCCAGACCCGCGTGGCGGTTTCGAGATGGTGCTGCTGCGCATGCTGGCGTTCCGCCCGGCCGACAGCGACGACGCACCGCGGCCGGTGCTAAAGCCAGTGGGGATCAGCCAGGCCACAGCTGATCCGGCAACACCGGTGGCTGCGGTGGCTACCGTTGCCCCGGCGGCGCCCGTTGCAGAGCCTGTGCCAGCCCCGGTGGCCAGCGAGCCGCCGCAGCCGGTTGCCGAGCCTGAGCCCGAGCCGGCCCCTGCTGCAGAGCCTGAGCCTGAGCCTGCACCGCAAGCGACAGTGCCCGAGCCGCAGCCAGAACCTGAGCCCGAGCCCGTGGAAGAGGTCATCGACCTGCCATGGGAAGAGCCCGCTGCTGCTGTCGCTGCCCAGCCGCAACCCGAGCCGGTCGCACCTGCACCAGTCGCCGAGCCTGAACCTGCGCCGGCTTCAAGCCAGCCCGACTACGACGAGCCGCCGTTCGATCCGTCTGCTTACAACCCGGCAGGCATGGACCGTGACGACGAACCGCCGGCAGACGAAGACTACTACGCCCCTGACGGCGACCCGGCAGGCTTCAGCTACCTCGACGAGCTGGCCGAGCACGTGCAGGAAGAGGCGCCCGCCAAGGCCCCCGAGCCACTGCCTGCGTCCAAACCGGCCACGGGCCTTGCCCTGCAATGGCTGGAATTATTCCCACAGTTGCCTGTCTCGGGTATGACAGGCAACATCGCCGCGAACTGTACGCTGATCGCCGCCGACGGTGACGACTGGCTGCTGCACCTGGACCCGGGCCAGGGCGCGCTGTTCAACTCGACGCAACAGCGCCGGCTCAACGATGCGCTCAACCAGCAGCTGGGCCGCGAGATCCGCCTGAAGATCGAGCTGATTCGCCCCGAGCAGGAAACCCCGGCCCAGGCCGCCGCTCGCAAGCGCGCCGAGCGCCAGAACGACGCCGTGCTGTCGATCGAGCAAGACCCGCTCATCCAGCAGATGATCAAGCAGTTCGGCGCGACGGTGAGGCAGGATACTATTGAGCCTGTAGACGCCCTGGCCAGCCAGGGCCAATAACGGATAACCATGCAGCCGGCCTGTGCCCGGCTGCATTACATGACCCAGATCGAGGTACTTCCCCATGATGAAAGGTGGCATGGCCGGCCTGATGAAGCAGGCCCAGCAGATGCAGGAAAAGATGCAGAAGATGCAGGAAGAGCTGGCCAACGCCGAAGTCACCGGCCAGTCCGGTGGTGGCCTGGTGAGCGTGGTGATGACCGGGCGCCACGACGTCAAGCGCGTGAGCATCGACCAGAGCCTGATGTCGACTGAAGAAGACGACAAGGAAGTGCTGGAAGACCTGATCGCCGCCGCGCTGAACGACGCTGTGCGCAAGATCGAGCAGAGCAGCCAGGAGAAAATGGGCGGCATGACCGCCGGCATGCAGCTGCCGCCAGGCTTCAAGATGCCGTTCTAAGGCATTTGGTCTGTTCAAGAAGCCGCCGTTGGGTAACCACCGGCGGCTTTTTTATGTGCCTCACGGCTGCGCAACCTATCTTGCATGCGCGCTCCATCTCCTGCGGGAGCAACTGTCTTGTGCTGCCTGTTCCGGCCTCATCGCCGGCAAGCCGGCTCCTACAGGTATGGCACTGGCTTGAAGCTTGTGCGGTCCCTGTGGGAGCGGCTTTAGCCGCGAAGCAGACGACGCGATGTATGGCACCGGCTTTGCCGGTGTTCGCGGCTAAAGCCGCTCCTACAGGTACAGCGCCGGGCCTGCGCTTTGCACACCCCCGTGAAGCAGGCGGCACTATCGGTGTCATGGCAAATTTGACGCTACTGCCCCACGCCGGTATAAACCGCCTCTTACCGATTTATCAGGCCTTTCCCATGAGCTTCAGCCCCCTCATCCGCCAACTGATCGACGCCCTGCGCATCCTGCCCGGCGTCGGCCAGAAAACCGCCCAGCGCATGGCCCTGCAACTGCTGGAGCGCGACCGCAGCGGCGGCACGCGCCTGGCCCAGGCCCTGAGCCAGGCCATGGAAGGGGTTGGCCACTGCCGCCAGTGCCGCACCCTGACCGAGCAGGAGCTGTGCCCGCAATGCGCCGATACGCGCCGCGACGACACCCAGCTGTGCGTGGTGGAAGGGCCGATGGATGTGTATGCGGTGGAGCAGACCGGCTACCGCGGGCGCTACTTCGTGCTCAAGGGGCACTTGTCCCCGCTCGACGGGCTGGGGCCGGATGCCATCGGCATTCCGCAGTTGATGGCGCGTATCGACGAGCAAGGCACTTTCAATGAGGTGATCCTGGCCACCAACCCGACGGTGGAAGGGGAGGCTACGGCTCATTACATCGCCCAGTTGCTGGCCGAGAAGGGCCTGACAGCCACGCGCATTGCCCATGGCGTGCCGTTGGGCGGGGAGTTGGAGCTGGTGGATGGCGGTACGCTGGCCCACGCGTTTGCCGGGCGCAAGCCGATTTCGCTTTGAGAACGCCGGGGCCGCTTTGCGGCCCAATCGCAGGCAAGCCTGCTCCTACAAGGTCACGCAATACCTGTAGGAGCAGGCTTGCCTGCGATTGGGCTGCAAAGCAGCCCCAAAAGCACCGAAAGACTCAGTACTCGCTCAACGAAAACTCAGTCAGGCAGAAGGTCGGCACACCGGCCGCCTGCAACCGGCGCGAACCTTCAAGCTCGGGCAAGTCGATGATCGCCGCCGCCTCGAACACCTGTGCACCGGTGCGGCGCACCAGGTTGGCCGCCGCCAGCAGGGTGCCGCCGGTGGCGATCAGGTCATCGAAGATCAGCACCGAATCGCCTTCGCACAGGCTGTCGGCATGCACTTCGAGGAAGGCTTCGCCGTACTCGGTCTGGTAACCCTCGCTCAACACATCAGCCGGCAGCTTGCCCTGCTTGCGGAACAGGATCAGCGGCTTGTTCAACTGGTGGGCGATGATCGAGCCGATCAGGAAGCCCCGCGCGTCCATGGCACCGATGTGGCTGAACTCGGCTTCGACATAGCGCTCGATGAACTGGTCGGCAACATAGCGCAGCCCGCGCGGCGACTGGAACAGCGGGGTGATGTCGCGGAAGATGACGCCCGGCTTGGGGAAGTCCACTACCGGGCGAATCAGGGCTTTGAGGTCGAAGGTGTCGCTGTGCATGGGGCGGGTATCCTGGAAAACCAAGGCGCCAGTATACCCTCCCTCAACCACATAAGCCTCCCCGAACTGGAGGCGAGGCTGTGGCGTTAGTCTGGGACTTTCTCCCAGCGTATCGAGTCAATCTGAAGGGACCCCACCCGAGACGTTTTGAATATCAATGCAGTGACTATTGCGGTGCCCAAGCTTTTGTTGTGCACGCCCGGGTCGTCGGAGAGGTCGGGCTCCTTGATTGCCTCCTTTGGGATTGCCTCAACAAGGAAATCTTCGGAAAAATTCAGAGCCGTCAGCTTGGTTACGTCCACCGTGCCTACCAAGTCTGGATGTTCAGCATTCAAGTCCTCTTCTGTGTAGTCGATCACCACACAGTAATTCCAGCTCACATTGGTGACCTTTTCTCCGAAATCGAGCCGAACTGCGCTCTGATCGCCGACCACCAGTACCTTTGCACCCATGCCGAGGAGTTCGGTTGACATGATTCCGGAGGGAGTGGCCCCGTCTTCCACGATAGTCAATTCAAAGCTGTGCTTTGCATTGCTACTGGTTTTGTAGGTCATGCCTTTCTCGAACGTTGTCAGCTCGGAACGCTCGAAGTTCTCCACACTGGGGTAAATGGGCGCGGTCATGATGAAGCTCCTGAGGGAGGGAAGGTACTCCAGCGTCATCCAGTTTCCAGGGTTGTACAACTGACAGAATTGCTAGGTGGTCGCAGCCTGTCGCCTTGCGCGTGGGGTGCGCAGAAGCAAAGAAGCCGGCAGGATCTGCTTGGATCCTGCCGGCTTCTCTTGGCGCGTACTATCTAAAGCAGGGAGTGCCGCTCAGGACTCCATTGCACCGCCGGCCAGCGCGCACAGCTGGATCGGGTCGAGGATGTGCACCTCTTTACCCTCGGCCTTGAGCAGGCCGTTCTGCTGGAAGCGGGTGAACACGCGGGACACGGTTTCTACCGCCAGGCCCAGGTAGTTGCCGATCTCGTTGCGCGACATGCTCAGGCGGAACTGGTTGGCCGAATAGCCACGGGCGCGGAAGCGTGCCGACAGGTTGACCAGGAAGGTGGCGATGCGCTCGTCGGCGGTTTTTTTCGACAGCAGCAGCATCATTTGCTGGTCATCGCGGATCTCGCGGCTCATTACCCGCATCAGCTGGCGGCGCAGCTGTGGCAGTTGCACCGACAGCTCGTCGAGGCGCTCGAAGGGGATTTCGCACACCGAGGTGGTTTCCTGGGCCTGGGCCGACACCGGGTAGGCCTCGGTGTCCATGCCCGACAGGCCGACCAGCTCGCTGGGCAGGTGGAAGCCGGTGATCTGTTCTTCGCCGGCGTCGCTCAGGCTGAAGGTTTTCAGGGCGCCGGAGCGTACTGCGTAGACCGAGCCGAAATTGTCACCCTGGCGGAACAGAAACTCGCCTTTTTTGAGCGGGCGCCCGCGTTTGACGATTTCATCCAGTGCGTCCATGTCCTCGAGGTTGAGCGACAGGGGCAGGCACAGGGGGGCCAGGCTGCAATCCTTGCAATGGGCCTGGTTGTGAGGGCGCAGTTTGACTGGCTCGGACATAGCTTCAATCCTTGTGGTAAAGCACACATAAGCCGTAAGGGTAACCCACGGCTAGGGTAGTAGGCCAGCGTGCGCATTTTTGGTGCGTGCTGGTGGCGGCCCTGGCAAGGGTGTGCCGGGGCCTTCCACTGTCCATAGTGTGCCTGGCAAGGCGAGCTGTCCATGCGGTGAAACGCCTCAATTACCGCTATATCACCCGGGAAAAACGCTGGCGGTTGTGCTGGGCGAGGTAAGCGTCGAACACCATGCACACTGAGCGCACCAGCAGCCTGCCGGCCGGCTGCACGCGGATGCCCTTGGCGTCGAGGCTGATCAGGCCGTCGCGCTGCATGGCCTGAAGCTCGGGCCATTGTTCGTTGAAGTAACCGCGAAAATCGATCAGGAACTGCCGCTCGATGGTTTCGAAATCCAGTTCGAAATGGCAGATCAGTTGCTGGATCACCGCCCGGCGCAGGCGGTCGTCCTGGTTGCACAGCAGGCCGCGCTGGGTCGCCAGCTGGGCGCTGGACAGCGTGTCCTGGTAGGTGTTGAGGTCGCTGCTGTTCTGGCAGTACAGGTCGCCGATCTGGCTGATGGCCGACACCCCCAGGCCGATCAGGTCGCAGTGGCCGTGGGTGGTATAGCCCTGGAAGTTGCGCTGCAGGGTGCCTTCTTCCTGGGCGATGGCCAGCTCGTCGTCGGGCAGGGCGAAGTGGTCCATGCCGATGTAACGGTAGCCGGCGCCGGTCAGTTGCTCGATGGTGGCCTGCAGCATCTCGAGCTTGGCCGCAGGGCTGGGCAGCTCGTTTTCGTCGATGCGCCGCTGCGGCATGAAGCGTTCGGGCAAGTGCGCGTAGTTGAACACCGACAGGCGATCGGGTTGCAGGCGGATGACTTCTTCGACCGTGCGGGCGAAGCCTTCCGGGGTTTGCCGGGGCAGGCCGTAGATCAGGTCGAGGTTCACCGAGCGGAACTGCAAGGTGCGCGCGGCCTCGGTCAGGGCGCGGGTCTGCTCCAGGCTTTGCAGGCGGTTGACCGCGCGTTGCACGGCCGGGTCGAGGTCCTGCACGCCGAGGCTGACGCGGTTGAAACCCAGCTCGCGCAGCAGGCCCATGGTCGACCAGTCGGCTTCACGCGGGTCGAGCTCGATGCCGTAGTCGCCGGAATCGTCGTCCAGCAGGTTGAAGTGCTGGCGCAGGCTGGCCATCAGTTGGCGCAGCTCCACATGGCTTAAAAAGGTCGGTGTGCCGCCGCCGAAGTGCAGTTGCTCGACCCGCTGTTTAGGGTCGAGGTGGCAGGCAAGCAGCTGGATTTCCTGCTCCAGGCGCTGCAGGTAAGGCGCGGCGCGGCCGCGGTCCTTGGTGATGACCTTGTTGCAGGCGCAGTAGTAACAGATGTTGGCGCAAAACGGCACGTGCACGTACAGCGACAGTGGGCGCGTGGCCCGGCGGCTTTCACGCAGGGCGTGGAGCAGGTCGAACGAGCCCACTTCGCCATGCAGTTGCACCGCGGTCGGGTAGGAGGTGTAACGGGGCCCGGCCAGATCGTAGCGACGGATCAGGTCGGCGTCCCAGCGTAGGTCGTCGAGCATGTGGGTAGTCCCCGGATAGAGCTGCAGTGTCCGGAGTCTAGGGCGGTGGCGGGGAGGGCATGTTGATTTGCATCAAGGGCAGCCGGTGCGCGTTCGCCAGGCCAGCACCGAACCCTCTGTAGGAGCGGCCTTGTGTCGCGAAAGGGCTGCGCAGCAGCCCCGCGATCCATACATCATGCGAAATCGTCGGGGCTGCTGCGCAGCCCTTTCGCGACACAAGGCCGCTCCTACACAGGGATCGCATTAGCTTTGGGGCTGCGCTGTACCTGTAGGAGCCGGCTTGCCGGCGATGAGGCCGTTACAGGCGGCACAAGACAGTTGCCCCCTAGATCAGCGGTTACCTCAATGCCCCATCAACCAATGCTGATGCGGCCCGGGCAGGGTCCACAGGCCAAACAGCATCACCATCACCCCGCCGGCCATGCGCACCCCGCGGTTGCGCAGCAGCGCACCGACCTGCTGCGCCGCAATCCCGGTGGCCAGCAGCACCGGCCAGGTGCCCACGCCGAACGCCAGCATCAGCGCCGCGCTGTGCAGCGCATTGCCCTGGCTGGCGGCCCACAGCAGGGTGCTGTACACCAGCCCGCACGGCAGCCAGCCCCACAGCGCCCCCAGCAGCAGCGCCCGGGGCAGGCTGGACACCGGCAGCAGCCGTGTGGCCAGAGGCTGCACATGGCGCCACAAACCACGCCCCAGTGCCTCGATGCGGGTCAGGCCGCTCCACCAGCCGGCCAGGTACAAACCCATGGCAATCAGCAGCAGCGCCGCCAGCACCCGCAGCCCGATGGCCAGCGGGCTGCTGGCCACGGCGACGCCGGCCAGGCCCAGCAGCAAGCCGGCGGTGGCGTAGCTCAAGATACGCCCGAGGTTGTAGGCAATCAGCAGGCGCAAGCGGCGGCCGCGCTGCTCGGGGGGGATGGCCAGGGTCAGGGCGCCCATCAGGCCGCCGCACATCCCCAGGCAATGGCCGCCGCCGAGCAGGCCAAGCACCAGGGCCGAGCCCAGCAGGGGGAGCAGCTCAGGCACGCGGGGCAGGGTCCTTGTCGTCGGGCTTTTCGTCTTCAGGTTTTACTGCGGCCTGGTGGCGCGGGTCCTGGTCGTCGAACAGGATGCTGTGGGCCGGGCTTTCCAGGTCGTCGTACTGGCCACTGTCCACCGCCCAGAAGAAGATGTACACGGCCACGCCAACCAGCAGCAGGGCAGCGGGGATCATCACGTAGAGGGCGGGCATAGGGTCTTCCTTCCAGGCGTGGGCGACGCGCAGGTGGCGGGAGCAGCAACGCTGCTCTGGCGGGTCAGGCGCAGGGCGTTGAGCACCACGATCAGCGAGCTGACCGACATGCCGACTGCCGCCCAGACCGGGGTCACCCAGCCCAGCGCGGCGAACGGCAGCATCAGGCCATTGTACAGGCTCGCCCACAGCAGGTTCTGGACAATGTTGCGGCGCGTGCGGCGGGCCAGGGCGAAGGCCTGCACCAGCGCCTGCAGGTTGTTCGACAGCAGCACGGCGTCGGCGCTGGTCTTGGCAAGGTCGGTGGCGCTGCCCATGGCGATGCTGATGTCGGCGGCGGCCAGCACCGGCACGTCATTGACCCCGTCACCGAGCATCAGCACCTTGCGCCCTTCGCCCTGCAATTGCTTGAGGCGGCTGAGCTTGTCGTCCGGGCGCAGGCCGCCAACGGCCTGGTCGATACCCAGTTGCGCGGCCACCTCGGCGACCATCGGCGAGCTGTCGCCAGACAGCAGCAGGGTTTGCCAGCCGCGGGCCTTGCAGGCGGCCACCAGATCCGCGGCGTCATCGCGCAGGCGGTCGTCCAGGCCGAACCAGGCCAGCGGGCCCTGGCGGTCGCCCAGCAGCAGCCACTGGCCGCGTGGTTCGGGTACGGCGGGCACTTCGGCGCCGCTCAGGGCGCAGACGAAAGTCGCCTGGCCGATGCGCAGGCGCTGGCCGTCCACCTCGCCTTCCAGGCCCAGCCCGGGCACTGCGTTGACCGCCTCGGCGGCCTGTGCAGCGCGGCCAAAGGCGCGGGCGATGGGGTGTTCGGAGCGGTTCTCCAGTGCCGCAGCCAGGGCCAGGCACTGGTCGGCATCAAGCCGGCCCAGCGGGCGGATGCTGCGCAGGGCCAGGCGGCCTTCGGTAAGGGTGCCGGTCTTGTCGAAGATCACCGTGTCGATCTGGTTCAGGCCTTCAAGCACATGGCCGCGGGTCACCAGCAGGCCAAGCTTGTGCAGGGTGCCGGTGGCGGCGGTCAGCGCGGTGGGGGTGGCCAGCGACAGGGCGCAGGGGCAGGTGGCTACCAGCATGGCCAGGACGATCCAGAACGCTCGGCCCGCATCCAGCTGCCACCACACCAGGCCGATTACTGCCGCCGCCACCAGGCTGAACAACAAGAACCATTGCGAGGCACGGTCGGCGATTTCGGCCAGGCGGGGCTTTTCCGACTGGGCGCGTTCTAACAGGCGCACGATGGCCGACAAACGCGAGTCCTGGCCGAGGGCCTGAACCTCGACGGTCAGGGTGCTTTCGACATTCAACGTGCCGCCGGTGACCCGGTCGCCGCTGCGCCGGGGTTGCGGCAGGTACTCACCGGTCAGCAGCGACTCGTCGACACTGGAGCGCCCGGCGACGATGCAGCCGTCGGCCGGGATCACCGCCCCCGGCAGCACTTGCACGCGGTCGCCGCAGCGCAGCTCGCCCAGCAGAATACGCTCGGCCTGGCCATCGGCGCCCAGGCGCAGGCACGAGGCCGGCAGCAGGTTGACCAGCTGCGCGGTGGCCGCCGCCGTGCGCTCGCGGGCGCGGCGCTCCAGGTAGCGGCCGGTGAGCAGAAACAGCGCGAACATGCCCACGGTGTCGAAGTAAAGCTCGCCGCTGCCGGTGATGGCGGTCCAGATACCGGCGCCGAAGGCCAGGGCGATGGCCAGCGACACCGACACGTCCATGGTCAGGTGGCGGGTGCGCAGGTCGCGGGCGGCGCCCTTGAAGAACGGCGCGCAGCTGTAGAACACGATGGGGATGGTCAGAAACAGCGCGACCCAGCGCAGGATGGTATGCATCTCGGGCGACAGGTCGATGTTGAATTCCGGCCAGGTGGCCATGGTCGCCATCATTGCCTGGAACCACAAAAGCCCGGCCACCCCCAGGCGGCGCAGGGCGCTGCGGTTTTCGGCAGCCAGGTGTTCAGCGGCCTGGTCGGGCTGGTAGGGGTGGGCGGCGTAGCCGATGTGGCGCAGCTCGGCCAGCAGGCTCGAGAGCGGCAACTGGTCGTCGGCCCAGCTGACCAGCAGGCGGTGGTTGGACAGGTTCAGGCGCGCTTCGCTGACCCCGGCAAGGTTGCGCAGGTGCTTCTCGATCAGCCAGCCGCAGGCTGCGCAACTGATGCCCTCGACCAGCAGGGTGGCCTCGGCCAGCTCGCCCTCGTGGCGCACGAAGTTGCGCTGCACGTCGTCGCGGTCGTACAGCGCCAGTTCGTCCTGCAACTGTTTGGGCAGGGCCTCGGGGTTGGCGCTGCTGTCGCTGCGGTGCTGGTAGTAGTGCTCCAGCCCCCCGGCGACGATGGACTCGGCCACTGCCTGGCAGCCCGGGCAGCAGAAGGCCCGTGGCTCGCCAAGGACCACGGCGGTGAAGCGGCTGCCGGCGGGGACGGGCAGGGCGCAGTGGTAGCAGGGGGTGGGGTGGGTCATTTACATCATTGCCTTACGCAAGTCGGCTGGCTGAACACGGCCCCTGTGGGAGCGGGTTTACCCGCGAAAGCGTCAGGTCGGGCAATGAGGTTTCCAGGTCTGACGCATTCGCGGGTAAACCCGCTCCCACAGGGCTCGCGGTGGAGCGGTTATCGGTGCTCGGCGCCTTGCAACGCCTCATCTCCCAACTGTAACGCTACCCCATGCTCGACCTTCTCCTCCTCGAACAGGCGCCACACATGCTCATCCTGGCTGCCCAGCAGCTCGACGAAGCGCCGCCCCTCGACCTTGTCGTCCAGCTGGCCGACATAGCGGCCAGGCTCGCTGCGGGCCAGTTGCACCTTGCGGTCGCGGTCCGGCTGGGTGGGGGAGATCAGGTTCAGCTCCAGGGTTTGCGGGTTGCTGTTGCCGCTCAGGCGCACGTCCACTTCGCCGGTCAGCTCGTCTAGGTGGATGCTGGCCTTGAGGTTGAGGGTCTGGGCCAGCAGCTCGCGGTCCAGCGAGCGGTTGATGCCCTTGCCGGCCTCGTAGTAGTTGTCGTTGACCAGGTTGTCGGGGTTGCGCACGGCAATGCTGACCATGGTCAGGCTCAGGCACACCGAGGTGGTCAGGATACCGATGATGATCCAGGGCCAGAGGTGCTTGTACCAGGGGCTGGTGGCGGTAGCGGCAGGCATGGTGCGTGGTCTCTCTCAGCGGATCTGTGGGCCGATGAAACGGCTCTTGGCTTCGACCTGTTGGCCGCTGTCGTCGGCGTCCTTCAGGGTGAAGATGATTTCGTTGGTGGTCGAGGGCAGTTTTTCCGGGGCCACCGACAGCTGCACCGGCAGGCTGACGATGTCGCCGGCGGCCACGCGGATCTCGCGCTGGCCGGTCAGTTGCAGGTCGGGCACACCGGTGGCGTCCAGCACATACACGTGGTCGCGCTGGTCCTTGTTCATCACTTTCAGGCTGTACACGTTCTCGATCCGGCCCTGGGCGTTCTCGCGGTACAGCACGCGGTCCTTGGCCACGTCGAAGCCTACCAGCGAACGGGTGGCGAAGGCGGTGGCCAGGGCGCCGATCATCACCAGCAGCACCATGGCGTAGCCGATCAGGCGCGGGCGCAGCATGTGGGTCTTCTGCCCGGACAGGTTGTGCTCGGTGGTGTAGCTGATCAGGCCCTTGGGGTAGTTCATCTTGTCCATGATCGCATCGCACGCATCGATGCACGCGGCGCAGCCGATGCATTCGACCTGCAGGCCGTCGCGGATGTCGATGCCGGTGGGGCACACCTGCACGCACATGGTGCAGTCGATGCAGTCGCCCAGGCCCTGGGCCTTGTAGTCCGCGTCCTTTTTACGCGGGCCACGGGTTTCGCCACGGCGCGGGTCGTAGCTGACGATCAGGGTATCCTTGTCGAACATCACGCTCTGGAAGCGCGCATAGGGGCACATGTACACGCACACCTGCTCGCGCAGCCAGCCGGCGTTGCCATAGGTGGCCAGGGTGAAGAAACCGACCCAGAAGTACGCCCAGCCGTCGGCTTGCCCGGTGAAGAACTCGATGACCAGCTCGCGCACCGGGGCAAAGTAGCCGACGAAGGTCAGGCCGGTGACCAGGCCGATCAGCAGCCACATACTGTGCTTGGCCAGCTTGCGCAAAAACTTGTTGGCGCTCATCGGCGCCTTGTCCAGCTTCATGCGCTGGTTGCGGTCACCCTCGGTGACCTTCTCGCACCACATGAACACCCAGGTCCACACGCTTTGCGGGCAGGTGTAGCCGCACCATACGCGTCCGGCATACACGGTGATGAAGAACAGGCCGAAGGCGGCGACGATCAATATGCCCGACAGCAGGATGAAGTCCTGCGGCCAGATGGTGGCGCCGAAGATGTAGAACTTGCGCTCGGGCAGGTCCCACCACACGGCCTGGCGGCCGCCCCAGTTCAGCCACACGGTGCCGAAGTACAGCAAGAACAGCGCAGCGCCACCGACCATTCGCAGGCGGCGGAACAGGCCGGTGAAGGCGCGGGTGTAGATTTTTTCGCGCGAGGCGTAGAGGTCGACGGAATCCTTCCCTTTGCTGGCAGGCGGGGTGACGTCATGTACCGGTATTTGCTTGCTCATCATCAAGTCCCACGGCAGTGGAGAAACGCCGCGACCCGTGCTTGGCGGCCGCGGTCTGGCGCGCTCTTACGGCGCTCTGCGGCCCATGATACGCCTGTGATGGCGCGCCGGGGCCTTGCTGCGACACTTAGTCGCGTTGGGCGGCTTGGGTAAACGTGATATGGCGGGTGTCAATTGATCCAGGTCATGGACCTGTGGGAAATGGGTAGGCTGTACTGGCTTCTTCGCGGGTGAACCCGCTCCCACAGGTTCACTGCTGTCTCGAATATTACGCAGCTCCTGTGGGAGCGGGTTTACCCGCGAAGAGGCCAGGCCTGCCTTATTCGGCCTTTTGGGCCGCCTCGGGCTGATGCGACAGGCTGTACACATAAGCCGCCAGCAGGTGCACCTTGTCATTGCCCTGCAGCTGCTCTTGCGCCGGCATCTGGCCCTGGCGGCCATAGCGGATGGTCTGTTGCAGCTGGGCAAAGCTCGAGCCGTAGATGAACGCCTGCGGGTGGGTCAGGTTGGGCGCGCCCATGGCCGGCGTGCCCTTGCCCTCGGGGCCGTGGCAGGCCACGCAGTTGGTGGCGAAGATCTGCTGGCCCTTGACCGGGTCGGCCTTGGCGTCTTCGGGCAGCTTGCGCCCGTCCAGGTTGCTCAGCACGAAGGCCGCCACATCAGCCACGCCTTGCTCGCCGATCACCGTGCCCCAGGCCGGCATCACCCCGTGGCGCCCGCCCATGATGGTGGTCTTGATGGTTTCCGGCTCGCCGCCCCAACGCCAGTCGTTGTCGGTGAGGTTGGGGAAACCGTAGGCGCCCTTGGCGTCGGAGCCGTGGCACACCGAGCAGTTGGAGGCGAACAGCCGCGCGCCCATCTTCAGTGCCTGCGGGTCCTTGGCTACCTCTTCCAGCGGCATGGCGGCGAACTTGGCGAAGATCGGCCCGAAGCGCGCATCGGCCTTGGCCATCTCCTTTTCCCACTCGTGCACGCCGGTCCAGCCGGCCTGGCCATTGGAAAACTCGGTCTGCTTGTCGTTGTCCAGGTACGCGTAGCCCGGCAGCACGCCTTTCCAGTTGCCCAGGCCCGGGTACAGCACCAGGTAGCCCAGGGCGAACACGATGGTGCCGACGAACAGCCAGAACCACCATTTGGGCAGCGGGTTGTCGTACTCCTCGATGCCGTCGAAGGCGTGGCCCACGGTCTCGTCGGTGATCTCCTCGCGCTGGCCCTTGCGGGTCGACAGCAGCAGCCAGGTCAGCGAGAAGATGGTGCCCAGGGTGAGTACGGTGACGTACAGACTCCAGAAGGTTGTCATTGTTGTTTGCTCCCAGAAGCGTTTTTCGCTTGCTCGACGTGGCGGATGGCCTCGGGGTCGTCCGCGAACGGCAGCCGCGTCGCTTCATCGAAGTCCTGCTTGCGCCGCGGGCTGAACACCCACAGCGCCAGGCCCACGAAAGCCACCAGCACCACCACGGTGCCCAGGCCGCGAATCATCCCGATATCCATCAGCGTCACCGTTTGCTCTTGATGATGGTGCCAAGGCCTTGCAGGTACGCCACCAGGGCGTCCATCTCGGTCTTGCCCTTGACCGCGTCGCGGGCACCGGCGATGTCTTCGTCGGTGTAAGGGGTGCCGAGGGTGCGCAGCACTTCGAGCTTCTTGGCGGTGTCCTTGCCGTCGAGCTTGTTCTCGACCAACCACGGGTAGGATGGCATTTTCGACTCAGGCACCACGTTGCGCGGGTTGTACAGGTGCGCGCGGTGCCAGTCATCGGAGTAGCGGCCACCTACGCGGGCCAGGTCCGGGCCGGTGCGCTTGGAGCCCCACAGGAACGGGTGGTCCCACACGCTTTCGCCGGCCACCGAGTAGTGGCCGTAGCGTTCGGTTTCGGCGCGGAACGGGCGGATCATCTGCGAGTGGCAGCCCACGCAGCCTTCGCGAATGTAGATATCGCGGCCTTCGACTTCCAGCGCAGTGCGCGGCTTCATGCCTTCGACCGGCTTGTTGGTGACGTCCTGGAAAAACAGCGGGACGATTTGGGTAAGGCCACCGATGCTGACGGCGATGACCATGAAGAAGGCCAGCAGGCCAATGTTCTTCTCGACGGCTTCATGCTTCATCAGTGCGCTCCCACGACGACGATCTTGGCGGCTTGCTCAGCCTCTGCCGGGTTGGCGGCACGCACGGTGCGCAGCACGTTGTAGGCCATCAGCAGCATGCCCGAGGCAAAGAACGCACCGCCCAGGGCGCGGACGATGTAGCCCGGGTGGCTGGCTTGCAGCGCTTCGACGAACGAGTAGGTGAGGGTGCCGTCGTCGTTGATGGCGCGCCACATCAGGCCCTGGGTGATGCCGTTGACCCACATCGAGGCGATGTACAGCACGGTGCCGATGGTGGCCAGCCAGAAGTGCGCGTTGATCAGGCCGACGCTGTGCATCTGCTCGCGGCCGTAGAGTTTCGGGATCATGTGGTACACCGCGCCGATCGAGATCATCGCCACCCAGCCGAGGGCGCCGGCGTGTACGTGGCCGATGGTCCAGTCGGTGTAGTGCGACAGCGAGTTGACCGTCTTGATGGCCATCATCGGGCCTTCGAAGGTGGACATGCCGTAGAACGCCAGCGAGACGACCAAAAAGCGCAAAATCGGGTCGGTGCGCAGCTTATGCCAGGCCCCCGACAGGGTCATCATGCCGTTGATCATGCCGCCCCAGCTTGGCGCCAGCAGGATGATCGACATCACCATGCCCAGCGACTGCGCCCAGTCGGGCAGGGCGGTGTAGTGCAAATGATGCGGGCCGGCCCAGATGTACAGGGTGATCAGTGCCCAGAAGTGCACGATCGACAACCGGTACGAGTAGATCGGCCGCTCGGCCTGCTTGGGCACGAAGTAGTACATCATCCCCAGAAAGCCCGTGGTGAGGAAAAAGCCCACCGCGTTGTGCCCGTACCACCACTGGATCATCGCGTCGGTGGCGCCGGCGTAGGCCGAGTACGACTTGAACAGGCTCACCGGCAGCGAGATGTGGTTGACGATGTGCAGCATCGCGGTGACCACGATGAAGGCGCCGTAGAACCAGTTGCCGACATAGATGTGCTTGGTCTTGCGCTTGACGATGGTGCCGAAGAACACCAGCCCGTAGGTGACCCAGACGATGGCCAGCAGGATCGCCAGCGGCCACTCGAGCTCGGCGTATTCCTTGGTGGTGGTGTAGCCCATCGGCAGGGTGATCAGCGCGCCGACGATCACCGCCTGCCAGCCCCAGAAGGTGAAGGCGGCCATGCTGTCGGAGATCAGGCGGGTCTGGCAGGTGCGCTGCACCACATAGTAGCTGGTGCCGAACAGGGCGCAGCCGCCGAAGGCGAAGATCACCAGGTTGGTGTGCAGCGGGCGCAGGCGGCCAAAGCTCGTCCATGGCAGGTCCAGGTTGAGCTGGGGCCAGACCAGTTGCGAGGCGATGAAGACGCCGAGCCCCATGCCAAGGATCCCCCAGACCACCGTCATGATGGCGAACTGGCGGACGACCTTATAGTTATAAGCAGTCGGGCTGATTGCTGTGCTCATGCTAAGGTTCCACGGTTTTGGGTCATTCTTGTTGGTTGAAATCGGCGCCAGTTTCTATAACCACCAGGGTTATGGCAACGCAAGGAGACTTGCGCCGACCCGTGTCCAGGCCCTCTACACCACCGTCCCGGGGTGATTGGGCTGAACGATTGTACACAAATAAATCTTTGTAATGTGTACCGTTTTTCGCCTTTTTCTGATCGAACGGTCAAGCTTTTTTTAACGCGCGGCGTCAGGCTGTGCGCCACGTCTGCTGCGCCCTTGAGAGAGCGAAGCCACTGAGGCAACAAGCTTAGTTGCGTTCGGAAGGGGTGCAAGGGAGGGGGTAGAGCGGGGTAGGGGCTGGCTGCCGGGGATGGCGCCCGATCAGGCAGTGTTGCTGCCTGATCGGGCCTCATCGCCGGCAAGCCGGCTCCTAAAGGGGAGGGGGGTTACTTGGCGGTTACGGTCTCGGCTGTCTGATCCTGCGACAGGCTATACACATACGCCGCCAGCAAGTGCACCTTGTCGTTGCCCTGGATGTCGGCCTGGGCCGGCATCTGGCCCTGGCGGCCGTAGCGGATGGTCTGCTGCAGCTGGGCGAAGCTCGAACCGTAGATGAACGCCTGCGGGTGGGTCAGGTTGGGCGCGCCCATGGCCGGGGTGCCCTTGCCCTCGGGGCCGTGGCAGGCCACGCAGTTGCTGGCGAAGATCTCCTTGCCCTTGGCCGGGTCGGCCTTGGCGTCTGCCGGCAGGCTGCGGCCATCCAGGCCTGTGAGCACGAAGGCGGCCACATCGGCCACGCCCTGCTCGCCGATCACCGTGGCCCAGCCCGGCATCACGCCGTGGCGGCCGTTCATGATCGAAGCCTTGATGGTGTCCGGCTCGCCGCCCCAGCGCCAGTCCTTGTCGGTCAGGTTGGGGAAGCCGTAGGCACCCTTGGCGTCGGAACCGTGGCACACCGAGCAGTTGGAGGCGAACAGCCGGCTGCCCATCTTCAGTGCCTGCGGGTCCTTGGCCACTTCCTCCACCGGCATGGCGGCGTACTTGGCGAAGATCGGGCCGAATTTGGCGTCGGCCTTGTCCATTTCCTTTTGCCATTCGTTGACGCCGGTCCAGCCGTTCTCGTAGCCCGGCAGGATACCTTTCCAGTTGCCCAGGCCCGGGTAAAGGATCAGGTAGCCCACCGCGAACACCAGGGTGCCGACGAACAGCCAGAACCACCACTTGGGCAGCGGGTTGTCGTACTCCTCGATGCCGTCGAAACTGTGGCCCATGGTCTGGTCGGTGGTGCTGCCCTGGCCCTTGCGGGTGCTGAGCAGCAGCCAGGTGAGGCCGATCAGGCTACCGATGGTCAGTACGCTGATATACGTACTCCAGAAGGTGGTCATTGCCCGTTACTCCTAATGGAAGGTTCCTGCCCGCTCGGGGGCAGGCGGTCGTCGACGAAGGGCAGCAGGCGCGCTTCGGCGAAATCACGGTCGCGGCGACGGTTGAAGACCCAGAGCGACAGGCCGATGAAGGCGATCATCACCACCAGGGTGCCCAGGCCGCGGATCATGCCGATGTCCATTTCCATCGCATTCACCTCTTGTTCTTGATCGCGGTGCCGAGCACCTGCAGGTAGGCCACCAGGGCGTCCATCTCGGTCTTGCCCTTGACCGCGTCGCGGGCACCGTTGATGTCGTCGTCGGTGTAGGGCACGCCGAGGGTGCGCAGGGTGCGCATCTTCACGTCGGTGTGGCTGTTGTCCACTTGCGCGGCCACCAGCCAGGGGTAGGACGGCATTTTCGACTCAGGCACCACGTTGCGCGGGTTGTACAGGTGCGCGCGATGCCAGTCGTCGGAGTAGCGGCCACCTACGCGGGCCAGGTCCGGGCCGGTGCGCTTGGAGCCCCACAGGAACGGGTGGTCCCACACGCTTTCGCCGGCCACCGAGTAGTGGCCGTAGCGCTCGGTCTCGGCGCGGAACGGGCGGATCATCTGCGAGTGGCAACCCACGCAACCTTCGCGAATGTAGATATCGCGGCCTTCGAGCTGCAGCGCGGTGTAGGGCTTCATACCCTCCACCGGCTTGTTGGTGACGTCCTGGAAGAACAGCGGGACGATTTGGGTAAGGCCGCCGATGCTGACGGCGAACACCATCAGCAAGGCCAGCAGGCCGACGTTTTTCTCGATGACTTCATGTTTCATCAGGCAGGTCTCCTCAAGCCAGCTGGGCGTTCGCAGGGGCGGCGTCGAGCGCCGGCGAACGCACGGTGCGCCAGGTGTTCCAGGCCATCAGGAACATGCCGCTGAGGAAGATCGCGCCGCCGACAAAGCGCACGACGAAGCCTGGGTGGCTGGCCACCAGGGTTTCCACGAACGAGTAGGTGAGCGTGCCGTCGCTGTTGACCGCGCGCCACATCAGGCCCTGGGCGATGCCGTTGACCCACATCGAGGCGATGTACAGCACGGTGCCGATGGTGGCCAGCCAGAAGTGCGCGTTGATCAGGCCGATGCTGTACATGCGCTCCTTGCCGAACACTTTCGGGATGGTGTGGTACAGCGCGCCGATGGAGATCATCGCTACCCAGCCGAGGGCGCCAGCATGCACGTGGCCGATGGTCCAGTCGGTGTAGTGGGAGAGGGCGTTGACGGTCTTGATGGCCATCATCGGGCCTTCGAAGGTGGACATGCCGTAGAACGCAAGCGACACCACGAGGAAGCGCAGGATCGGGTCGCTGCGCAGCTTATGCCAGGCCCCCGACAGGGTCATCATGCCGTTGATCATGCCGCCCCAGCTTGGTGCCAGCAGAATCAGCGACATCACCATGCCCAGCGACTGCGCCCAGTCGGGCAGCGCGGTGTAGTGCAAATGATGCGGGCCTGCCCAGATGTACAGGGTGATCAGCGCCCAGAAGTGCACGATCGACAGCCGGTACGAATACACCGGGCGTTCGGCCTGCTTGGGCACGTAGTAGTACATCATCCCGAGGAAGCCTGCGGTCAGGAAGAAGCCCACCGCGTTGTGGCCGTACCACCACTGCACCATGGCATCGGTGGCCCCGGCGTACACCGAGTACGACTTGGTCAGGCTGACCGGCAGTTCCAGGTTGTTGACCACATGCAGCAGCGCCACGGTGAGGATGAACCCGCCGAAGAACCAGTTGCCCACATAGATGTGCTTGGTGGTGCGCTTCATCAGCGTGCCGAAGAACACGATGGCGTAGCACACCCAGACGATGGTGATCAGGATGTCGATCGGCCACTCGAGCTCGGCGTACTCCTTGGAGCTGGTGTAGCCCAGCGGCAGGGTGATGGCGGCGAGCAGGATCACCAGTTGCCAGCCCCAGAAGGTGAACGCGGCAAGCTTTGGCGAGAACAGGGTGGTCTGGCAGGTGCGTTGCACCGAATAATAGGAGGTGGCGAACAGGGCACAGCCACCGAAGGCGAAGATCACCGCGTTGGTGTGCAGCGGCCGCAGGCGGCCGAAGCTGGTCCACGGCAGGTCGAAGTTCAGTGAGGGCCAGGCGAGCTGGGCGGCGATGAAGACGCCGAGCCCCATCCCGACGATGCCCCACACCACCGTCATGATGGCGAATTGGCGGACCACCTTGTAGTTGTAGGCGGTACTGCTGGTTGTGTTCATGTATGGGTTCCCATCCACGGTTATTGGCAGGCTATACAGCGAGGAGAAGCATGATTAATGGGCAAAGTGCCGGTATTGACGGGGATCAATGGGCGCAGATCGCAAATGTCCCAGGCTTGCGCTGCGATCCACCCAAGGTCGGCGGCGATCACGGCGTTTGCCCGTGGTTGATCCTGGCCCACGGCGCCGGCGCGCCGATGGACAGCGGGTTCATGGACGAAATGGCGCAAAGGCTGGCCGCGCTTGGCGTAGGGGTGGTGCGCTTCGAGTTCCCGTACATGGCCCAGCGCCGGCTCGACGGTGGCCGCCGGCCGCCCAATCCACAGAAGGTGCTGCTGCAATGCTGGCGCGAGGTGTATGCCCAGGTGCGGCCATTGGTCGCAGGCCGGTTGGCGGTGGGCGGCAAGTCCATGGGCGGGCGCATGGCCAGCCTTCTGGCTGATGAGCTGGGCGCTGCTGCGCTGGTGTGCCTGGGCTATCCGTTCTATGCCGTGGGCAAACCGGAAAAACCGCGGGTCGAGCACCTGGCCGGTTTGCGCACGCCGACGCTGATCGTGCAGGGCGAGCGCGATGCCTTGGGCAATCGGGAGGCGGTGCAGGGGTATGAATTATCGCCGGCGATCGAGGTGAGCTGGCTGGTGGCGGGGGACCATGACCTGAAGCCGCTGAAGGCGTCGGGGTTCAGCCATGAGCAGCATCTGCAGGCGGCGGCAGAAAAGGTGGCGGGGTTCTTGCTGAAATGATGTGTGCTTCTTCGCGGGTGAACCCGCTCCCACAGGTCAATAGCTGGTCTTCAGACCACTGATATCCCTGTGGGAGCGGGTTTACCCGCGAAGAGGCCGGTACAGGCTGACGCTTAGTCGCGGTACTCGCACAGGTAGGCGGTATCCACGGCCACCTTCAACTGGAACTTGCTGTCGGCCGCCACGTTGAACTTGTCGCCGGCATTGAAGGTTTCCCAGTTGTCGCTGCCCGGCAGCTTGACGGTCAGTGCGCCGGACACCACGTGCATGATCTCGCGCTTGGCAGTGCCGAACTCGTATTCGCCAGGGGCCATCACGCCGACAGTAGCCGGACCTTCATGGCCTTCGAAGGCGATCGACTTGACGGTGCCATCGAAGTACTCGTTGACCTTGAACATGGGCGACTCCTGAAAAAAGGCTGAAAAAAAGGGCTGGCCAGTATGCCCAAGGCCAACCCTTGCGTCATCTGTTTCAGGCGCTGCCCGCCGGCAGGCTCAGGGGCAGCAGCCGGGCGGTGTTGCGCGCGTCTTCCAGGGCCCGGTGCTGCTGGCCGGTAAACTGAAGCCCAGCCAGTTGCAGGGCGCTGTTCAGCCCGGCCGGGCGCTGCAGGTGGCGGGCCTTGGCGAAGCGCTGCTTGAGGTTGATGTGCGGCAACTGCGCCAGCAGGCTGAGCACCTGGTGCTGCTGCCACTCCTGCAGCAGTTGCTTGCGGTCGTAGTCGCCCCAGCTGACCCAGGCCTGCAACTGCCCCTGGTGATGAGTCAGCCAGCGCTCGAACTGCGCCCACACCTCGGCGAAGGGTTCGGCGCTGTCGACGCTGGCCTGGGTGATATGCGTGAGTTCGCGGCAGAATGGCGTCAGTTGCGGGCGCCGGCGCGGCCGCACAAAGCGCTGGAAGTGGTCTACCTCGCGCCCCTCTCGGGTGACCAGGCTTGCGCCGATTTCAATGATTTCCATCTCCGTGACCGGCCAGCCGCCGTCATCGGTGGTGG
This sequence comes from Pseudomonas sp. NPDC089406, assembly GCF_044900265.1. Classification (NCBI taxonomy): domain Bacteria; kingdom Pseudomonadati; phylum Pseudomonadota; class Gammaproteobacteria; order Pseudomonadales; family Pseudomonadaceae; genus Pseudomonas; species Pseudomonas sp. NPDC089406. The sequence goes on along the minus strand of NZ_JBJDNC010000010.1, from coordinate 109,164 downwards.
CTTCCAGGTCGATCACCAACCAGTGGCCCATGCCAGGCTCCCTTTCAATGCAGGTGGTTTGCGGGTGCTCGACCACGCAGGCCTGTAGAGCGTAGCCAAACTCGTCGCTCGCGGCATCCCCTGGCACTTTGGCATATCCAGCGGTTGTGCCTGCCCCGGAAAACGCCTAGCTTAAGCGCATCCAGGCCAATACCCTCGATGAGTGCCCCGTCTTGATCCCACTGCCACGCCTCAACTTGCCCTCCTTCCTGCTGCTGTTGGCCGCATCGCTGGTAGCGGGCCTTATCCAGGCTGGCGAGGTGGTCGAGGTGAAGGTCGGGGCCGCGCACTTCCCGCCCTACACCGTGCGCCCCGAGCAGGGCGCCGACACCGGCCTGCTGCCGCAACTGGCCGAGGCGCTCAATCACTTGCAGGGGCAGTACCACTTCGTGCTGGTGCCCACCTCCATCCCCCGGCGTTTCGGCGACTTCCAGCAGGGCCGCACCGACCTTGCGATCTTCGAGAACCCGCTGTGGGGCTGGCAGGACATCCCGCACCAGAGCGTCGACATGGGGCTGGAAGACGCCGAGGTGTTCGTCGCCCAGGCCGCGCGTGGCCAGCACTATTTCGACAGCCTCGAAGGCAAGCGCCTGGCCCTGTTCAACGGCTACCACTACGCATTTGCCGGCTTCAACGCCGACCCGGCCTACCTCAAGCAGCGCTACCGCGCGACCCTCACCTATTCCCACGACAGCAACCTGTCGATGGTCGAGCGCGGGCGCGCCGACATGGCCCTGGTCACCCGCTCGTATCTCAGCGATTTCTTGCGCCGCAACCCCGGCAGTGGCCAGGCGCTGATGGCCTCGCAGCGCGTCGATCAGGTCTACCACCACTACGCGCTGCTGCGCCCCGGTGCGCCGATCAGCCCCGAGGCGTTCGCCGGGCTGATGCGCCAGCTGCGTGAAAACGGCGAACTGCTGCGCATCTTTCAGCCTTATCAAATCACCGTAGAAGCCCCTCAGGACTAAATCCGCAGGGCCTGGCCGCGTTCTGCAAGGTGAGCCTTTCTTTCATCTTCGTGAGCCAAGACCATGCCGTTCGATGCCGCTTCGCAGCCCCTCGCCGCGCCCCGCTGGCGCACCTTGCAGGCCGAGGAGGGCGATTGCCGCCTGAGCCTGACCCTCGAGGGCCGGCCCCTGATCAGCGTCCGCCTGGTGGCGGGCGAACCCCTTGCCGTGCACCTGGAACAGCTCTGCCCCGAGCGCCCCGAGCAGGCCCTGTGGGCCGCCTGTTACTGGCTGCTGTCCCGCGACCCGGCCTGCCAGCGCCTGGCCTGGCAACTGCCGCAAGCCGTCCCCCAGGCGGTGGCCAGCGGCCTGCTGCTGCCCGGCGCGCAGCCTGGGCAGTACCTGTGCGAGCGCACCCTGTTCTGGCAGTTGCCGCAACCCTGGCTGGGCCAATCGCCTGCTGGCGTTTACCCGCAGCAGATGCAGCTGAGCAACGGCAAGCGCCACCCCCGGCGTGCGCCCAAGCCCCGGGGCGAGGTGTACCGGCGCTTCGACGCGCGGCTGGGGGCCTGGGTGTCGTTGCGCACCCTTGAGGTCGATCAGGATCTTGAGCGTTTCAACCGCTGGCAGAACAACCCGCGGGTGCTGCAGTTCTGGCAGGAGGGCGGAACGCTGGCGCAGCACCGCGAGTACCTCGACAAGCTCGACGCCGACCCGCACACCCTGACCCTGATCGGCTGCTTCGACGACCAGCCGTTCGCCTACTTCGAGGCGTACTGGGCCAAGGAGGATCGCATCGCACCGTTCTACCCGGCCGACGACTACGACCGCGGCATCCACATGCTGGTGGGCGAGGAGGCGCACCGTGGCCCGCACAAGGTGGCCAGCTGGTTGTCGGCGCTGGTGCACTACCTGTTCCTCGACGACCCGCGCACCCAGCGGGTGGTGGCCGAGCCGCGCGCCGACAACGGCAAGATGATCGGCTACATGCACGACCAGTGCTTCCACTGCGAGAAGGAATTCGATTTCCCGCACAAGCGCGCGGCGTTGATGATCCTGGGGCGGGAGCGGTTCTTCGACCACTGCAAGCTGGCGTGAATCCATTCCCCTGTAGGAGCCGGCTTGCCGGCGATGGGGCCCTGGCAGGTCACCCGCATGGCACCGGCCATGCCGGTGATCGCCGGCAAGCCGGCTCCTACAGGGGGGGGCGTCTTCAGTTCTGGCGGCTGCTCTTGCGGCAGTGGATCAGCGCATCGCGAATCATGAAGTTGACCAGTGTCGGCGACACCCCCAGCTCCTTGGCGATGTCTTTCTGCGGCACGCCATGCAGGCGGTACATCTCGAAGGCGTAGCGGGTGCGCTGGGGCAGCTCGTTCAGCGCCTCGGCAATGTCCTCGAGGGCCGCCAGGTTGATGTGCGTGGCTTCCGGCGAGGCGTTCTGGATGACCACGTTCAGCCCTTCCTCCTCGCTGCCGGAGTACTTCAGCTCCATGGCCTGCTTGCGGTAGTGGTCAATGGCCAGGTTGCGCACGATCTGGAACAGGTAGCTGAGCTGGGCCTTGAACGACGAGGTGATCTGCGGCGCGGCGCTGAGCCGGAAGAACGCATCCTGCACCACATCCTCGGCGCGCGAGCGGCAGCCGGTGATGCGCGCGGCGATCTTCACCAGGATGCTGCGGTTGTCGACGAAAGCCTGGAGCAGGGGTGAATCGCACTTACTTGTGGACATTGGTTCCGCCATGGAATTTTCACCTGGTCTCAGAGAGGGAGGGAGGCCATCCCGGCAGGGGGAGGCTACCTGCGACGAGCGACAAATTATTCAAGATGATAATGATTGTCAAATGCAGAAGTTAATGATTCTTCATTTGTATTGGTTCTAAACCACGATCCATGACGCTTTCAATCGCGCAGGTTACATACCCAGCAGTGCAGGCCCGGCAGGGCTAATTTCTTCCCCGGTCCATCCGTTCCCTTGTGTACATCCGGTTGCCGAGCGCTGCCCGCCTGAACGGCGCGGTACAGCCCTGGCACGACTCACCCCAGACACTGGCAGGAACATTCCATGACGGACGCCTTCGAACTCCCGCACTCGCTGGTCCAGGCCCTGGCGCAACGCGCCGCCAGCACCCCGGAGCGCATTGCCTTGCGCTTTCTGGCCGATGCGCCCGGCGAGCAGGCAGTGCTCAGCTACCGGGACCTCGACCAGCGCGCGCGCACCATCGCCGCCGCGCTGCAGGCCCGTGCCGGCTTCGGTGAGCGCGCCGTGCTGCTGTTTCCCAGCGGCCCGGACTACGTTGCGGCGTTCTTCGGCTGCCTGTACGCCGGGGTGATCGCGGTGCCGGCCTACCCGCCGGAGTCGGCCCGCCAGCACCACCAGGAGCGCCTGCTGTCGATCATCGACGATGCCCGACCGCGCCTGTTGCTCACCGTCGACGCACTGCTCGGCACCTTGCAGGGCCTTGAAGCCCTCGAAGGCGAAGATGCCCCGGCGTTGCTGGCGGTCGACGGCCTCGACCCGGCGCTGGCCGGGCAATGGCAGGCGCCGGCACTGGCGGCTGACGATATCGCCTTCTTGCAGTACACCTCTGGCTCCACCGCACTGCCCAAGGGTGTGCAGGTCAGCCACGGCAACCTGGTGGCCAACGAGCAACTGATTCGCCACGGCTTTGGCATCGACCTCAACCCGGACGATGTGATCGTCAGCTGGCTGCCGCTGTACCACGACATGGGCCTGATCGGCGGCCTGCTGCAACCGATCTTCAGCGGCGTGCCCTGCGTGCTGATGTCGCCGGGTTACTTCCTCGCTCGCCCGCAGCGCTGGTTGCAGGCCATCAGCGAGTATGGCGGCACCATCAGCGGCGGCCCCGACTTCGCCTACCGGCTGTGCAGCGAGCGGGTCAGCGAGGCGGCCATGGCCGAGCTCGACCTGAGCCGCTGGCGCGTGGCCTATTCGGGCTCCGAGCCGATCCGCCAGGACAGCCTCGACACCTTCGCCGCCAAGTTCGCCGGCTGCGGCTTCGATGCCGGCAGCTTCTTCGCCAGCTACGGCCTGGCCGAAGCCACCTTGTTCGTCAGCGGCAGCCGCCGTGGCCAGGGCATCCCCGCGCTTGAGGTGGACGCCGAGGCGTTCGCCGGCAACCGTGTCGAGCCAGGCCAGGGCAGCGTGCTGATGAGCTGCGGTTACCCGCAGCCCGGCCACCCGGTGCGCATTGTCGAGCCGCAGCAACTTGCCGTGCTGGGCGACAACCAGGTGGGCGAGATCTGGGCCGGTGGCCCGAGCATCGCCCACGGCTACTGGCGCAACCCCGAGGCCAGCGCCCGCACCTTCGTGCAGATGGACGGCCAGACCTGGCTGCGCACCGGCGACCTGGGTTTCATGCGCGAGGGCGAGGTGTTCGTCACCGGGCGCCTGAAAGACATGCTCATCGTGCGCGGTCAGAACCTCTACCCGCAGGACCTGGAAAAAACCCTCGAGCGCGAAGTGGACCTGTTGCGCAAAGGCCGGGTGGCGGTGTTCGCCGTCGACGACCAGGGCGAGGAGGGCATCGGCGTGGCGGTGGAGATCAGCCGCAACGTGCAAAAAGCCCACAGCCCCGAATCACTGATCAACACCCTGCGCCGGGTAATCGCCGACGCCTGCCGCCAGGCCCCGGCAGTGGTGCTGCTGCTCAACCCCGGTGCGCTGCCCAAGACCTCCAGCGGCAAGCTGCAGCGCTCGGCCTGCCGCCTGCGCATGCACGATGGCAGCCTGGACTGCTATGCAAGGTTCCCGAGCGCGGATCAGGCCCAGGCGCCTCAAACCACTGGTGATGGCTTGCAGGTGCGCATCGCCGGCATTTGGCGTGAGCTGCTCAAGGTCGAGGCCGTGGCGGCTGATGACCACTTCCTGCTGCTGGGCGGCAACTCCATCGCCGCCACCCAGGTGACTGCACGCCTGGCCGACGAGCTGGGTATCCAGCTGAGCCTGCGCACCCTGTTCGAGGCGCCGACCCTGGCCGAGTACAGCGCCGCCGTGGCCGCCATCCTCGCCGAGGGCGGCAACGCCAACGCCGCCATCGCCACCCAGGCCCGCGACCAGGCGCTGCCCCAGTCGCTGGCGCAAAACCGCCTGTGGCTGCTGTGGCAGTTGGAGCCGCAGTCCGCTGCCTACAACATTCCTGCCGGCCTGCACCTGCGTGGCGAGTTGGACGAAGCGGCGCTGCAAGCCAGCTTCACGGCGCTGGTGGCGCGCCACGAATCGCTGCGCACCGTGTTCGACGAGGTCGATGGCCAAGCCGTGCAGCGTATCCTGCCGAGCCTGCCGTTCAGCCTGCAGCACTACGACCTCGAAGGCCTGGAACCCGCCGAAGTCGCCGCCCGCCGCGAAGACGAAGCCCAGCAGCCGTTCGACCTGCGCCAGGGCCCGCTGCTGCGGGTCACCCTGGCACGGCTGGACGACGAAGAGCACCAGCTGTGGGTGACCCTGCACCACATCGTCGCCGACGGCTGGTCGCTGAACATCCTGCTGGACGAGTTCGCCCGCCTGTACGCAGGCGCAGGCCAGGCCGAACTGCCGGCCTTGCCGCTGGGCTACGCCGACTACGGCAACTGGCAGCGCCAGTGGCTGGCCGAGGGCGAGAGCGCCCGCCAGCTCGATTACTGGAAAGACAAGCTGGGTGACGAGCTGCCGGTGCTCGACCTGTGCACCGACCAGCCCCGTGGCAGCCAGCAGCACAACCTGGCCGCGCGCCACAGCGTGAAGGTACCGGCCAAACTGGCCAGCGCCCTCGAAGCGCTGGCCCGCGACCAGCAAGCCAGCCTGTTCATGGTGTTGCTGGCCGGCTGGCAGGCGTTGCTGCACCGCTACAGCGGCCAGGGCGATATCCGCGTTGGCGTACCCAATGCCAACCGCCCGCGCCTGGAAACCCAGGGCATGGTCGGTTTCTTCATCAACACCCAGGTGCTGCGCGCCGAGCTCGACGGCCGCCTGTCGTTCGCGCAACTGCTGACCCAGGTGCGCCAGGCCACCCTCGAAGCCCAGGCCCACCAGGACCTGCCGTTCGAACAACTCATCGAAGCGCTGCCCCAGGCCCGCGAACAGGGCCTGTTCCAGGTGATGTTCAACCACCAGCAGCGCGACCTGTCGGCCTTGCGCCGCCTGCCGGGCCTGCTGGCCGAAGAACTGCCGTGGCACAGCCGCGAAGCCAAGTTCGATTTGCAACTGCACAGCGAGCAGGACCACCAGGGCCGCCTGACCCTGGCCTTCGACTACGCCGCCGGGCTGTTCGAGGCCGGCACCGTCAAGCGCCTGGCCGGCCACCTGCTGGCGCTGCTCGAGCAGGTGTGCGCGCAACCGCAACTGGCCCTGGGCGAGGTGCAACTGCTCGACGCCGCCGGCCATGCCCAACTGCTGCAGTGGGGCCAGGCGCCACAGCCGGCGCCCCGGCAACTGCTGGTGGAACAGCTCAATGAACAGGCGCGCCTGACCCCCGAGCGCACCGCGCTGCTGTGGGACGGCGGCCAGCTCGACTACGCCACCCTGCACCAGCAGGCCAACCGCCTGGCCCACTACCTGCGTGACAAGGGCGTTGGCCCCGACACCTGCGTGGCTATCGCCCTGGAGCGTTCGCCGCAACTGCTGGTGGGCCTGCTGGCCATCCTCAAGGCCGGCGGCGCCTACGTGCCGCTGGACGTGGACTACCCGGCCGAGCGCCTGGCCTACATGCTCGCCGACTGCCAGGCCGGCCTGCTGCTCAGCGACAGCACGCTGCTGCAGCAACTGCCGCAAGTTGAGGGCGTCAGCGCCATCGCCCTCGACCAGTTGCACCTGGACAGCTGGCCAAGCCAGGCCCCGGGCCTGCACCTGCACGGCGACAACCTTGCCTACGTGATCTACACCTCCGGCTCCACCGGCCAGCCCAAGGGCGTGGGCAACACCCATGCCGCCCTGGCCGAGCGCCTGCAATGGATGCAGCACCACTACGCGCTGGGTGACAGCGACGTGCTGATGCAAAAGGCGCCGATCAGCTTCGACGTGTCGGTGTGGGAGTGCTTCTGGCCGCTGGTGACTGGCTGCCAGCTGGTATTGGCCGGCCCCGGCGAGCACCGCGACCCGCAGCGTATCGCCCAACTGGTGCAGCAATACCAGGTGACCACGCTGCACTTCGTGCCGCCATTGCTGCAGGTGTTCGTGCAGGAGCCGCTGGCGGCTGGCTGCACCAGCCTGCGCCGGCTGTTCAGTGGCGGCGAGGCGCTGAGCGCCGCGCTGCGTGACCGCGTGCTGCAACTGTTGCCGCAGGTGCAACTGCACAACCGCTATGGCCCGACCGAAACCGCCATCAACGTCACCCACTGGCACTGCCAGGCGGTGGATGGCGCCCGCTCGCCCATCGGCCGCCCGCTGGGCAACGTGCTGTGCCGGGTACTGGATGATGAATTCGAAGCGACCGCGCCGGGCGTGCCTGGCGAGCTGTGCCTGGGGGGCGCGGGCCTGGCCCGTGGCTACCTGGGCCGCCCGGGGCTGACCGCCGAACGCTTCGTGCCGCAGCCTGATGGCGACGGCGCGCGGCTGTACCGCAGTGGCGACCGCGCCCGCTGGCATGTGCGCAGCGAGTCGCTGGACTACCTGGGCCGCCTCGACCAGCAGGTGAAGGTGCGCGGTTTCCGTGTCGAGCCTGACGAAGTGCAAGCGGTGCTGCTGGCCCAACCGGGTGTCGAGCAGGCCCTGGTGCTGGTGCACAAGGACGCCGTCGGTGCGCAGCTGGTGGGCTACTACAGTGGCGTCGAGCAGAGCGCCGCGCTGTTGGCCGCACTGTCCGAGCGGCTGCCGGCCTACATGGTGCCGGCGCAACTGATTCACCTGGCGCAGATGCCCCTGGGCCCGAGCGGCAAGGTTGAGCGCAAGGCGCTGCCGGCGCCGGTGTGGCAACAACGTGAGCATGTCGAGCCGCAAAGCCCGCTGCAGCAGCAGGTGGCGGCCATCTGGCGCGAGGTGCTGAACCTGCCGCAGGTCGGCCTGTTCGATGACTTCTTCGCCCTCGGCGGGCACTCGCTGCTGGCCACCCAGATCGTTTCGCGCACCCGCCAGGCACTGGACGTCGAGCTGCCGCTCAAAGCGCTGTTCGAAGCCAGCGAGCTGGGGGCGTTCTGCGCCGAGGTGCAGCGCCTGCAAAGCAGTGGCGCACGCAACCAGCAGGGCGCAATCGCCCGGGTCGACCGCCGCCAGGCCGTGGCGCTTTCGTACTCGCAGCAGCGCATGTGGTTCCTCTGGCAGATGGAGCCGGACAGCCCCGCCTATAACGTCGGCGGCATGGCGAGGTTCAAGGGCGCACTGCACGTGGACGCCTTCGAGCGTGCCTTGCAGGCACTGCTGGTGCGCCACGAAACCCTGCGCACCACCTTCCCCAGCATCGACGGCAAGCCGTACCAGTGCGTGGCCGACGACGCCAACCTGCAACTGCACTGGCACGACTTCAGCGCGCTACCCGCCGAAGTACGCCAGCAACAACTGCAACAACTGGCCGACCAGCAGGCGCACCAGCCGTTCGACCTGGAGCGCGGGCCGCTGCTGCGCGCCTGCCTGGTCAAGGCCGACGAGCGTGAGCACTACTTCGTGCTGACCCTGCACCACATCGTCACCGAAGGCTGGGCCATGGACATCTTCGCCCGCGAGCTGGGCGAGCTGTACGAAGCCTTCGTCGACGAGCGCGAATCACCGCTGGCGCCGCTGCCGGTGCAGTACCTCGACTACAGCGTCTGGCAGCGCCAGTGGCTCGAAGGCGGCGAGGGCGCCCGCCAGCTGGATTACTGGAAAGCCCGCCTGGGCGACGAGCACCCGGTGCTGGCCTTGCCGGCCGACCGCCCGCGCCCGGCGGTGCAGAGCCACCGCGGCGAGCTGTACCGCTTCGACCTCGACCCGGCCCTGGTGCAGCGCGTGCACGCCTTCAACAGCCAGCGCGGCCTGACCCTGTTCATGACCATGACCGCCACCCTGGCCGCGCTGCTGCACCGCTACAGCGGCCAGCGCGACCTGCGCATCGGCGCGCCGGTGGCCGGGCGTGTCCGCCCGGAAAGCGAAGGGCTGATCGGCGCCTTCCTCAACACCCAGGTGCTGCGTTGCGAGCTGGACGGGCAGATGAGCGCCTCGGCGCTGCTGGAGCAGATGCGCGAAACCATCGTCGATGCCCAGTCGCACCAGGACCTGCCGTTCGACCAGTTGGTCGAGGCCTTGCAGCCGCCGCGTTCCAGTGCCTACAACCCGCTGTTCCAGGTGATGTGCAACGTGCAGCGCTGGGCCTTCCAGCAAAGCCGCGAGCTTGCCGGCATGCAGGTGGACTACCTGGTCAACGACGCCAGCGCCACCAAGTTCGACCTGTACCTGGAAGTCACCGACCTCGACGGCCGCCTGGGTTGCTGCTTCACCTACAGCCGCGACCTGTTTGACCAGCCGCGCATCGCGCGCATGGCCGAGCATTGGCAGCAGTTGCTGGTGGCCCTGCTGGACAACCCGCAGCAGCGCCTGTGCGAACTGCCGATGCTGCTTGAAGCCGAGCAACAGGAGCTGATCGGCCAGTTGCAGGGCCAGCAGGACTTCGAACTCAACCAGACCTTGCACGGGCTGTTCGCCGCCCAGGCCGAGCGCAGCCCCGAGGCGCTGGCACTGACCTTCGCCGGCCAGCACCTGAGCTACGCCGAGCTGGACCAGCAGGCCAACCGCCTGGCCCGCGCCCTGCGCGAGCGCGGTGTCGGCCCGCAGGTGCGGGTGGGCCTGGCGCTGGAGCGCTCGCTGGAAATGGTGGTGGGCCTTTTGGCCATTCTCAAGGCCGGCGGCGCCTACGTGCCGCTGGACCCGGAATACCCCCTCGACCGCCTGCACTACATGATCGAGGACAGCCGCCTGGGCCTGCTGATTGGCCAACGCGGCTTGCTCGATGCACTGGGCGAGTTGCCCGAGGGCGTGGCCAGCTGGTGCCAGGAAGATGACGCCGCGCAGCTGTCGGCCTACAGCGCCGCGCCGCTGGACAACCTCAACCTGCCCGGCCACCAGGCCTACCTGATCTACACCTCCGGTTCCACCGGCAAGCCCAAGGGCGTGGTGGTCAGCCATGGCGAAATCGCCATGCACTGCCAGGCGGTGATCGCCGAGTTCGGCATGCGCAGCGACGACTGCGAGCTGCACTTCTATTCGATCAACTTCGACGCCGCCAGCGAACGCCTGCTGACGCCGCTGCTGTGCGGCGCCCGCGTGGTGCTGCGTGCCCAGGGCCAGTGGGGCGCCGAAGAGATCTGCCAGCTGGTGCGCGAGCAGCAGGTGAGCATCCTTGGCTTCACCCCGAGCTATGGCAGCCAGCTGGCCCAGTACCTGGCCGGACAGGGCGAGCAGTTGCCGGTACGCCTGGTGATCACCGGCGGCGAGGCGCTGACCGGCGAGCACCTGCAGCGCATCCGCCAGGCCTTCGCCCCGCAGCAGTTCTTCAACGCCTACGGCCCCACCGAAACCGTGGTCATGCCGCTGGCCTGCCTGGCCCCGGACCAACTGCCGATCGATGCCGGCAGCGTGCCGATCGGGCGGTTGATCGGGGCGCGTACCGGCTACATCCTCGACGAGGACCTGGCGCTGTTGCCGCAAGGCGGCATTGGTGAGTTGTACATCGGCGGCGCCGGCCTGGCCCAGGGTTACCACGACCGCCCGGGCCTGAGCGCCGAGCGTTTCGTCGCCGACCCGTTCAGCCAGGCCGGTGGCCGCCTGTACCGCACCGGCGACCTGGTGCGCCTGCTTGCCGATGGCCAGGTGGAATACGTCGGCCGCGCCGACCAGCAGGTGAAGATCCGCGGCTTCCGCATCGAGCTGGGTGAAATCGAAAGCCGCCTGCAGGAGCACGCCGATGTCGACGAGGCGGTGGTCCTGGCCCTCGACCTGCCGGGTGGCAAGCAACTGGTGGGTTACCTGGTGTGCAAGCAGGCCGCTGCCGGCAGCGAGGCCCAGGCCGCGCTGCGCGAAGCGGTCAAGGCCGACGCCCGCCAGCACCTGCCGGACTACATGGTGCCTGCGCACCTGGTGCTGCTGGCCAGCCTGCCGCTGATGGGCAACGGCAAGCTCGACCGCCGCGCGCTGCCGGCGCCGGACCTGGAGCAGGCCCGCCAGCATTACCAGGCCCCGGCCAACGAGCTGGAAGAGCAACTGGCGCAGGTTTGGCGCGAGGTGCTGAACCTGCCGCGCATCGGCGTGCAGGACAACTTCTTCGAGCTGGGCGGCGACTCGATCCTGTCCATCCAGGTGGTCAGCCGCGCCCGCCAGCTGGGGCTGCAGTTCACCCCGCGCGACCTGTTCCAGCACCAGACCATCCAGACCCTCGCCGCCGTGGTCACCCACAGCGAGGCGCCGGGCGATATCGAGCAGGGCCCGCGCCAGGGCCGTACCGGCCTGACGCCGATCCAGCATTGGTTCTTCGACAGCGAAGTGGTGCAGCCGCAGCACTGGAACCAGGCCGTGCTGCTGCAGGTGCGCCAGCCGTTGCAGGCCGAGCTGCTGGAGCAGGCCCTGGGGGCGCTGGTGCAGCACCACGACAGCCTGGGCCTGCGCTTTGCCCAGGTGCAGGGCCGCTGGCACGGCGAGTACGCCCAGCCGGCCGTGCAGCCGCTGCTGTGGTCCGCCACCGTGGCCAGCTTCGACGACTGCCAGGCGCTGTACACCGACGTACAGCGCAGCCTCGACCTGGAACAAGGCCCGCTGCTGCGCGCCTTGCTGGTGAGCGACGGGCAGGGCGCGCAACGCCTGCTGCTGGCGATCCATCACCTGGTGGTGGACGGGGTGTCGTGGCGGGTGTTGCTGGAAGACCTGCAGGCGCTGTACCGCGGCGCCCCCCTGGCCGCCAAGACCCACGCCATGGGCGACTGGGCCGCGCGCCTGGCCAGCTACGCCGGCAGCGATTCGCTGCGCGACGAGCTGGGCTGGTGGGAAAACCAACTGGGCAGCGTGCGCCACGAGCTGCCCTGCGATCACCCGCAGGGCGGCAACCTGCACTGCCATGCCCGCAGCCACGCCATCGAGCTGAGCGTGGAGCAAACCCGCCAGCTGCTGCAACAGGCCCCGGCGGCCTACCACACCCAGGTCAACGACCTGCTGCTGACTGCCCTGGCCCGCACCCTGTGCCAGTGGAGCGATGACCCGCAGGTGCTGGTGCAGCTGGAAGGCCACGGCCGCGACGGCCTGTTCGAGGACATGGACCTGACCCGCAGCGTCGGCTGGTTCACCAATGCCTACCCGCTGAGCCTGAGCCCCGAGCCGGGCGACAGCGAGGCGGCCCGCGCCGCGTCGATCAAGCGCATCAAGGAGCAACTGCGCCAGGTGCCGCACAAGGGCCAGGGTTACGGCGTGCTGCGCTACCTGGCCGATGAAGCGGCCCGCGAGCGTATGGCGGCGTTGCCCCAGGCGCGCATCACCTTCAACTACCTGGGCCAGTTCGACCAGCAGTTCGACGACGCGGCGCTGTTCCAGCCGCTGGACGCCCCGGCCGGCCTTGCCCACGACCTTGACGCGCCGCTGCCCAACTGGCTGAGCATCGATGGCCAGGTGTACGGCGGTGCCCTGCAACTGCGTTTCAGCTTCAGTGGCGAACGCTATGAACAAGGCACCATCGCAGGCCTGGCCGATGCCTATCGCCAGGAGCTGCTGGCGCTGGTCGAGCACTGCCTGGCCGACGGCAACGGCAGCTTCACGCCATCGGACTTCCCGCTGGCGCAACTGACCCAGGAGCAGATCGACGCATTGCCGGTAGCGGCCGCGCAGATCGAGGACGTCTACCCGCTGACGCCGATGCAAGAGGGCCTGCTGCTGCACACCCTGCTGGAACCGGGCACCGGCCTTTACTACATGCAGGACCGCTACCGCATCAACAGCGCCCTGGACCCCGAGCGCTTCGCCCAGGCCTGGCAGGCCGTGGTGGCGCGCCACGAGGCGCTGCGCGCATCGTTCAGCTGGAACGCCGGCGAAGCGATGCTGCAGATCATCCACAAGCCGGGCCAACTGGCAGTGGACTACCAGGACTGGCGCGGCCAGGACGACGCAGCGCAGGAAGCGCGCCTGCAAGCGCTGCACAAGCAAGAGCGCGAGGCCGGCTTCGAGCTGCTGCGCGAGGCGCCGTTCCACCTGCGCCTGGTGCGCGTGGCCGATGAGCGCTACTGGTTCATGATGAGCAACCACCACATCCTCATCGATGCCTGGTGCCGCTCGCTGCTGATGAACGACTTCTTCGAGATCTACCAGGCGCTGGGCGAAGGCCGTCAGGCCCAGTTGCCGGTGCCGCCGCGCTACCGCGACTACATCGGCTGGCTGCAACGCCAGGACCTGAACGAAGCGCGCCAGTGGTGGCAGGCCAACCTGGCCGGTTTCGAGCGGGCCACGGCGGTGCCAAGCGACCGGCCGCTGCGCCATGACCACGCCGGTGACGGCATGCTGGTGGGCGACTGCTACACCCGCCTTGAGGTCAGCCAGGGGGCGCGCCTGCGCGAACTGGCCCAGGCCCACCAGCTGACCGTCAACACCTTTGCCCAAGCGGCTTGGGCCCTGACCCTGGCGCGCTACAGCGGCGAGCGTGACGTGGTGTTCGGCGTGACCGTGGCCGGGCGCCCGGTGAGCCTGCCGCAGATGCAGCGCACCGTCGGCCTGTTCATCAACAGCATCGCCCTGCGCGTGCAACTGCCGCAGCCGGGCGAAAGCCGCAGCGTGCGCCAGTGGCTGCAGGGTTTGCTGGAGCGCAACATGCAGTTGCGCGAGTACGAGTACCTGCCGCTGGTGGCCATTCAGGAGTGCAGCGAGCTGCCCAAGGGCCAGCCACTGTTCGACAGCCTGTTCGTGTTCGAGAACGCCCCGGTGGAAACCGCGGTGCTCGACCACGCCCAGCACCTGAACGCCAGCTCCGACTCCGGCCGTACCCACACCAACTTCCCGCTGACCGCGGTGTGCTACCCGGGCGACGACCTGGGCCTGCACCTGTCGTTCGACCAGCGCTACTTCGACTTCGCCACCGTCGAGCGCCTGCTGGGCGAGTTCAAGCGCCTGTTGCTGGCGCTGGTGGAAGGCTTTGACGGGCAGGTGGATGCACTGCCACTGCTGGGGGCAGACGAACAGCGCTTCCTGCTGGACGACTGCAACCGCAGCGCGCACGCCTACCCGCTGGAGCGCAGCTATATAGAGCTGTTCGAGGCGCAGGTGGCGGCGCACCCCGAGCGCACCGTGGCCCGTTGCCTGGAGGCGTCGTTCGACTATGCCGGGCTGAACCTTGCCGCCAACCGCCTGGGCCATGCCCTGGTGGCGGCGGGGGTAACGCTCGACCAGCCGGTGGCGCTGCTGGCCGAGCGCGGCCTGGCACTGTTGGGCATGATCGTCGGCAGCTTCAAGGCCGGCGCCGGCTACCTGCCGCTGGACCCAGGCCTGCCGTCGGCGCGCCTGCAACGCATCGTCGAGCTCAGCCGCACGCCAGTGCTGGTGTGCAGCGCCGCCTGCGCCGAACAGGCGCGCCAGCTGCTGGATGAAGTGGCCGGCGCAGTGCGGCCAACGTTGCTGGTGTGGGAAGAGGTGCAGGCCAGCAACGTGGCCACGGCCAACCCTGGCATCCACAGTGGCCCGGGCAACCTGGCCTATGTGATCTACACCTCCGGCTCCACCGGTTTGCCGAAAGGGGTGATGGTCGAGCAGCGCGGCATGCTCAACAACCAGCTGAGCAAGGTGCCGTACCTGGCCCTGAGCGAGCGTGACGTGATCGCCCAGACCGCCTCGCAGAGCTTCGACATTTCGGTGTGGCAGTTCCTCGCAGCGCCGCTGTTCGGCGCTACTGTCGAGATCGTGCCCAACGCCATCGCCCACGACCCGCAGGGCTTGCTGGCCCATGTGCAGGCCACCGGCATCAGCGTGCTGGAGAGCGTGCCGTCGCTGATCCAGGGCATGCTCGCCAGCGACCACCAGGCCCTGGACGGCCTGCGCTGGATGCTGCCCACCGGTGAGGCGATGCCGCCGGAGCTGGCCGCGCAGTGGCTGCAGCGTTACCCGGGCATTGGCCTGGTGAATGCCTACGGCCCGGCCGAGTGCTCCGACGACGTGGCGTTCTTCCGCGTCGATGAAGCCTCGACCCAGGGCAGCTACCTACCGATCGGCACGCCTACCGACAACAATCGCCTGTACCTGCTCGGCGAAGACCAGGCCCTGGTGCCGCTGGGTGCGGTGGGTGAGCTGTGCGTGGCCGGCACCGGGGTTGGCCGTGGCTATGTGGGCGACCCTGTGCGCACCGCGCAGGCGTTCATCCCGCACCCGTTCGGCGCGCCGGGCGAGCGCCTGTACCGCACCGGCGACCTGGCCCGGCGGCGCCCGGACGGGGTGCTGGAGTACGTTGGCCGCATCGACCACCAGGTGAAGATCCGCGGCTATCGCATCGAACTGGGTGAAATCGAGGCGCGCCTGCACGAGCAACCCGAGCTGCGCGATGCCGCAGTGGGGGTGCAGGAAGGCGTCAACGGCAAGCACCTGGTCGGCTACCTGGTGGCTCACCAGGGTGTCGCCGCCGACGCCGCGCTGCTCGACCAGCTCAAGCAGCGCCTGCGCGCCGAGCTGCCGGAGTACATGGTGCCGCTGCACTGGGGCTGGTTCGACAACCTGCCGCACAACGCCAACGGCAAGCTTGACCGCAAGGCGCTGCCGGCCATCGACATCGGCGGCCAGCACAGCCAGGCATACCTCGCGCCACGCAGCGAGCTTGAAGAAACCCTGGCCGGTATCTGGGCCGATGTGCTCAAGGCCGAGCGGGTAGGGGTGCGCGACAACTTCTTCGAGCTGGGCGGGCATTCGCTGCTGGCCACGCAGATCGCCTCGCGGGTGCAGAAGGTGCTGGCGCTGAATGTGCCGCTGCGGGCGATGTTCGAGTGCAGCACGGTGGAGGAGTTGGCCGGGTATGTAGAGGGCTTGCAGGCCAGCGTGCTGGATGAGGACAAGGTCGACCGCCTGAGTGACCTGATGGCGGAGCTGGAGGCACTTTGACCGGGCCGCATCGCCGGCAAGGCACGCGGTCCCTGTAGGAGCCGGCTTGCCGGCGATGAGGCCGGTACAGGCTGGCACCTTGCTACCCTGTAACCGGCTTGGCACCAGTGCTACCCTGCGCCGCTTCACAGCCGCACCGCGCAAGGACTTCAGGTTTCATGGACGACAGCCTGCACGCCGCCCGTG
This sequence comes from Pseudomonas sp. NPDC089406, assembly GCF_044900265.1. Lineage (NCBI taxonomy): Bacteria > Pseudomonadati > Pseudomonadota > Gammaproteobacteria > Pseudomonadales > Pseudomonadaceae > Pseudomonas > Pseudomonas sp. NPDC089406. The sequence continues at coordinate 92,985 of NZ_JBJDNC010000010.1, read as the reverse complement.
AGGGCGATCGCATTCTGCACCCGCCGCTGGCCGCCGAACTGGTCAGCGGCCTGGTCGAGGCCGCGGTTTATGCCGCTGCCGTCGCTGCCGTCGGTGCCGCCATTGGCGGCGCGGTGGTGGCGGTGGTGGGTACCGGTGGCGCCGCCGCGGCGCTCACACCCCTGATCGCCGGGGCCATGGTCAGCGCCGCCGCGATGCTGCCGGCAGGCGAAGACAAGAGCATCGGCGACCATATCAGCGACTTCAGCAGCTGGGTCGGCAACTCGATGTTCCCGCCCGAGCCCCACGGCAAGATCACCAGCGGCTCGCCCGATACTTTCGTCAACGGCAAACCTGCAGCCCGCGCCGCAGGGGTGCCAGGTGTGCCCGACGAGCAGCCGGCGCAGGCCGAAGAGCCTTCCATCCTCGAAAACATCGGCAGCTACGCCATGGTGGCTGCGGGCATGGTGTTGCCGGTGGTGGGGCTGGCCCAGGAGATCCATGGCATCTTCAACCCGCCGGTGACCACGCCAAAGGCGCCGGGCGCGGTGGATGCACCTGGGGACACGGCCGAATGCAGCAAGCACCCGCCCAAGCCCGACCAGTTCATCGCCCAGGGCTCGGACAAGGTGTTCATCAACGGCCAGCCCGCCGCCCGGGTGGGTGACAAGACCACCTGCGACGGCCCCATCGGCATGGAGTTCTCGCCCAACGTGCGCATTGGCGGCGGCACGCTGACGGTGCGGGATATCCACGATGGCAAAAGCGCGGCGGCGAAGATCATCGGCTTGATTGCCGGGATGCTGCTGACCCGCCGTGGCGGCAAGGCGCGACCGAAGCCGGGTAAGGCGCCAAAGCCAAGGTCGATGATCCCCAAGTGCAAGGGCAAGCCGGTGGTGGTGTCCAGCGGCGCCAAGCTGCTCGATGGCCCGGATGACCTGGATTTCAGCCTGCCGGGCCTGCTGCCCATCGAATGGGCGCGGCGCTACGACAGCAGCGACCTGCGCGATGACGGGGTGTTCGGCAAGGGCTGGAGCCTGCCTTATGAGGTGCGCCTGGAGCGCGTCGCCCACCCCGAAGGCGGGGAGCTCTGGGTGTACGTGGACGAAGAGGGCATCCGCATCGAGCTGGGCCGACTGCAGGTGGGCAGCGCTTTCGTCAGCAGCCTCGACGGGCTGGCGTTCTTCCATCAGGACCACGGTGTGACGGTGGTCGAGAACATCTACAGCGGGCTGTACCAGGTGTTCCGGCCCGACCCCCACGATGGCCGGCGTTCACGCCTGGAGCAACTGGGGGACCGCAACCTCAACCGCCTCGAAGTGCTGTACGACAGCGAAGGGCGCCTGCATGGCCTGGTGGATGAATTCGGCGGCACCGGGGTAGAGCTGTGCTACGGGCCGCAGCGGCGCCGGGTCAGCGAGGTGCGCCGCCTCTACCTGCGCCCTGGCGCTGGCCGCGAGGTATTGCGCCACGAGACGCTGGCCAGCTACAGCCATACCCCTGCCGGGCAGTTGAGCGAGGTGCGCGGGCCGGAGGGCGAACTGCTGCGGCGCTTCAGCTATACCGACGATGGCCTGATGGCCAGCCAGACCCTCGCCAGCGGCGCGGTGTTCCATTACCAGTGGCAGCGCTTCGAGGCCTGCCCGCGACCGGCGCCGGGCCTGCCGCCGTTGCTCGAGCCGCAACCTGCGCATGAGTGGCGGGTGGTACGGCACTGGAGTGAAGACGGTGAGCAATACCACTTCAGCTACGACCTGGCCCAGGGGCATACCGATGTGCTCGACAGCCTGGGGCGCCGCGAGCACTACCAGTGGGGGCCGCTGCACGAGGTGCTGCTGTATGTCGACCCGCTCGGCCAGCGCTGGCATGAAGAGGTGGTCAACGGGCAGTTGCTGGCCAGCATCGACCCGCAGGGCGGCGAATGGCGTTATGGCTACGATGCACTTGGGCGGCTGGTCAGTGCCCAGGACCCGTTGGGGCGCAGCGAGCAAGTTCGTTACACCGAGCATTGGGCGTTACCTACCCAGGTAACCGACCTGGGCGGGCGCACCCGGCGCATGGCCTATGACCGCCACGGCAACCTGACCTGCGACACCGACCCGCTGGGGCGCAGTACGCACCTGGCCTACGACGAACGTGGCCGCTTGCTGCGCATCACCGACCCCCACGGCAAGGCCAGGCGCTTGCAATGGAACGACTGTGGCCAGTTAAGCAGCTACCGTGATTGCTCCGGGCACAGCACCCGCTATGTCTATGACGAGCGTGGGCACCTGAGCGATCTCTACGACGCTAACGGGGCGCGTACCCGCTACCGCTTCAATGCCCGCGGCCACCTGCTGGAAAGCGTGCGCCCGGATGGCCGGGTGGACCGCTACGAGGTCGATGCGGTGGGGCAGTTGCTGCGCCACAGCGACCCGGCGCAGCACGTCACCCATTGGCAGTACGATGCCCGTGGCCGCCTGGCCCAGCGTACCGATGCCATGGGCCTGACATTGCGTTTCAGCTGGGATGCGTACGACCGCCTGCTGCAACTGGAAAACGAGAACGGCGAGCACTACCGCTTCCAGTGGGATGTACTTGATCGGCTCAATGCCCAGCGCAACCTCGATGGCGGTGGCCAGCGCTACCACTACGACGCCAGCGGCAACCTGACGCGCCTCGACCTGTACCCGGCCATCGAGGCCGAGGCGCCGTTCACCGGCAGCCCGGCGGAGCCTGAGGCTGCCATGCAAAGCCGCTGGTTCGAGCATGACCGGGCTGGCCGGGTGCTGCGCAAGCGCACTGCCGATGGCGTCACGGCGTACGACTACGACAACGCGGACAACCTGTTGGCGGTCAGCTTCACCGACCTGCAGGGCGAGCAGCAGCGCCTGGCCTTCGGTTACGACCTGCTGGGGCAGAGGGTCAGTGAAACCTGTGGGGTGGGTGAGCTCGGCTATGACCATGACGAGCTGGGCAACCTGCAAACCCTGACCCTGCCCGACCAGCGCCGCATCAACTACCTGCACTATGGCAGCGGCCACCTGCACCAGATCAACCTCGACGGCCGGGTGCTCTGCGATTTCGAGCGCGACGAACTGCATGCCGAAGTGCTGCGCACCCAGGGTCGCCTGCACACCCGAACCCGTTACGACAGCAGCGGGCGCCTGGTGCAGAAGGCCTTGCAGTACCACGACGCCAGCCTGGCGAGCTTGCCGTTGCTGCAGAAGGACTACCAGTACGACGCCGCCGACAACCTGGTGGGCGAAGTGCTCACCCAGACCCAGCGCCCAGGGCAGGGTGGCAGCGTTGAGGTGGAGGAAATCATCGGCCGGCTGCAGGCCGCTGCGCGAGGCAATGGCAGCCTGCAGGCCAGGGTTCGCTATGACCTCGGCCCGACCGAGCGCATTCACGGCCTGACCCGGCAACTGCCGGGCGCGCAACGCGTCGAGCACTATGGCTACGACCGGGCGGGCAACCTGCTGGATGGCCATGGGCTGGGTGGTGCGGTCAGGCACAACCGGGTCAAGGTGTATCAGGACAATCGCTACCGCTACGACCGCTTCGGCCGATTGAGCGAGAAACGTAGCGGCAGCCGGCTGATTCAGCACTTCGACTATGACGCCGAGCACCGCCTGGTGCGGGTTCGCCAGCAGCGCGGGCAGGTCAGCGAGCGGGTCGAATTCAGCTACGACCCGCTCGGGCGGCGGACGCACAAGCGTCTGTATCGGGAAGGGCATGCCCAGCCGCTGAGCCATACCGAGTTCTTTTGGCAAGGGCTGCGTTTGCTGCAGGAGGTGCAGGACGGCAAGCCGAGTTTGTATGTGTATGCCGATGCCGACAGCTACGAGCCCCTGGCGCGGGTCGATGGGTTTGCGGGGCACGAGAGCCTGCATTACTTCCATACCAACCTCGCCGGGCTGCCCGAGCAACTGACCGATGAGCAGGGGCTGAGTGTTTGGCACAGCGACTACCAGGCGTGGGGTTGCAGCCGCGATGAGTGGCATGAGCCTGGGCAGAACCGGCAGCAGAACCTGCGGTACCAGGGGCAGTATCTGGACCGGGAGACAGGGCTGCACTACAACACGTTCCGGTTTTATGATCCGGAGGTGGGGCGGTTTACGCAGTGTGATCCGGTAGGTATTGAAGGTGGGGTCAACCTCTATACTTATTCGCCGAACGCTCAAGATTGGATTGACCCTCTTGGGTTGACACCTTGCCCCAAAAAGATCAAGACCCTCAGAGAGGGCCCCAATGGAACCGTAGTTACGGTCAAGACCAAGGCGCAGGCTGACGAATTGGTGCTTCACGCATTCCCAGGGGCACAGAAAGTTCGGGGAATCGGCTCTCAGGATGCTCAGGGCATCAGGAAGCAGCACAAGATGAACCAGTTCAAAAAGAAGGATGGCAAAGTCAGGTATCGCAAGGACTACCCTATCGATGCCAGCACTGGGCGGGTTTATGGGCATGACGACCCCAAAGGCAATGGGCATGGATCATTGCCTCATATCAACATCAAACGTGCTGACGGCACGATGGTAAGAATCGATGTCTCAGGATAATGTGTTAAAGCAGGTTAGCGTTGCAATCGAGCAGGGTAAAGCGCGAGGTTATGATGAGTTCATCGAACTTGAGGGCGTTTCCTGCTACCGGCAGTTTGCTATCCGATTGAAGCCGGATGGCTATTTGGCCTACGTTTTCACGGTGCCGGAGGCGCGCATGGATGCTATTGAAGATTATGATACGACGGAGGAGAGCCTGTTTGATGCATTTGCTGACGCCATCGAATTTTTACAAGCTAAGGGTGCCGACCTTTCAAGGTTCAAGGCATTCAAGGCCAATTGTCCAATCTGACTCATGGTGTACTGATTAGCGATTTTGAATTTGAGTGCTGCCGGGTTAATGGTGATTTCCGATTTTCTGGAGCGCTACTTCGCCAGTGCGTCGGGCTGTGATCTGTCACTCGCTTTCGTGTCGCCGAGGCTGTCTTGTGCCTGACCGACATTAGGTATGATGTAACGTTGCACTACCTCAGGCGCTAGCTTCAGGTGATTAATTGGTGACGTTTGTATAAGGCTGGGCGGGATCTACTAAGTATGGAAATTATCAAGTTCGCTGTGCAAGAAGATGGCTATCTGTTGGATAGCAGTGCCTATCCCGCCTACGTAGAAAGTGTCAAGGCGCAATTGCCTTTGCATATTTTTGAGTTCATGAGTGCTGAGTGGCATTACTCCCCGCGCGATCAACGATGTTTGCACGATGCAAAGCTTCAACGGATGGTGGTGGATGAGCATGACGACGGTGAGGCGTTTTCTTGCGGGCTGACGCTCTACTTGCTGGGCGCCTATGGCAACCCGCTCGAGCTGCGTTACATCGGCGTCACACGCTACGCGTTACAGAAAAGAAAGACAGTCTGGCCCGCAGGGCAAGCCACCCATGGTGACTTGCTTATTGATGAAATGCTGCTGCTGGAGGAAGGCGTCTTTCATCACGAAATAATTTTTGAAGATGCCACGTTAGAAGTGACGTTCAGAGACTTTTCATTCAGCTTCGTCTGACGGGCTTTGATCCAACGCGGAGTGGTCAATGGAAAGACTTATCGAATGGCAAGCAGGCGATCTCGGCAATGGCTGCGTATTCAGATTTGCGGCGCAGTGGCCGTATGAAGCCGTTGTCGATCTGCTGCTGGTCAGCATGCCGGATGATTTCTCCCAGTTTGGTCTTGTGGTCACTACCGGTCACAAGGCAGGTCTGCTGCTGGTACGTTTGCCCAGGGAATGCGAGTCGGCACAGTCAGTGGGGGTGCGGCATGAATGGCTGGTCAGCAACTGGAGCACCTGGGTTTATCCAGAAAGTGACGTTGTCGATGTGTGGTTGTTACGTCACTACTCGGTGCCTGTCTTGGCCGATTTGCCTGGAGGCTCCTAGGCTTTGTACGAAAAGTGCCTGCGCGACGATCATGCTGCGTTGAAAACAGGCTCGGAATGCTCATTTACAACCCGTAAACTCCGCTTCCTCGCCTGTTTTCGCCTTGCCTGATCGCCGCTCGGCGACTTTTCGTACAAACCCTAATGAGGGGCAGCATCGATAGGCATGCGATCAACTAGCGTGATGGCCGCGTGAGGCGCTGATATGAAGCAGGTGTATTTCGTCCACAGGGATGCCGGAGCGTTCGAGCGCCAGAGTGATGGTGTCGAGTTTTGCGTGATTCCCGAACTGCATGACGAGAAGATTTACTTCTACTGCCAGGAATATGCTGTTTTCTGGCGGGTGATTGATGAGGTCGGGGACTTTGCCAGCGCGTGCGGTTTTTCATTGAAGGGCGAAATCAGGCCGGCCTCGCTTGAGGAGGTAGCCCATGCCGGACTCCTTGCGTTTGTCGATACCGTCAAGGAATACGACTTGGTAAAGGGCCGCTTGAAGGCTATCAGCTATATCCACTTGAAGTAGCCCGAGCCCTGGCAATGCGCGGGTTTACCTGGGCTGTCGCCCAGATGGTTTCCAGAGGGTGTGATTCATGAGTGACGAGGGTGTCGGAGTGTTGACCAGGGAAGAGGCAAACGCCTTGATCAAGGCGCTCTTGTATTTGAAGTTCGACTGTCGTGAATCCGAGTCACTGCTCTATGCCGCCAGCCCGTTGATCAATACATCGCTGGACAAGCTTCTGGCGATGCATGGCAATGCCGATGACTGGGCCAAGGTATTTTCCGTATTGCCGGAAACCTACAAGCAGCTGATTGAGCAAAAAATCGAGTGTTCGGAGCGCGATAATGGCGGTGCCTATGATAACGACGTCAGGCGGCTGGTAACGCAGTACTGTCACCATCCATACGCGCCTTGAGGGAGTCCAATGGGGGAGGGTGAGCAAATGCTTCTGGCTTTCGAACACTACCTGACGTCTCTGGACGACCTGACGGTCGAGGTGTCGAAGCAGGGGAGCAACAGTATCGTTGCCGAGGTGGCTGACGAGCGATTCCTGGCTCGGTTCACGGTGTGGGAGCAGGGTAGTTTTGTGGCCGAGGTCATGGATTTGGAGAGTGAGCGCTTTGTGTTGGAGACGCGAGTCGAGTTTGATGATACCTCGCAGCTCAAGTCTGGCTTCGATGCGTTTCTCAACGCGATGGGTAGGCGTTGATAGGCGGCAGCTAGTTGAGGAGGAGAGAGTGGTGAGTAGAGCGTCGTTACCAGTAAAGGCCGGCCTATGAACAGGTTCAGGTTGGACAAAAAATATACCCCGTTCCTGTTCAAGGCAATCGAAGCGGTACGTGCGAGTGATCTGGTCAGCTCGGGCAAGTATGACGTGGAGAATTTCAACATCGCGTTCGAAGATGTACTGCACGAGCGCGACGGGGTGCAGTACTACACCGTCAGTTTCTATGCCGAGGAGGTCACGGCGCAGAACTGGATGACGGCAACCGCCGCCGAAATGGGTGGGGTACATGTGGACATCGATGCAGGCACCCGGCAAGTCGTCCGTGTATATGGGGATCGATGAGCGAGCCGTCAGATACCCCGCAGAATGAAGACGCGCTCATCGTGGGCCGAGATTCGTTGAGCGAAAGATTACTGATCAGCAAGGCGCGACGCTATGCCTCGACGCTGGAGGGCGTTGATGCCTATCAGGTTGTCTTGCTCGACGATGAAACGCTGGCATGGCAGCGGCTGGCTCTGGCGCGTATGCGCTCATTTGAAGATGTGGGCCTGCAGGCGCGCTTGGCACATCCCGTGGCGCCTGCTGCGTTGCAGCGCGCAATCATTGCGCTGACCGGGCTGACAGAGGCGTTTTCTGGTTGGGTGGTGTACGAAGGCGTGGTGGGCGTAGCGCTGCAAGGCAGTGATTTCGACTTGTTTCTGCAGCGTTACCTGGCCAGTCACTCGAGCTGCGATCTGTCACTTGCTATCGAGTCGCCCGAGGCCGTGCTGTGTGTGAACGACAACGAGCACGATGTGACGCTGCACTACCTCAGGGGTTAGCCATCGCACTTCAACGGAATGCAAGGAATCGCACATGAGTGATGTTACCCGGTTGCGTCGCGATCTCGGCCTGCCGCCCGGTGATCGATATACCCAGGACTGGGCGTACGAACTGCCGGAGCAATACCGCACCACGGCATGGCTGGAAAAGTACCTGGCGGCTTATTTGATGGGCGGCTATTCCCCGCAAGGGCAACATGAGTTGATGACCTTGGCGTTGGATGTCTGCAACGACCTGGTGTCTGCAGGGGGCAGCCCGGCGGATGAACCTTTGGTCAGGGTATTGAGCGCGCTGTTCGATGATGCCCTGGCAAATGGCGACCTCATTGCCTACTGGGCCATGGAAGGGGAGGTGCTGGAAGAATGCTTCGCCTTGACGCCTGAGATCAGGCGCTTGAAGGCGTGCAAAATGGGCGGTTGAGAGCAGCTTTCACAGTGGCCGGTGAGGGTCTCGAGGAGTTCGCCGAAAGCCTTTCAGCGTCTATCAGACTGAGCGCCGCCCGCGCGGCGCATCGCCGGCAAGCCGGCTCCTACATTTATTTCGGGCCAATTATGCCAATGAGGGTGCCCGCGCCTGCCCCCCACGATTGAACTGCGTCGTACAAACAAGGCGTACCCCGGTAACGGCACAAGACAGATTGGCCCGAAACAGATCTGCAGGAGATTACGCAGCCCTGCGGGCTGCGCTGTCGCGTAGAGAACTGGGCACGAACCCGCCGCGGCCCCTGTGGGAGCGGGCTTGCCCGCGAACACCGGCGAAGCCGGTGCCAGACACCGCGTCGCCTGCTTCGCGGTGGTTCGGCACCCCGACAAGCCCGCTCCCACAGGTTCCCGCTAAATCAATAAGTTATGTGCAGTTCTATGAGAGCCCACACGCCGCCTTGGCGCCGCGCTGTCGCGCAGGGAACTGCGGCCGCAAGCGCGCCCGCGCCCTCTGTAGGAGCCGGCTTGCCGGCGATAGGGCCGGCAGAGGCGAATGCTGGCACCGACTGTGCCGGTGATCGCCGGACAAGCCGGCTCCTACAGGATCGCGCGAAGCCCGAACCAAGCGCCGTACCTGTGGGAGCGGCTTTAGCCGCGAAGCAGGCGCCGCGTCAGATGGCACCGGCTTCGCCGGTGTTCGCGGCTAAAGCCGCTCCCACAGAATCTTCGTTAAATCAACGAGTTGTGATTTGTTCCATAGGAGCCGGCTTGCCGGCGATGCGCCGCGCGGGCGGCGCTCGGTTCTTCAGGCGCCAAAGCCCTTTCGTCAAATCTCTCAACGCTTGCCGAGAATCTTCCCGAGCATCTCCGGCCGTGGCGCACCTTGCTGGCTCTGCAACTGGCCATGCTCATCCTGGTAGAAGATCGCCGGTGTGGCGGCCAACCCCAGCTCCTCCATCAGGGCCAGGTTGGTATCGAGCTTCTTCTGCACCGCCTCCGGCACCTTGTCCAGCGCCTTGAGGGTGCTGGCCTTGCCGGCCTTTTCGTGCTCTTGCAAGGCCTTGGCCGGGTCTTTCGCGGCCAGTAGGGAGGCCGACTTGCCGGGGCTGTCCTCGCGGATGATGCCGACCATGATATGGCGCAGTTGCACCTTGCCCGACTCCACCCACGGCCGCGCCTGCTGCCAGAACATGTTGCAGTACGGGCAGTTGGGGTCGCTGAACAGGTAGACGATGCGCGGCGCGTCGGGCTTGCCGTCGGCGATCCAGGCGGTGTTTTCCATCTTCGCCCAGATGGCTTTGCTCATGGGGGCATACACCAGCTTTTGCAGGGGTTCTGCGCTCAGATCCTGGCCTTGTTCGTCGAACAGGCTGCCCACCAGCACGTGCTTGCCGTCGGGGGTGAGGTACAGGGCGATGCCGTTGTTCTGGTACTCGGCGGCGTAGCCGCGCAGGCCGTTGGGGGCATCGAAGCTGCCCTTGATCACCGCGCCCTTGGCCTCGAGTTGCTGGATGGCCTTGGGCAGGTCCTCGGCGTGCAGCAGGGGGCTTGCGAGCAGGGTGAAGGTGAGGGGCAGCAGGGCGGTCAGGCGCATGTCAGTTTCCTTGTGGCGCGGGGGCGTCGTTGGAGTCGAAGGGTTCCAGGGCGTGGCGCAGGCTGGCCCGCGACAGCTCGCCCAGGTGGCTGCCGACCAGGCGCCCGTCAGCGTTGTAGAACAGCGTGGTGGGCAGGGCCATGGAGCCGACCTTGCGGGCCAGCTCGCCACTGCCGTCGAACAGCACGTGGGACAGCATCAGGCCGGTGGTGGCCATGAAGGTGCTGACATTCTCCGGGGTTTCGCCCTGGTTGACGAACAGGAAGGTCACGTGGGGGTAGTCGTGCTGGGCCTGCTGCAGCACCGGCATTTCGCGCCGGCACGGCGGGCACCAGGTGGCCCAGATGTTGATGACCAGCGGCTTGCCGCGGTAGTCGTGCAGGGCCACGGCCTGGCCGCGGCTGTCGCGCAGGCTCAGTGGCGGCAGCTCCGTGCCCTTGCTGTACAGGTGGCTGGCAAAGCTGCCCAGTACCCAGAACAACGCGCCGCTGCACAGCGCCCAGCCCAGCGGGCGGCGCAGGCCGGGGCGGCGCCAGCCTTGCCAGAGGGTGCCGAGCACCACGCCGAACAGGCCGCCCCAGAGCAAAAAACCGCCGTCGCGAATGTCGATGACCTGCAACAGGTCGTCGCGGTACATCGGCCAGTAGGCCAGCACGAAACCCAGGCGGGCGAACAGCAGGCCGAGCAGGAACAAGTTGAACAGCGCCGACTCGGGGTTTTCACCGCCACGCTTGGCCACGCGCCAGCCCACCAGGCTGGCGATGCCCAGCGCTGCCAGCAGCAGCAGGTGGTTCAGGGCCATGGTCAAGGGCCCGAGGGTGACGGTCAGCATCAGCCTTGGCTCCTGGTCTGCGCCCAGTGCTGCAGGAAGGCCGCAGCGTCGACTTCGCCGGTGATGCGCCGGGCGCGGCGTTCGTCGCCTTCGGGGCCGACCCACACCAGGCTGGGCGGGCCGGGGACCTGGTAGCGTTGCAGCAGCTCGCGGCTGGCCGGGGTGTCGGCGGTCACGTCCAGGCGCAGCAGGTGCACGCCTTCAAGGCTGGCCTGCACGTCGGGGCGGGCGAATACCTGCTTTTCCATGACCTTGCACGACACGCACCAGTCGGCGTAGTAGTCCACCAGCACCCACTGGCCGCGGGCCTTGGCGGCGTCCAGTTCACGTTGCAGGGCGGCGGGGGGGCTGACGGTGGTGAAGTTGTCGTGGCTGGCAGCGGGGGCGCTGCCAGCGGCTTTGGCGGTGAAGGGGTGCAGCGGTTGCCACAGGTCGTTGCCGCCGGCAGCAGCGCCCACCAGCAGCAGGCCGCCCCACAGCGCACCGAGTAGCGGCACGGCGCGCAGGGCCGGCAGGCGCTGCAGGGCCGGCCAGGCGGCCCAGCCCAGGGCGATCAGCCAGGCGCCGGCCAGGGCCAGCAGCAGCGGGGCGGGTAGCAGGTTGCGCACGGTGTACAGGGCCATGCCCAGGAACACGAAGCCGAATACGCCCTTGACCAGGTTCATCCAGGCGCCGGGGCGCGGCAGGTAGCGGTTGCCCAGGGTGACCAGCAACAGCAGCGGCACGCCCATGCCCAGCCCCAGGCTGAACAGCACCAGCGCGCCCTGCAGCACATCGCCGCTTTGGGCGATGAACAGCAGCGCGCCGGCCAGTGGCGCGGTCATGCACGGGCCCATCAACAGCCCCGACAGCGCGCCAAGCAATGCCGCGCCATACAGGTTGCCGCCACGGGCGCCGCGCCCGGCTCGGTCGAGGCGGTCGCGCAGGGCGCCGGGCAGTTGCAGCTCGAAGGCGCCGAACATCGGCAGCGCCAGCAGCACGAACAGCGCCGCCAGGCTGCCCAGCAACCAGGGTTGCTGCAGCCAGGCTTGCAGGCTGGCGCCCAGCAGTGCGGCGACCACCCCCAGGGCCGCGTACACCAGGGCCATGCTCAGCACGTACACCCCGGCCAGCACCCAGCCACGGCGGGCGCTGGCGCCGTTGCCCAGCACCAGCCCGGCAAGGATCGGCAGCATCGGTAGCGAGCAGGGGGTGAAGGCCAGCAGCAGGCCCAAACCGAAGAACGCCAGCAGGCTCCAGGCCAGGCTTGCGTGTTGCAGGTCGCTGGCCAGGGCCTGGTCGCCGGCCAGCGTTGCGTCTGCCGGCTGCGCGCCGCCCAGGGCGATGGCGGTGGTTTGCGGCGGGTAGCACAGGCCGGCGTCGGCGCAGCCCTGCCAGCCCAGGCGCAGCTCGCCGGTGGCGTTGGCCGGTATCAGCAGCTCGAGCTGCTGGCGGTAGACGGCGCTGTCGCCGAAGAATTCGTCGTGGTGGTTCTCGGCCTGTGGCAGTTGCGGGTGCTGCTCAGGGGGCAGGCCATCGAATTTCAGGCGCTTCTGGTAGAGGTAGTAGCCGTCCTTGATCTGGAAGTACAGGCGCATCTGGCCGTCCGGGAGGCGGTCGTGGCTCAGCACGAACGCGTCATTGACCGGCAAAAAGTCCGGTTTGACGGCAAAGGGGTTGGCCTGGAGCGGGCCGGCGAGCAGGAATGTCAGCAGGAGGAGGAAAACACGCATGTCGACGCCTTGGCAGAACTTGGAATGAGGGCATGCTGGCCGGGGGGTATTAACTCAAGGTTAACCGGCCTGCCTGGATGACTTGATCTTATCTCAAGGCTGCGCCTGGAGGCGTTTGTGCCTGCCGCAAGACAATGCCCAACCCACCCTGAAACGGTACATAATCCCCCCTTAATGCCCACCCTGTGCAATGCCAGCTTCCCCACCCCCGGAGACCCACCCCATGCACGTTCTGCTCTGCGAGGATGACGACCTGATCGCCAGCGGCATCTGCGCTGGCCTTTCGGCCCAGGGCCTGACCGTGGACCGGGTGGCCAGCGCCTCGCAGGCCCGGCAGATGCTCCAGGCCGCGCAGTTCGACGTGATGATCCTCGACCTCGGCCTGCCCGACGAAGACGGCCTGAAACTGCTGCGCCGCCTGCGCCAGCAAGGCGAGACCCTGCCGGTGCTGGTGCTCACCGCCCGCGATGCGGTCACCGACCGGGTCGACGGCTTGCAGGCCGGGGCTGACGACTACCTGCTCAAACCGTTCGACCTGCGCGAGCTGGCCGCGCGCCTGCACACCCTGCTGCGCCGGGTGGCCGGGCGTGCGGTGAACGTCATCGAGCATGGCCCGCTGATCTACGACCCCAGCAGCTGCGCCGCCACCCTGGCCGGCCAGCCGGTGGACTTGTCGCGGCGCGAGCAGGCACTGCTGCAGGCCTTGCTGCAGAACCCTGGCCGGGTGCTGTCCAGCGAGCAGCTCAAGGACTGCGTGTACGGCTTTAGCGACGAGGTCGAGAGCAACGCCCTCAACGTGCATATCCACCACCTGCGGCGCAAGCTCGGCAACGGTATCGTCGAGACCGTGCGTGGCCTGGGCTATCGCCTGGGGCCGGCGCAGGCGCCAGGGGAGGCTGCCTCATGAGCCTGCGGGTACGCCTGTCGCTGATCCTTGGCAGCGCCTTCATCGTCATCTGGGTGCTGGCGGCGGCGTGGATGCTGCGCGACCTGCGCCAGCAGATGATGTTTTCCCTCGACCAGCGCCTGGTGGCATCGGCGCGCATGGTCGCCGGGCTGGTCGACCAGTTGCCGCAACCGCTGGCAGCAAAGGGCGAGGATGCGCACTTCTCTGCCGACCAGCTCAGCGTGCCGGATGGCATGGCCTGCCAGGTCAGCTCGCTGCGTGGTGAAATCCTTGCCAGCAACCACAAGCACGACGGCGCCATGGACGACCAGCGCAGCGGCTTCCGTGACCAGACCATCGACGGTGCGTCGTGGCGTACCTTCACCTACAACCATGATGATGTGCGTATCACCACCGCCGACCGGCACATGGAGCGCGAGGCGCTGAACCAGTCGATTCTGCTGGCTGCCTCGGCGCCGGTGCTGATGGCGCTGCTCGGCAGCCTGGGGCTGTTGTGGATCGGCCTGGGCAAGGGCCTGGCGCCGCTCAACCGCATGCGTGACGCCCTGCGTCGCCGGCGCGCCGACAGCGTCGAGCCGTTGCAGGTGGGTAACCTGCCCAGCGAGCTGCAGCCGCTGCTCGATACGCAAAACCAGCTGTTCCTGCGCATTGCCCAGACCATCGAGCGCGAGCGGCGCCTGACCGATGACGCCGCCCACGAGCTGCGCAGCCCGCTGACCGCGATCAAGACCCACCTGCAGGTGGCGCGCATGACCGACGGCGCGGTGCGCGAGCAGGCCCTTGAGCATGCCGAACAGGGCACCGACCGCATGCACCGCACCTTGGAGCAGTTGCTGATGCTGGCGCGGGTGGAGGGCAGCCTGTCGTTCGATGACGGGGTGCAGTGCAGCGCCGAGCAGGTGGCGTTGCAGGCCATCCAGGATGCCGGTGGCGGCGACAACCGGCGCATCTTGCTGCACCTGCCGGACGAGGCGGCGCGAGTGTACCTGGGTATGCCGGCGCCCTTGGCGGTGGCGGCGCTGCGCAACCTGCTGGACAACGCCCTGCGCCATGGCGGCGATGCGGCGGTGGAGCTGGACGTGCAAGCCCTCGATGGCCAGGTGGACTTTGTGGTGCGCGACCATGGCCCGGGCATCCGCCAGGAAGACCTGGCGCACCTCACCGAACGCTTCTGGCGCAACAGCCAGAGCGGTGGCTGCGGCCTGGGCCTGGCCATCGTCCAGGCCATCGTCCAGCGCTGCGCTGGCAGCCTGCGTTTTGACAGCCAGGCCGATGGCTTGCGGGTGTGTCTGCAGGTGCCGGCACGCACTGCTGGCTGAAGTCTTCAGGCCTGTGCGATCCCTGTAGGAGCCGGCTTGCCGGCGATGAGGCCGGTAGCCCGAGTGATGCACCGCCTGGGCGGGCCCCATCGCCGGCAAGCCGGCTCCTACAGGGCAGCACAGGCCTGGGTGAACAAATCCCGCAACAAGCGCTAAATCCGCACCTCGCCCAAGCGTTTTTCAAGCGATAACAACCCGACACACATCCGGTTACAGGACGCGTGGCGGGCACATCCGCTTGCTTGCGAGGGTTTCTCCATGTCCACCGCGTCCAGCCTTGCCCGGGCCCTGCCGGCCAACGAGCCCCAGGCCCTGTACGAATTCGCCGACTCGCCGCTGCTGCTGCGCCAGCAGCAACAGGAGTCCAACGCCCGCAGCTACCCGCGGCGCATCCCGCTGGCGCTCAAGCGCGCCCGGGGCATCCATGTGGAAGATGTCGAAGGCCGCCAGTTCATCGACTGCCTGGCCGGCGCCGGCACCCTGGCCCTGGGGCACAACCACCCGGTGGTGGTCGAAGCCATCCAGCGCGTGCTGGCCGACGAGCTGCCGCTGCACACCCTGGACCTGACCACCCCGGTCAAGGACCAGTTCGTCCAGGACCTGTTCGCCCTGCTGCCCGAAGCGCTGCGTCGCGAGGCGAAGATCCAGTTTTGCGGCCCGACCGGCACCGACGCGGTGGAGGCGGCGCTCAAACTGGTGCGCACCGCCACCGGGCGCAGCACCGTACTGGCGTTCCAGGGCGGCTACCACGGTATGACCCAAGGCGCCCTGAGCCTGATGGGCAGCCTGGGCCCGAAGAAACCGCTGGGCGCACTGCTGAGCAGCGGCGTGCAGTTTTTGCCATACCCCTATGACTACCGTTGCCCGTTCGGGTTGGGCGGCGAGGCCGGCGTGCGCGCCAACCTGCATTACCTGGAAAACCTGCTGAACGACCCCGAGGCCGGTGTGGCGCTGCCGGCGGCGGTAATCGTCGAGGTGGTGCAGGGCGAGGGCGGTGTGATCCCGGCTGACATCGAGTGGCTGCGCGGCCTGCGCCGCATCACCGAGCAGGCCGGCGTGGCGTTGATCGTCGACGAGATCCAGAGCGGCTTTGCCCGTACCGGCAAGATGTTCGCCTTCGAGCACGCCGGCATCGTGCCGGACGTGGTGACCCTGTCCAAGGCCATCGGCGGCAGCCTGCCGTTGGCGGTGACGGTGTACCGCGACTGGCTCGACCAGTGGACGCCTGGCGCCCACGCCGGCACCTTCCGTGGCAACCAGATGGCCATGGCGGCGGGCTCGGCGGTGATGCAGTACCTGGTCGAGCACCGCCTGTGCGAGCACGCCGAAGCCATGGGCCAGCGCCTGCGTGGGCACCTGCAGACGCTGCAGCGCGACTACCCGCAACTGGGTGACATTCGCGGGCGCGGGCTGATGCTGGGTGTGGAACTGGTGGACCCGGCGGGCGAAGTGGACGCCCTGGGGCACCCGCTGGCCCACCGCAGCCTGGCGCCGAAGGTGCAGCGTGAGTGCCTGCGCCGTGGCTTGATTCTTGAGCTGGGCGGCCGGCATGGTGCGGTGGTGCGCTTCCTGCCGCCGCTGATCATCAGCGCCGAGCAGGTCGACGAAGTGGCCGGGCGCTTTGCCGAGGCGCTGCGGGCGGCGCTGGCGGGTTAACCTGCAGCAGCCCTATCGCCGGCAAGCCGGCTCCTACAGAAGATCACGTCCCTCTGTAGGAGCCGGCTTGCCGGCGATGCTTTTCGGGCCGGTCAATCAAAGGTGCGCCCCGCGCGCCAATACCCCATCAAGGTCAAACTCTCCCGCGCCAGCCCGCGCTCCTTGATCAGGTAGCGGCGAATATCCATCACCGTGCCCGACTCCCCGGCAATCCAGGCGTAGAAGTCGCCTTTCGCGTCACTGGCCAGCTCCCACAGGATGCGCTGGTCGATATCGATATCCTCCAGCTCCACAGACTTGGCCACCTGCACCCCAGGCAGGTTGGCCAGCTCGTGCACGGCATGGTGCATGCCTTGCCCGTGTTCGCAGCGCAGCAGGTCGCGGGGCAGCCAGTGCAGGCGGGTGGCGGGGCTGTGGCGCAGGGGCAGGCAGTCGCTCTCAAGCGGCACTTCGATGAACGCCTGCACCTCGCGCTGCGGCGCGTGGTCGGCCAGTTGTTCGAGAATGCCGGCGATTGCCGGCAGCGCGGTCTCGTCGCCCACCAGCAGGATGCGCTGGGCGCTGTGTGGCGGCTTCCACTCGTAGCCACCGGGGTCGCGGTGGTAAGCCAGGTTGGGGGCGACCATCTGCAGGCGGTCACCCACCTGGGCCGTGGTGGCCCAAGCCGAGGCCGGGCCGTTCACCCCGTGCAGGACGAAGTCGACGTCCACCTCCAGTGCTTCGCGGCGCAGGGCGCGAATGGTGTAGGTACGCATCGGTGGCGTGTGCTGGGGTGCCAGGTCGCGGCGCGCCTGCTGCCACTGGCCGTCCTTGGGCAGGTTGGGCGGCGTGCCGGCGGGGGTGGGGAAGAACAGCTTGATACGCTGGTCGGGCGCCAGGGTGGTCATCTGCGCGACGTCGGCACCGGTGAACACGTAGCGGCACAGCGAAGGGCTGAGGCGCTCGATGGCCTTGAGCTCGATGTCGAAGATGCTGTAGGCGGTGGCCTTGCTTGGGCGGATCAGGCGTGAAAGCAGGGAGGTCATGGGCTTGCCTCTGGCAGCGGGGGATACACAACAGACGAGTGCCTGGCCTGTTGAATTAGCCGGGCCGCGTGCGCGGTTAAATTTCCCCGCCCAGCGAACGTCCTAGCTTGGATAGAAGCCGCAGCAAGCACAGACGAATCGAGGCGCAATGACCATTTCCCGACGAGGTTTCATCGCAGGCCTGGCAGTGGCGGGCGCTGCCGGCACGGCGGCCTATTACGCGCACAAAGAGCTGACCCACGACCCCGAAGATGATGTCGTCACGCCTGGTGAGGCCAGCGTGGAGCTGGCCGATTACAACGCTCAGGTACTGGCGGATCTGCTGCGCGGGGTCTGGGATATCCGTTTCGAAGGTGCCGATGGCGGCCTTGAGGGGCTGCCCGGGCAGGGCGTCGAGATGTTCCTCGACATCGCCACCAAGGGCCGTGGCCTGCGCGGGTTCGTCGATACCGGTGTTGCCCTGCGCGCAGAAGCGCAGCCGGCCTACCGCGTGCTGGGCGATCTGGTGGGTGCCAGCAGCGGCGAGGTGCGCTGGCGACTGGTGGGCCGCGAAGGTGGCGTTGTCTACGAATGCGTGGCCAGCCTGGACGAGGTGTGGGGCGAATTTGCCAACGCCGGCAGCGGCACCTTGAGCGTGCGGGTGCAGCGGCTGGACCGGCCGCTGACATTGGTGCTGCAGGACAGCCGCCTGGTCGCGGTCAAGCGCCTGTTCCCCGAGGCCCGCGAGCGCCTGCCCTATACACCGGCGATGTTGGCCTGGGTGATCAGTGCCGAGCACCGGTTGTTCCACCAACTGTGGCACGCCACCCGCGACCGCTGGCACAAACTGCCGACGAGCAAGCAGGATGCCCTGCGTGGGCTGGGCTGGCAGCCCGGGCCGCGCGACCTTGAGCGTGATGCCCGCGGGCCGCGCAAGCACCGCAATGGCTCGGGGATCGATTTTCTGTTCATGCACCGGCACATGGTGATGCACGCGCGCACCCTGCAGGATTTGCCGTCCTGGCAGCGTTTCCCGCTGCCGCAAGCTGCGGTGGAAGCTGACCGCGCAGGCTTTGCCCGCTACTACGACAACCACGACGGCTACCGCGTGCCGCCCCCCTGGCAGGCCCCCGGTGACCAGGCCTATGGGCAGTGGGTAGGGGCGATCAAGGCCGGCGAGACTTTCTGCAGCAATTTCCAGGTGTGGGAGTCGCAGTACCAGGACCCGCTGTACCTCTCGAAGCTGTCTTTGGGGGCACTGGGGTCGGAACTTGAGATGAACCTGCACGACTGGCTGCACATGTGCTGGGCAAGCGTGCCGCGCGACCCCATCAGCGGCGCGCCGGTGCCGTTCGCCCGTGATCCGTCGGACTTCGCCGCGCGTTGGTTCGGGCGTGAAAACGACTTTCTCGGCGACCCGTTCTCGTCCCACGTCAACCCGGTGTTCTGGGCCTTCCATGGCTGGATCGACGACCGTATCGATGACTGGTTCCGTGCCCAGGAACGCTACCACCCAGGGCAGGTCACGCGCCTTGAAGTCAACGGCGTGCCCTGGTTCGCCCCGGGGCGCTGGGTGGAGGTGGACGACCCCTGGCTGGGGCCGGACACCCACGGCTGCAGCACGCAGCCGGGCATGCGCCCGGGCAAGTCGGTGGAGATGGACGTGGAGGTGATGAAGCTGGCCTTGCGCATCACCTTTGGCGAGGAGGGCAAGATCGATGGGTTGTTGCGCAAGGTGCCGCAGCGGCCTTGGTATGCGCGGCATTTGTCGATGAAGAATATTGTTTCTTGAGAGGCTGGCGGGGATTTGGTGAGGGCTGCAAGGTGTTCGGCGAAAGCCTTGCAGTGCCTGTGAAACCGAGCGCCGCCCGCGCGGCGCTTCGCGGGTAAACCCGCTCCCACAGTTTATTTCGGGCCAGTCTCTCCTGTGCTGGTACCGGGTCCCCCTTGTTTGTACGACGCGGTTTCAGCGTGGGCATTGCAGCAGCCCCACATGGCTCAAGACATGCACCAAGGCAGGCGCCGGTACTTGCACAGGCATAACTGGCCCGAAACAAACTGTGGGAGCGGGTTTACCCGCGAAGCGCCGCGCGGGCGGCGCTCGATCTCATAGGCGCCGAAAGGCTCTAGGCGAACCCCTGTCAGCCCTGACCCACCCTCGAAAGGGACATCCCCTACATCCCCCGCGCCTCCCACCCCCCACCCAACGCCTTGTACAACGCCACGCTGCCCTGCAACCGGGCCAGGCGCAGTTGCGCCTGTTCATCCTCGGCCAGGTACAGCGTGCGCTGGGTTTCCAGCACACTGAGCAGGGTCTCGGCGCCGGCGCGGTAGCGCTGCTGGGCAAGGTCGAAGGCGATGCGTGCCTGGGCCACTTCCTCATCCTGCCACTGGCGCTGGCGCTCCACGCCGTCGATGGCGTTCAGGGCCTTTTCCACATCACCGAAACCATTGACGATGCTGGCCCGGTAATCCTCCAGTAGCTCCTGCTGCTCGGCCGTGGCCAGGTCGCGTTCGGCGCGCAGGCGGCCGTTGTTGAATATCGGCGCGGTCAGGCCTGCGGTGAGGGTGTAGTAGGGGCTGTCGAGCACATTGGCGAAGGTCCGCGACCCGCTGCCAAGGTTCGCGCCCAATACCAGGCGCGGCAAAAGCGCGGCGCGGGCCACCTGAACGTTGGCACTGGCCGCCGCCAGGCGCGCCTCGGCGGCTGCGATGTCCGGGCGCCGGCCCAGCAGCTCGCTGGGCACGCCGCTGCCGATGCCCGGCCAGCGCAAAGCGTGGATGTTCTGGGTGCTGGCTGGCAGCTGTTGCACAGGGTCGCCCAGCAGGGTGGCCAGGGTGACGCGGTTGTCCTGGCGGCGCTGCTCCAGCAACGGCAGCTGGCGTTGCTGGGCGGCCACCAGGCTGCGCTGCTGGGCCAGCTCCAGGCGGGTCGCCGAGCCCGAGCGTTCGCGGGCTTCGACCACGCCGAGCACGTCGCGGGCGTTTTCCAGGTTGAGGCAAGCGATACGCAGCTGTTCGTCCAGGGCCAGGCCCTGCAGGTAGCTGTCGGCCACTGCGCCGAGCAGGGTCAGCTCGACGGTCTGGCGGTCGAAACGGCTGGCGTCGAGGCTGCGCAGGGCACTGTCGCGGGCCGCGCGCAGGCCGCCCCAGAAGTCGATCTCGTAGCTGGCGCTGAGCTGCAGGCCGAACGAGGTGCTGGTGCGTTCGCTGCTGCTGGCGTCGAGCTGGTCGTTGCCTTCGCCGCGCAGCAGGTGCTGGCGGCTGCCGTCCAGGCCCAGTTGCAGTTCGGGCAGCAATGGGGCGCCGGCGATGATCGCGCTGGCCTGGGCCTGGCGCACGCGCGCGGCGGCGGCGGCCAGGTCGTGGCTGTTGTGCCGCGCGCGTTCGATCAACTGGTTCAGTTCAGGGCTGGCGAACGCTTGCCACCACTGTGCATCTGGCTGTGCTTGCGCGGCCTGGGCAGGCCCTTGCCAGGCGGCAGGCGGGGTGATTGCGCTGGCCGGCGGCGGTGGTGTGCTGCAGGCGGCCAGGCACAGGCTCAGGGTCAACAGGCTGATACGGCTGGGGATTGGCATGGACTATTCGCTGGTAAGGGCTTTGACCGGGTCGAGACGGGCGGCCTTGCGTGCCGGCATGAAGCCGAACAGCACGCCGGTGATGACCGCGCAGGCGAAGGCGCCGACGATGGCGGGCAGGGCGAAGGCCACGGCGATGCCGGCCAGCAGCAGGCCGGCGCCAATCGCCAGGGCCAGCACGATGCCGGTGACGCCGCCGACCATCGACAGCATCACCGCCTCGGTGAGGAACTGGCGCAGGATGTCGCGCTGGCGGGCACCGGTGGCCATGCGGATGCCGATTTCGCGGGTGCGTTCGCGCACGGTCATGAGCATGATGTTCATCACCCCGATGCCGCCCACCAACAGCGAGATCGCGGCAATCGCCCCAAGCATCAGCGACAGGCTGTTCTGGGTACGCGCCTCGGCCTGGATCAGCGCGGCGTCGTTGGTCAGCTCGAAGTCGTGCTTGCCCTGGTGGCGCTGGCGCAGCAAGCGGTCGATGGCTTGTTCGGTTTCGCCCACGCGGCTGGAGTCCTGTGCGGCGATGGCGATGTATTCGGGGTCGCGGCTGCCGAACAGGCGGATGGCCGCAGCGGAGTAGGGCACGGCGATGCGCTCGTCGGCGTTTTCGCTGCCGGAGCTTGCGCCCTTGCCGAGCAGGATGCCGATCACCTGGAACGGCACGTTGCCGATCAGCAGGTACTGGCCGATCGGGTTGCTGCCTTCGCCGAACATCTTGTCGCGAACCTTCTGCCCGATCACTGCCACTGCCGCGCCGCTGGCCTCATCCGCTTCGGTATAGAAGCTGCCTTCGACCACCGGCCAGTTGAAGATCTCGGGGAACCAGGTGTTGTTGCCGCCCACATAGAACTGCTGGCTGTTGTTGCCCTGGCGCACCATCAGCTTGTCGCCGATCACCGGCATGGCGTGCATGACCTGCGGCAGCTCGCCGATGGCCGCAACGTCATCGAGTGTGACGATACCGGCGGGCTCGCGCTCGGTGGCGTGCTTGCCGTTGAGGTAAAGAATGTTGGAGCCGAAGGCGGCCATCTGCGCCATGACCTGGCGCTTGCTGCCTTCGCCCACCGCCAGCATGACCACCACCGAGGCCACGCCGATGACGATGCCAAGCAGCGTCAGTGCGGTGCGAAAGCGGTTGATCCACATCACCCGCCAGGCCGCCTGCAGGGCGTCGACCAGCTCGCCCTTCCAGGCGCCCTTGAGCGTGGCGCCGCGGTCCAGGCGCTGGCGCAAATCATCTGCCTGCAACTGCTCGCGTGGGGCTTGGGCGGGTTGTTCGGCGGCCGAGTCGCTGACCATCTGCCCGTCACGGATCTCGATCACCCGCTGCGCGCGGGCAGCCACCTCGCGGTCGTGGGTGATGAGGATGATCACATGCCCTTGACTGGCCAGTTCGTCGAGCAGCGCCATCACCTCGGTGCCGCTGTGGCTGTCCAGGGCGCCGGTGGGTTCGTCGGCGAGGATGATATGGCCGCCGTTCATCAGGGCGCGGGCGATCGACACGCGCTGTTGCTGGCCGCCAGACAACTGGTGCGGGCGGTTGCCGGTGCGGCTGGCCAGGCCCAGGCGCTCGAGCAGGGCGCGGGCGCGGGCGTGGCGTTCGGCGGGGGGGATGCCGGCGTAGATGGCCGGCATCTCGACGTTTTCCTGGGCGGAGCCCGAGGGGATCAGGTGGTAGCCCTGGAACACAAAGCCGAAGGCCTCGCGGCGCAGCCAGGCCAACTCGTCGCTGCCCAGCTCGGCCACATCACGGCCGGCGAAGCGGTAGCTGCCGGAGGTGGGGCGGTCGAGGCAGCCGAGGATGTTCATCAGGGTCGACTTGCCCGAGCCCGAAGCGCCGACGATGGCGACGAACTCGCCGGGGTGGATGCTCAGGCTGATGCCGCGCAGCACCTCGACGATGGGCGAGTCGATGCCGCCGTAGACCTTGCGGATGTCGCACAGCTCGATCAAAGGAGTGCTCATGTCAGCTCCCGCTGGCGGCTGGTGCACCGATCACCAGGCGCTCGCCCTCGCGCAGGCCGTCGAGCACCTGCACGCGCAGGCGGTCGCTCAGGCCAGTACGCACCTGGCGTGCCTCGATCTTGCCATCGCCCTTGAGCACCTGGGCCAGGCGCAGGTGCTCTTCGCCGGTGTCGCCCAGCGCCGCCAGCGGCACGCTGAGCACCTGGCTGGCTTGCCCTGCAACGAAGAACACCTGGGTAGTCATTTCGGCCATCAGCGCGCCGTCGGGGTTGTCGACGTCCAGCAGCACGGTGTACTGCACCACCTTGCTGCCGGTGGTCCCGGCGCTGGCGCTGGCCGGGCTGCCGCCACCCTGGCTGGCTTGGTCCAGCGGTTTGGGCGGTACCGGCAGGATCTGCCGCACGGTGCTGGCCCAGCGGCGCTTGCCGCCGGACAGGGTGGTGAAGTAGGCGCTCATGCCCGGTTTGACCTTGCCGATGTCGGCCTCGGACACCTGGGCCCATACGGTCATCGGCGACAGCCGGGCGATGCGCAAAATCAGTGGCGTCTGCTGCTGGGCGTTGAGGGTCTGGCCTTCACGGGCGTCCACCGCCACAACCGTACCGCTCATGGGCGCATAGATGCGCGTGTAGCCAAGCTCGGCTTCGGCGCTGCGCAGGCTGGCCTGGGCCTCAAGAATCTGCGCCTGGTACATCTGGATGCGCGCCTGGGTCACCTTCAGTTGTGATTCGGCGGTTTGCAGGTCTTCCTGGCGGGTGGCGCCGCTGGCGGCCAGGTCACGCTGGCGCTTGAGCTGCTGCTGGGCAAGCTGATGCTGGGCGCGTTGTTCTGCCAGCTGCGCCTTGAGGTTTTCGATCGAGTAGCGCCCGGCGTCCAGGGCGGCCTGTTGCGTGGAGGGGTCGATCTCCACCAGCAGCTGGCCTTCCTGCACCGGGTCACCGGCCTCCACGTGCAGCTTGCGGATCTGCCCGGAGGCCTGGGCGCCGACATCCACGTAGCGCCGGGGCTGCAGGGTGCCCAGGGCGGTGACGCTGCTTTCGATGTCGCTGCGGGTTACCGGCACGCTGCTGACCGGTGCGCCGCCCAGCGGCAGGGTCTTCCAGGCCAGCAGGCTGCCCAGGCCCAGCAGGCCAAGGGTGGCCATCAGCAGGCGGCGGCGGGTGTCGGGTGTGCGAGTCATGCGGGCTTCCAACC
Source organism: Pseudomonas sp. NPDC089406 (assembly GCF_044900265.1). Classification (NCBI taxonomy): domain Bacteria; kingdom Pseudomonadati; phylum Pseudomonadota; class Gammaproteobacteria; order Pseudomonadales; family Pseudomonadaceae; genus Pseudomonas; species Pseudomonas sp. NPDC089406. The sequence continues at coordinate 68,866 of NZ_JBJDNC010000010.1, read as the reverse complement.
GGGGTTGATCGAGCGAGGCGGTGGGGATTGCACTCGGGGTCCCAGTTAAACGAAAGCGCCGCGTGCCGATTTACCGCGCTGGGTGCTTCCGCTTCATGTTGCTGAGAATCATTATAATTTGTAAGATTGCACCTTGATATCAGCCTACCCGCTGCCCGTGCCTACAGCGCTTGCGCAGGGAGACGCCAGGTGCCGTCGTGGAACATTACTATCGCGAATTGGTGAGTTTTCTCTGTGCCCGCCTGGGTAACCGGCAGGCTGCCGAAGACGTCGCCCATGATGCCTACCTGCGGGTGCTGGAACGTAGCGAGGGTGAGCGCATCGAGCACCCGCGGGCGTTTCTCTACCGCACCGCGCTGAACCTGGTGGTCGATCGCCATCGGCGTCATCAGGTGCGCCAGGCCGAGCCGCTGGAAGTGCTCGACAGCGATGAGCGCTGGCACAGCCCGGCGCCGTCCCAGAGCATGCAACTGGACCAGCGCCTGGCGCTGATGCAGCAGGCGTTGGACGAGCTGGGTGCGGCCTGCCGCGAGTGTTTCCTGCTGCGCAAGCTCGATGGCCTGTCGCACCAGCAGATCGCCGAGCGGCTGGGCATCTCCCGCAGCCTGGTGGAAAAGCACATCGTCAATGCCATGAAGCACTGCCGCCAGCGCATGCGGCAGTGGGAAGGCTGAAAATTTCCCATGCTGGCAACTTGATTTCCCGCAGTTTCACGACAACGCTCTAGAAAGACCGCCCGGGCAGCCAGCCTGCGGCTTGCCGGTGCCGGCGCAGTCCTGGTCATGGAACCCTCACACCTGACTGCCCGGGTTCGGACGATGGCCAACAAATCCCTGCGTATCCTCATTGCTGACGAGCACCCTCTGCAGCGCCTGCAACTGGAACGGCTGCTCAATGGTCTGGGCTACTACCGCATCGCCCCGGTAGAGAGCTTCGACGAGCTGCAGCGCCTGGTGCACAGCGCCCTGCAACCCTTTCACCTGCTGCTGGGCAATATCGAGCTGGCCAGCCACGCCGGCGTCGACCTGGCGCGCTTCTGCCGGGTCAGCTCGCAGATCCAGCATGCCTTGCTGTACCACTCCAAGCAGATACGCGTGCCGACAGTGCCGCCGGGCGAGCGCCAGGCGGTGAGCGTGAGCCTGCCGCGTGCACCCGATAACGACGCGTTGCAGGCGTTCATGGCGATCATCGACATGCCGCTGGTGGTGGGGCAGGTACCGCTGCCCGAGGCGTTTGCCTCAGGTGCGGGGCGTTACCCCCGGCGCATGAACTTCGGCCACACGGTATTCAGCCGTAGCTCCTGAGCGGCTTGCAGGGCTGGCATTTGCTATCCTCTTGGCCTTTTGCCGACCTGCGGAACTGCCATGACTGCCATCGATACCGCCCGCGCGCCCCGTTTCAGCCGCGGCGACCACCGGACCCTGGGCCTCGCGGCGCTGGGTGGCGCCCTGGAGATCTACGACTTCATCATCTTCGTGTTCTTCGCCCTGACCCTGAGCCAGTTGTTCTTCCCGCCGGAAATGCCCGAGTGGCTGCGCCTGCTGCAGAGTTTTGGCATCTTCGTCACCGGTTACCTGGCAAGGCCCCTGGGCGGCATTCTCATGGCGCACTTTGCCGACCACCTGGGGCGCAAGCGGGTGTTCAGCCTGAGCATCCTGATGATGGCGCTGCCCTGCCTGTTGATCGGGGTGATGCCGACCTACGCCGACATCGGTTATGCCGCGCCCTTGATTCTGCTGGCCCTGCGCATTCTGCAGGGGGCGGCAGTGGGGGGCGAGGTGCCAAGTGCCTGGACCTTCGTCGCCGAGCACGCGCCTGTGGGGCGGCGCGGTTACGCCCTGGGCTTCCTGCAGGCCGGGCTGACCTTCGGCTACCTGCTGGGCGCGCTTACCGCCACGGCGCTGGCGCAGCTGTACAGCCCGCAGGAGATCCTCGACTACGCCTGGCGCTACCCGTTCCTGCTGGGTGGGGTGTTTGGCGTGATTGGTGTGTGGCTGCGCCGCTGGTTGAGCGAGACGCCGGTGTTCCTGGCCCTGCGCGAGCGCCAGGAACAGCCGGTGAGCTTCCCGTTGCGCAGCGTGCTGAGCGAGCACCGTCGGGCGTTGATCCCGGCGGCTCTGCTGACCTGCGTGCTCACCTCAGCGGTGGTGGTGCTGGTGGTGATCACCCCCACGGTGATGCAGCAGCGCTTCGGCATGAGCGCCGGGCACACCTTCGCCCTGAGCAGCGTGGGGATTGTCTTCTTGAATATCGGCTGTGTGCTGGCCGGGCTGCTGGTGGACCGTATCGGCGCGTGGCGCGCGCTGATGCTCTACAGCCTGTTGCTGCCGCTGGGCATCGGCGCGCTGTATGCCAGCCTGGTGGGGCAGTGGGGGGCGACCTGGCTGGCCTACGCACTGGCCGGGCTGTCGTGCGGGGTGGTGGGGGTGGTGCCGTCGGTGATGGTCGGGTTGTTCCCGGCGCAGATCCGCGTGTCGGGCATCTCGTTCACCTACAACGTGGCTTATGCGCTGTGGGCCAGCACCACGCCGCTTGCGCTGATCGCGCTGATGCCGTGGAGCCCGTGGGTGTGTGTCGGCTTTTGTCTGATCATGGGCACGGTGGGGCTGCTGACGGCGCTGTACTTCGGGCGCCGCGAGCCGCTGGCCTTTGCCGCAGAGCCGGCGCCGATCATGTGTGGTGACAAATGAAGGGCTAGTGCCAGGCACTGAGTGGGGCAGACTTCCGGGCGAGGTAATTGGAAATTCCTATTGGCCTAAAATAACCTGGAAGGTTAATTTCTCATGGAAAAGAGAATGCCCCATTGTCCACTCGCAAGGGTGCACTCATTGCTGGCTGACGGCTTGGTGAGAATCACCGGTGTGGCGGCAAAAGGTGCAGCTGATCTGCAGCTTAGCGAGCAGCAATTGCTGGCGACGGTGTCACAGCTTAGTGGCGGTGACTTTTACAAAAGCATGACCAGCCATGCCGATCACCGGATCTGGCATGACGTCTACCGTCCGGTCACTCCGGCGGGTAGGGTTTATCTCAAGCTCGTGGTGATCAATGACGTGCTCATCGTGTCGTTCAAGGAGCTGTAAACCATGAAGTGTCCAATCTGTGGAGCTGCGGAGCTGGTTCGCGAGGTGCGAGACATGCCCTATAGCTACAAAGGTGAGTCAATGGTCATTGCGCAAGTCGATGCCGAATACTGCCCGGCTTGCGATGAAGCAATCATGACCATACCGGTCGCAGGGCGAGTGAACGCCGAGATGCGGGCGTTCAATCAACAGGTCAATGCTGCTGCTGTCGACCCAGGCTTCATCGCCACCATCCGCCGCAAGTTCGACCTCGACCAGCGCGAAGCCGGCGAGATCTTCGGCGGTGGCGTCAACGCCTTCTCCCGCTACGAAAACGGCAAGACCCGCCCACCGGTGGCGTTGATCAAGCTGTTCAAGCTGCTCGACCGCCACCCCGAGCTGTTCGAGGAAGTACGCTCTGCGTGACAGAGCGTAGGGCCTAGGCCATGTCGCCTCCTGAGGGCATGGCTTCCTCATTATCCCTGATGGTCCATAACCATAACCTCACCTGGCAGGCAGAGTCCTTCTACTCAACCACCAGGATCAAGGTATGAACCACTTTGACATTGTTTGGCTTGCACAAGCTGATCTCCCCGATATTCCGCCGCAAGCGCTGCTCTCCCACCCTGAACAGAAAAACCACGTGAAGGGGGCCGTACCCGCCATCAAGTGGAGTGGTGGCATGGCTTTGGTCCTGGACTCCAGGCTGCATCATGACCAGGCGTGGGTTGTCGTTTACCGGGCCGGCAAAACCGTCGCTGGTTTGCAGGTGTTGCACGATTTTCGCCATGTGCATGACATCAAGGAGGCCGCCAATGGCCATTCCATGCTGCTGACGGATGCAACTGGTCGTCAGCACACCCTCGAACTTTCCTGGCTGAGCATGGTGTCCGGGAGCGGTGGCGCATGGGACAACCTCCTGCCAAGTGGCACCTCGTTCATGCTGACAAATGGCCACGACTTTCTCATGGCAGACAGGGACGGAGTGGGCATGGCAGTGCATGTGGAGCCCGCAGCGATGCAATGGCAATTGCGCAATGGCTGCCTTTACAACGATTCGACAGGGCAAGCGCTGGGCCTGGGCATTTGCCAGAAGAAAGTCGTTGGCGCGGATGATCATTGGCAATTGTTGCCCAGCGGGGAGCTCGTCTATGGGGACGGGGGGCACATCTTGTGCAGCGACCCGGTCAGTTCGCAGGTATGGCTGCAGGCGCGCGACCGCTCTGTTGCGCACAATGCCTGGCACGTGCAGATGCCTGGCCTGCCTACCCCCTCAGAAGTGCCAGAGAAGCAGGTGAACACCCTCAGCCTTCACCTCAGGGTCTGTGATGATTTCAGGGCCGGCAGCGGGGACTCGATAAGCTTTTCAATCAATGAAGGCAAGGTGACGCAAGTACTGGCCAGCAATTTCGAGCGCGGCAGCTATTTTGAGGTCGACGTTGACTTGAAGGGGACGGTTGGCAGCACGCCGTTGTTCATCGATGAGCTGAAGTCGGTTGAGCTCTATCAAAAGAGCAACGGCGGTTATGGACCGGCGTGGAAGATGCAATCGCTGGACTTGGTGGTCAACCGCGCCTGGACCAACAGGGTGGTGGGTAGCGATAACGTCTGGGTTGAGGAAAAAAAGGATGCGGCCTCGTGGCGCGGGTGTGTCAACTGGCTGGACTGGCGGGTGCCAGGCTTGCAGTCGCCGCTTGATTTTGCCGGTTACACCTACCCTGTCCGATTCTTGCCGTGGCTGGCGGATTTTTTCAAATGGCGCAGCTACCAACCTGACAAGCTTGATGGCGTATGCCAATTGATCGGGGAAGACAAAGGACAGATCCTCGCCTATGAGCTGAAAACCAACCGCCTGATTCATCTTCCGCCCAATGGGCCCGGGGATTCGTACACATGGGTCTACACCCCGCAAAAAAGCATCTTGATCAAGGCCTGGGACCAGGCGCTGGGCCGAATAAACTACATCAGGCACAGCCAGTTGGCCGGGGGCAAACCGGTCGTATGCGCGGGTGAGTTGAAGATCGGGCGAATGACCCTGAGCAATCCTGTCACTGACATCATTGGCTTGCTCAATGATGCGTCCGGGCATTACAAGCCCGACGGCGGGCAGTGCCTGGTGCATGTGCGTGAGCGGCTGGAGGAACTGGGGCTGGATACCTCAGAGACCAGAATTGCGTACCGTGAGCACGGTTAGGTATGCAGGGTGGGATGCCCCTGGGCCTTGCGGCCAAGGGGCATTTTCAGCGCCTTGTGCGGGGCCTTACATGTTCGGGTAAGTCGGCCCGCCGGCGCCTTCAGGGGTAACCCAGGTGATGTTCTGGGCCGGGTCCTTGATGTCGCAGGTCTTGCAGTGCACGCAGTTCTGCGCGTTGATCTGGAAGCGCTTGCTGCCGTCTTCCTGCGCCACCACCTCGTACACGCCGGCCGGGCAGTAGCGCTGCGCCGGTTCGTCGTACAGCGGCAGGTTGCTGGCGATCGGGATGTTCGGGTCGGTCAGCTTCAGGTGGCAGGGTTGTTCCTCTTCATGGTTGGTGCTGGAGAGGAATACCGAGCTGAGCTTGTCGAAGCTGAGCTTGCCGTCGGGTTTCGGGTAGTCGATCTTCTTCGAGTCGGCCGCAAGCTTGAGGCAGGCGTAGTCCGGCTTGGTATCGTGCAGGGTGAACGGCAGCTTACCGGCGAACCAGTTCTGGTCGACGTAGTTGAACGCTGCGCCCAGCAACGGGCCGAACTTGTGCATCGCCGGGCCGAAGTTACGGCTGGCGAACAGCTCTTCATGCAGCCAGCTGGCCTTGAACGCGGTGACATAGCCATTGAGCAGGTCGCCACCCTCGCTGCCGGCGATCAGCGCGTCGGCCACCGCTTCGGCGGCGAGCATGCCGGACTTCATCGCGGTGTGGCTGCCCTTGATCTTGGCCACGTTCATGGTGCCCAGGTCGCAACCGATCAGGGCGCCGCCATTGAACACCATCTTCGGCAGCGAGTTGATGCCACCCTTGGCCAGGGCGCGGGCGCCGTAGCTGATGCGCTTGCCGCCTTCGAGGTACTGGCTGATCACCGGGTGGTGCTTGAGGCGCTGGAACTCGTCGAAAGGTGACAGGTAGGGGTTGGCGTATGACAGGTCGACGATCAGGCCGACCACCACCTGGTTGTTTTCCAGGTGGTAGAGGAACGAGCCACCGGTGTTGTCCTTGGCCATCACGTCCAGCGGCCAGCCGGCGGTGTGCACCACCAGGCCCTGCTCGTGCTTGGCCGGGTCGATTTCCCAGATTTCCTTGAGGCCGATGCCGTAGTGCTGCACGTCGGACTCGTTGTCCAGGTCGAAGCGCTTGATCAGCTGCTTGCCGATATGGCCGCGGCAGCCTTCGGCGAACAGGGTGTACTTGGCGCGCAGCTCCATGCCCGGGGTGTACAGGCCGTCCTTCGGGTTGCCTTCGCGGTCGACGCCGAGGTCGCCGGTGATGATGCCGCGCACCACGCCTTGCTCGTCGAACAGCGCTTCCTGGGCGGCGAAGCCCGGGTAGATTTCCACGCCCAGGTTCTCGGCCTGCTGGGCCAGCCAGCGGCACAGGTTGCCCAGGGAGATGATGTAGTTGCCCTGGTTGTGCATGGTCTTGGGCACGAACAGGTCAGGCACCTTGGTGGCGCTGCCGGCATCCTTGAGCACGTAGATGTCGTCGCGCTTCACTTCGGTGTTCAGCGGCGCGCCGAGCTCTTTCCAGTCGGGGAACAGCTCGTTCAGGGCGCGGGGCTCGAACACGGCGCCGGAGAGAATGTGGGCACCGACCTCGGAGCCTTTCTCGACCACGCAGACGCTGATCTCGCTACCGGCTTCGGCGGCCTTCTGCTTCAGGCGGCAGGCGGCCGACAGGCCCGCCGGGCCTGCGCCGACGATGACCACGTCGAATTCCATGTATTCGCGTTCCACTGGTTCTCTCCTACTCATCAAGGCTCGTGCTGTTGCTTTGTCTTTTTAGGGTGCGGGGACGGTCATGCGCGGCTGGCTGGGCTGTAGCAGCGGGAATGACGGACTACACCGTTTTGTCTTGGCCGCGCATTATATCTACACCACTTGGCGGGTCCAATACAAACGTTTGTTTGAATTTGCCGGAGCCCAGTAAAATCACAGGAGCGCGGCTGGAGGCTGGCCAATTTGCCGTATTGACCCGATTGGGTGTTACGGTCAAGATACGAGCGCTTTTACGCTCGCCGTAGGCTGTCCGTCGGGCGCAGGTGCACCCCTAAAGACCAGGCGTGGAGCAGGGTTTACGGGCCGAATCAGGTTTTGTAGTGGAGTCTACACGCCATGACAGAAAATGACCCGCGGGTTTTGCCCATGGGGTCTGAACAAGACTGATCGGTCATGTGACGGTTTTACTTAAATCTCCCTGCTGCGCTACGTTTTCAGAGGTGCCCTTGTACCCACGCGCATTCGCCGGGCAGTCCCCAGGCGATCTTCTTTTCACCGGAGAGTAACGAGGAATCCATGAAGGTTCTTGTAGCTGTCAAACGAGTGGTCGACTACAACGTCAAGGTTCGCGTCAAGGCGGACAACTCCGGCGTCGACCTTGCAAACGTCAAGATGTCCATGAACCCCTTCTGCGAAATCGCCGTGGAAGAGGCCGTCCGCCTGAAAGAAAAAGGCGTTGCCACCGAGATCGTCGTGGTCTCTGTCGGCCCGACCACCGCCCAGGAGCAGCTGCGTACCGCCCTGGCCCTGGGTGCCGACCGCGCCATCCTGGTCGAAGCCGCTGATGAGCTGAACTCCCTGGCCGTGGCCAAGGCGTTGAAAGCCGTTGTCGACAAGGAGCAGCCACAGCTGGTCATCCTCGGCAAGCAGGCCATCGACAGCGACAACAACCAGACCGGCCAGATGCTGGCCGCGCTGACCGGCTTCGCCCAGGGCACCTTCGCCTCCAAGGTTGAAGTGGCAGGCGACAAGCTCAACGTCACCCGCGAAATCGACGGCGGCCTGCAGACCGTTGCGCTGAACCTGCCGGCCATCGTCACCACCGACCTGCGCCTGAACGAGCCGCGCTACGCGTCGCTGCCGAACATCATGAAGGCCAAGAAGAAGCCGCTGGAAACCGTCACGCCAGATGCGCTGGGCGTAACGCTGGCCTCCACCAACAAGACCATCAAGGTTGAAGCCCCGGCTGCCCGCAGCGCTGGCATCAAGGTCAAATCGGTGGCCGAACTGGTCGAGAAGCTGAAGAACGAAGCGAAGGTAATCTAAATGACTATCCTGGTTGTCGCTGAACACGAAAACGGTGCCGTAGCCCCGGCCACCCTGAACACTGTCGCCGCTGCCGCCAAGATCGGTGGTGATGTGCACGTGCTGGTCGCAGGTGCAAATGTCGGTGGTGTGGCCGAAGCTGCCGCCAAGATTGCCGGTGTTGCCAAGGTGCTGGTCGCTGATAACGCCGCCTACGCCCACGCCCTGCCGGAAAACGTCGCGCCGCTGATCGTCGAGCTGGCTGCTGGTTACAGCCACGTGCTGGCCCCGGCCACCACCAACGGCAAGAACATCCTGCCGCGCGTTGCCGCGCTGCTGGACGTCGACCAGATCTCCGAGATCGTCTCGGTCGAAGCCGCCGACACCTTCAAGCGCCCGATCTACGCCGGTAACGCCATTGCCACCGTGCAATCGAGCGCCTCGGTCAAGGTCATCACCGTGCGTACCACCGGCTTCGACGCCGTGGCCGCCGAAGGTGGCTCGGCTGCCGTCGAAGCTGTCGCTGCTGCGCACAATGCCGGCATCTCGGCCTTTGTCGGCGAAGAGCTGGCCAAGTCCGACCGCCCAGAGCTGACCGCTGCCAAGATCGTCGTTTCCGGCGGCCGTGGCATGGGCAACGGTGACAACTTCAAGCACCTGTACAGCCTGGCCGACAAGCTCGGCGCCGCCGTCGGTGCCTCGCGCGCCGCGGTTGACGCAGGCTTCGTGCCCAACGACATGCAGGTCGGCCAGACCGGCAAGATCGTTGCGCCGCAGCTGTACATCGCCGTCGGTATTTCCGGCGCGATCCAGCACCTGGCCGGCATGAAGGACTCGAAAGTGATCGTTGCGATCAACAAGGACGAGGAGGCGCCGATCTTCCAGGTGGCTGACTACGGCCTGGTCGCCGACCTGTTCGAAGCAGTGCCAGAGCTGGAAAAGCTGGTCTGATCCGCCTGCTTCACCTATAAAGAAGCCCGGCCCCTGTCATGGGGGCCGGGCTTTTTTTATGAAAGACGAGGAGTGCGGGGCATGGCGTTTGGTTCGAGTTCAAGGGTGCTGGCCTGTGCACTGGCGCTGTTGTCGGCCCCGGTGTGGGCGGTGGGCAAGTGCGAGCGCCTGGTGGTCACCGGCAGCCCGGATGCGCCGCCGTATTCCTGGCAGGACCCGCAGGACCCTAACCACCTGATCGGCGCGAATGTCGACCTGCTGCGCCAGGTGGCGGGCGAGCTGGGCTTGAAGGTGGAGGTGCTGCATGCCGGCAAGCGCGAGCAGGCACTGGAAGAGGTGCGCAGCGGGCGCATGGACCTGCTGCTCGACACGCCGATGCAGGTTACCCAGCTGACCGCGCTGGACTACATTCACCCGCCGTTGCAGCTCAACGAGTACCTGGTGTGGACCCGCCACGATGCGGTGCTGGAGTTCAACGGCCCGGCGGACCTGGCCCGCTACAAGGGCAGCGTGTCACAGAAGGCGCGCCTGACCCCGGCGTTCGAGGCGTTCGCCAAGGCCCAGCTCAAGCTGGACCCTTCGCAAAACCTGACCCAGGCGTTCCAGAAGCTGGTGCTCGGGCAGGTGGACTATGTGCTGGCCGGGCGCTACTCGGGCATGGCCCTGGCGCAGAGCCTGGGGGTGGGCGACAGCCTGATCGCCCGCGGCCTGCCGGTGGACCGGCCGGGGCTGTACCTGGCGCTGTCGCACAACTCGGCGTGCAACGACAGCTGGCTGCGCGGGCAGTTGGCCAAGAAGCTCACCGAGCTGCCGATATCCGGGGCTTCGGAGGCGGTGCTGCAGCGTAACGTGGAGCGCTGGAAGGCGCAGATGCAGCCTGCGGTGCAGTAACCGGCTGTTCTGTGGGAGTAACGCCTGTACCGGCCTCATCGCCGGCAAGCCGGCTCCTACAGGTGACCGCATTCCTCTGTAGGAGCCGGCTTGCCGGCGATGAGGCCATTACAGGCAGCCTATGCCTTGATGCTCACTCCGCCCCCGCCCGCCACTCGCGCACGCTGAGGTTGGCCTTGGCCCCGATGCTCAAAAATGGCTGCGGCGGCAGGTTTTTGGGCGCCTCGTAACCCCGGAAGATCTCCACCATCGGCGAGTTCACCCCCATGGCCGCTTCCGCCGCGGCAATCCCCGCCGCCGTCGACTTCGACGCCCCCAGCCCGTTACAGGCGCACGCGGCAAACAACCCCGGCTTGATTTCACCGAACGCCGGCACGCTGTTCAGCGTCAAGGCCATCGGCCCGCCCCAGCGGTACTGCATCTTCACGTTCAACAGGCCCGGGAAGCGCGCGGCGAACTTGATGTCGTGGATGCGCCCGGCGCTGCGTACGTGGCCCTCGTTGATCTCAAGCCCGGCGTGGTAGCTGTAGCGCGAGCGGATCAGCAGGCGGTCGCCGTCCGCACCGCTCACACGCCGCACTGTGGTACCCATGGGCAGGGCAGGGGTGGCCGCCCAGTCGCGCTGCCCCGCCAGGCGCTTGGGGTCGAACGGCTCGCTCATCGAGGCGTAGGTGAACACATGCAGCAACTGCCCGCGGAACAGCCCGAAGCTTTGCGCATGGCCGTTGTTGGCGAGGATGATGCGCCCGGCCTGCACCGTGCCCTTGGCGGTCTTCAACAGCCAGCCGCCGGCTTTGTTGTCGAACGATTGCACCGCGCTGTTCTCGTAAAGCGTGACCGGCGCCTGGAAGCTGTCGGCCACCGCGCGGATGTACGCCGCCGGCTGCACCATGACCGTGCCCGGCATATACAGGCCCGAGGTGTACAGGGCGCTGCCGGTCACCGCCTGGATGCCCTTGGCGTCGAGGATCTCGTGCGCCTCGCCTAACCCCTGCAACTGCCTGGCGTAGGTGCTGATATGGGCGTCGCCCTTGTGACTGATGGCCACGCTGTAGCGCCCGCAAGGGTCGATGATCTCGCGGCCCCAGCCATACTGCTTGGCCATGTCGGTGGCCAGGGCGATGGCCGTGCGGTACAGGGTGATGTCACGCCGGGCGCGTTCGTTGGAGGTGTCGCCGAAGTCCTCCGAGCTGACCTCGTGGGGCAGGTCGATGATGAACCCCGAGTTGCGCCCGGTGGCGCCTTCGCCCACCACCCCGGCTTCGAGGATGGCGATGCGCAGGGTCGGGTCGAGCTGGCTCAGCCTGCGCGCTGCCGACAGCCCGGCAAAGCCGGCACCGATGATCGCCACGTCGGCGTTGATGTTGCCATTGAGCGCGGGGCGCGGCTGGCGTGCCGGCAGCAGGCCGACCCAGCCCGACAGGCTGTCGTTACGCGGGAATTTTCTGGCCTTGTACATGGTTGTGCTCCAAAGGTTCAGGCCAGGCTCGCTTCGCGGGCCAGCAGCGGGGCCAGCGCGGCCTCGAGGGTGGCGGCTTTGTCGGCGCCAAGGCGCGCCAGCGGGCGGCGCGGGTTGCCGGCGCCGTAACCGGCCAGCTCGGCACCGGCATACACCGACTGCACGTAGTCGCCCTGCCAGATCAGCGACATTGCCGGCTCGATATCGCGCCACAGTTCGCGGGCGCGGTCCCATTGCTTGTCGAGCGCGGCGTTGACGAACGCCACGCAACTGCGCGGGGCCATGTTGGCGCCGCCCCAGATCAGCCCGGCGGCGCCGGCATACAGGGCGTAGGGCACCAGCGGGTCGGCGCCGTTCATGGTCGGCAGGCCGGTGCGAATCAGCGAGGCTTGGGCGGCCAGGTCGCCGCTGCTGTCCTTGACCGAGACGAAGTTGGGGATCTGGCTGAGCTGTTCGAACAGTGCCGGGGTCACTTCCACACCCACGGCCTGCGGCACGTTGTAGCCGATGACCGGCAGGCCGGCACTGGCAACCGTGGTGTAGAAGTCGATGATGCCCGCATCGTCGGTCGGGCCCTCGAAGAACGGCGGCAGCACCATCACCCCATCGGCGCCGCAGTCGGCGGCGTGGCGGGTGCGCTCGACCACTTCATCGGCCAGCAGCGCGGAGGTCTGGGCGATGACCCGGGCACGGCCGGCGATCACCTTGGCGCCGAAGGCCACCAGTTGCTTCGACTCGTCCTTGCTCAGGTACACGTGCATGCCGGTGCCGGAACTCAGCACGAAGCCCTGTACGCCTGCTGCCAGGTAACGCTCGATCAGCGCCTCGAAACGGGCGAAGTCGATCTTGCCCTGGGCGTCGAACGGGGTGGTAATGGCCAGGTTGATACCGGGGAACTTGAAGTTGGACATCGTGGTTTAACCTCTAATTGTTTTGTATAAGTGTTGTTTTTAAGGTGCAGAAGTCCGCTGGCGCAATGGCCAGTTTTATTCAAACTTCAGCAGGGTCTGGGCGAGGTCAGATAAAAACCTCAGGGCCGGTCAGGGCGCTGAGGTAAAGAGTAGGGAAGGGGCGTGGAGTGTGACAGCAACATTTAAGGTTATGAATTGATGAGCTGAGGTTATCTATCGGCGTTGTCGTCTTCCAGTGTTTCGCCTTCGAACTGCTCTGCCAGCCATTCGCGCAACTTGCAGCAACTGGGGTCGTGGCTGCGGGTTTCGTTGAAACTCAGGTAGTGCAGGGTATTGCGGTGTACCAGGCGCTCTTCTACCGGCCGTACCAGCAGCCCTTGTTCCACCAGTGGGGCGACCAGGTAGTGCCAGCCCAGTGCCACGCCCTGGTGGGCCAGGGTCAGTTGCAGCAGCACGTTGAAGTCGTTGGCGCTGAACAGCAGCGGTGCGTGGCTGGCGCGCTGGGCAAAATCGACCTCCTGGTAGGCGAACCAGACCTTCCAGTCGACGTGCTCGGCCACCTGCGAGCGCCCGTAGGGGCTCAGGTTCAGCAGTGCGCTGTCACGGATGCCCTCGAGCGTTGCAACCTCGGGGTGCTGCGCCAGGTACTGCGGCGTGCACACCGGGTAGATCACGTCGCACATCAGTGGCTGGCTGTGGTAGCCGTCGCCGCCCTTGGCCATCTTGCAGATGATGATGTCCGGGCGCAGGCCGTTCTCCAGGGTCAGGAAGTTCTGCGTGACCACCAGATCCAGGTCGATCTCCGGGTAGGCTTCGAAAAACGCCGGCAGCCGCGGCCCCAGCCAGAAGTTGGCGAACGCCGGCGAGCAGCACAGGGTCACCCGCTGCTTGGGCAGCTCGCTGTTGCGTACGCGCTCGGCAGCCTGGGCGATATTGGTGAACGACAACTGCACCGCATCGAAGAAGATCGCCCCGGCGGCGGTCAGCTCCACCGCGCGCCCGGCGCGGCTGAACAGTTCGGCGCCCAGGTGCTCCTCAAGCTCGCGGATTTGCCGGCTGATGGCCGCCTGGGTCACGCACAGCGCCTCGGCGGCGCGGGTGAAGTTCTGGTAGCGGGCGGCGGCAACGAAGGCCTTCACTGCCCGCAGCGACGGCATCTTGATCAGTGTCTGATCCGGTTCGGTATGTTTGACCATAACAAGAGGTAATCAATAGACCTTATAAAATATCGATTCTGGTGCCGTTGTCGCGGGCCATAGACTGTTGGCCAGGTAACTAGGCGGGCACTTTCGAGACTAGCCGAATTCAAGTGTTCAATGAAACCGCTTTGTTGTCGGCGTAGGCAGTTGATCGGGAGTTATTATAAAAATGAGCCATAACACCGATGTCTCGGAGTTGCTGAGGCAGCACAGGGCGCAACAGGGTTTACGCGTTGCTCTGTTTCAACTGCTCCCTGGCCTGGAGTCTGAGCGTGCGCGTGTTGTCCCATGAGCCGCTCGTTCAAAAGCACCCTCAAGGCCAAGAACCTCACCTACCTTTCCCGGGGCAACCCGCAGCCAGCTGGCGGAGTTAGCCAGCGGGTAGCCCTGGTGCTGCACGATGGCTTTTCGTTGCTGGCGTTCTCGGCTGCCATGGACGCGCTGTGGACCGCCAACCACATCGCCAATACGCAGATCTTCGAGTTCCAGGTGGCCGGGGAGGGCGAGCGGGTGGCCAGCGACGTTGGCATTCACATACCCGTGACGCAGCCCTTGGGCACCCTGCAGATGAGTGCGCTGGACTGCGTGCTGGTGTGCGAGCGCGAAGGGGTGCACCTGACCCGCCACCGTGGGCGGCGGCGCAACAGTCGGGCCTGCACCGCCGGAGTGGCGGACCTGATGCTCGGCCTGCTCGCCGCCAGTTGCGAGCCGCTGCTGCTCAAGGCCGTGCAGGAAATGTTGCTGTGGCGCCGGGGCGGCGAACGCGAGCAGGCCTCGACCCTGACCCCGGTCATCGACCGGGTGCTGCCCACCTGCCTGCAGGCGGCCCTGGAACTGATGCGCACCCATGTGGAAGCGCCGTTGGGCATGGAAACCATCGCCCGGCGCGTCGGGCAATCCCGGCGCCAGCTGGAGCGCGACTTCCGCCGCCATGTCGAGGCTTCGCCGACACGCTACTACCTGGAACTGCGCCTGACCCACGCCCGCCAGTTGCTGCTGCACACCGAAAAGTCGCTGACGGAGGTTTCCCTGGCCAGCGGCTTCGTCAGCTGTGCGCATTTCTACCGGCGTTTTCGCGAGCTGTTCGCCCTGGCGCCGAAGGAATTTCGCCTGCGCGCCAGGCGCGCGGCCAATAGCCTCAACCCTGCCTGACCCATTACAACAACAACGCAAGGATGACCGACCATGACTTCGCCTTACTCCATCGCCCCCGATGCCCGCCGTATCGACCCCGCCCGCCTGCGCGCTGCAAGGTTGAAGGCCGACGGCTCGGTGGATGACAACGACCGGGTCGAGATCGGCCCGACACCGCTGGCCTTCGCCGAGTGGGCCCGGCTGGGGTTGCAGCCCCCGCATTTGCCGAGCATGCGCGCGTACCGCCTGCAACGCCTGGTGCAACAGCTGGTGGCCCGCGACCTGGGCGGCATCCTGCTGTTCGACCCGCTGAACATCCGCTACGCCACCGACACCACCAACATGCAGTTGTGGACCGCGCACAACCCGGCCCGCGCCTGCTTCGTCTCGGCCAGCGGCCACGTGGTGCTGTGGGACTTCCATGGCTGCGGGCACCTGTCGGCGCACCTGCCGCTGGTCAGCGAGCTGCGCAGTGGCGCGTCGTTCTTCTACTTCGAGTCCGGCGCGCGTACCGAGGAGCATGCCGGCAAGTTCTGCGCCCAGGTGGACGAGCTGTTGCGCACCCACGCGGGCAGCAATCGCCGCCTGGCAGTGGACCGCATCGAGGTGGCTGGCCTGCGTGCCCTGGATGCGCTGGGGGTGCAGGTATGCAACGGCCAGGAGGTGACCGAGTTCGCCCGGCTGATCAAGGGCCCGGACGAGATCCTCGCCATGCGCTGCGCGGTGGCCTCGTGCGAGGCGGCCATCGGCGAAATGCGCGAGGTCATGCGCGCCGGCGCCACCGAGAACGACATATGGGCGGCGCTGCATGCGGGCAATATCCGCCGGGGTGGCGAGTGGATCGAAACCCGCATCTTAAGTTCCGGCCCGCGCACCAACCCCTGGTACCAGGAGTCCGGGCCGCGGGTGCTAAGTGACGGTGACCTGTTGTCGTTCGATACCGACCTGATCGGGGTGTACGGCTTTTGCGTGGACATGTCGCGCAGCTGGATCTGCGGTGACCGCGAGCCTACGCCTGAGCAGAAGCGCCTGTACCGCATCGCCCATGAACACATCCACTACAACACTGCGCTGGTGCGCCCGGGCGTTGGCTTCAGCGAACTGACCCGCAGCGGCCACCGCCTGCCCGAAAGCTGCCGCGCCCAGCGCTATGGGGTGATGTTCCATGGGGTCGGGCTGTGCGATGAATACCCGAGCATCCGCTACCCCGAAGACCTTGAGTCCCATGGCTACGAGGGCGAGCTGCAGCCGGGCATGGCGCTGTGCGTCGAGGCTTATGTGGGGGAGGTGGGCGGGCGTGACGGCATCAAACTGGAGAACCAGCTGCTGGTCACCGAAACCGGCTGCGAGGTGCTGACCCACTACCCGTTCGAAGACAGCTTCTTGCACGGCTGATGCCCGTTGCAGGCCAACAAGCGTCCGTTTGCGGCGGTTGTGGCCTGCGCCTTGCGGGCATCATGCATGAACGCAGCAGATGATCTGTTTGATCGATGCTTCGTATAGCGAGCTGCACCGGTGCTGTTCTGACGGAGTTCGGCGCCTGTTATGGCCCCATCGCCGGCAAGCCGGCTCCTACAGGGACCACGTAATATCTGTAGGAGCCGGCTTGCCGGCGATGGGGCCAACACTTCCCCCGCAGCCAGATACGCAAATCCCCGCCAACAAGGTTACTATTGCCGCTTTGCGCGCGAACCCTCTGCCATGAGCGTTCGTGGCTCTCACCCAGTCATCAGGCGTAAGAGGCTCAATCGGCTTGAATACACGTTTCTTAGCAATAGCCCTGGCCATGGCCGGCCTGGCGGGCTGTGCCAACGACCCCGCTCCCCAGGAGCAGATGCGCCTGTCCGAGCAGGCACTGGAGCAGGCCAAGGCGGTCGGCGCCGGTGAACAGGTTCCGGAGTTCAAACTGGCCGAAGACAAGCTGGCCCGCGCCAAGGCCAACATGGCCGGCGAAAGCTACCGCGATGCCCGCATGCGCGCCGAGCAGGCCGAACTCGATGCCCGGCTGGCCGAGGCCCGGGTGCTGACGCAAAAGAGCGAAGAGCAGTTGCAGGTGGTGCAATCGCGCATCAAGCGCCTGCGCAAGCAACTGGAGGTGCAGCCATGAGCCGCCTCAAGCCAATGGCCGCACTGGCCCTGCTGGCCCTGGTCGGGTTGCAGGGGTGTGCCAGCCAGCGCAGCGAATCGGCGCTGGATGACGCCACCGCAGCGTTCCAGAAGGTCAAGGACGATTCCGACGTGCTGCGCAGCGCGCCGCGCGATGTGATTCGCGCCGGCGAGTCGCTGGGCCGGGCCGAGCGCCTGGCCGGGTACATCGGCACCGGCACTGATGTGCGCCACTATGCCTACCTGAGCCAGCGCTACAGCGAGATTGCCGCCGAGCACGCCAAGCTTGCGCTGAACCAGGAGCGCCTGGCCAAGCTCGATCTCGAACGCCAGCGCCTGCAACTGGCCCTGCGCGAGGCCAAGCTGGCCAGCGTGCAGCAGCAGGGCAAGGTGGTCGAGGCGCAAATTGCCGCGCTGGCCTCTGAGCAAAGCGACCGCGGCCTGGTGATGACCCTGGGCGATGTGCTGTTCGACACCAACCAGGCCGAACTGAAGAACTCCGCCAGCCGCACCGTGCTCAAGCTGGTGCAGTTCCTTCAGCTCAACCCGCGGCGCATCGTGCGCATCGAGGGTTATACCGACAGCACCGGCACCCCGGAAGACAACCTGCGTCTGTCTCGCGAGCGCGCCCAGTCGGTGGCTGACATGCTGGTCGACCTGGGGGTGAAGGAGTCGCGTATCGAAGTGCTGGGTTATGGCGACCAGTACCCGGTCGAGGCCAACGCATCGGAGCGTGGCCGGGCACAGAACCGCCGGGTCGAGATCGTCTTCTCGGACGAAAAGGGCAAGCTCTCGCTGGCGCGTTGAGGTAGGCGGGGGCTGGTGATGCGTGGGAGCGGGCTTGCCCCGCGATGGGGTTGGCAGCTCAACCGCTATCGCGGGGCAAGCCCGCTCCCACGTTGGTCATTTGAAGCGCGCTGGTCAGTTGTTCACCGTTTCGCTGTAACGCAACTGTATTGTTGACTAACCTGTGATCTGTCCCAGTACACTTTGCAACTGTTACGGTATTCTGGCCTGGTTGTAGGCCACACAAGAACAACGACCTGTCCGCGCTTCGAGACCACGCCATGACCAACCTGCTGCTGTACCAGCGCATTGCCCAGCAACTGGCCGATGACATCCGCCGTGGTGTCTACCAGCCAGGCGAGCGGGTGCCCTCGGTGCGCAAGATGAGCGCCCAGCTCAATGTCAGCCACGCCACCGTGCTGCAGGCCTACGCCAACCTCGAGGACCAGGGGCTGATCCGCGCCCGCCCTCAGTCGGGCTACTACGTGCATCAGACGCCCGCGCTGACCGCGCAAACCCCGGACATCGCCCGGGTCGAGCGCCCGGGGCTGGTCACCCGCGCCAGCATCATCCAGCAGGTACTCACCGAAGCGCGGCGCGACGGGGTGTTCCCCTTTGGCGCGGCAGTGCCCCATGTCGACTACCTGCCGGTGCGGGCGCTGCACCAGCAACTGGCCAAGGTCACCCGCTTTCACAGCCCGCGCGCGTTCAGCTATATGTTCAGCCCAGGCTTCGAGCCGCTGCGCCGGCAGATCGCCATCCGCATGCGCGATGCCGGTGTGCTGGTGGACCCGCGCGAGGTGGTGGTCACCCATGGCTGCGTCGATGCCCTGCAGATGGCCCTGCGCGTGCTCACCCGCCCGGGCGACCTGATTGCCGCCGAGTCGCCGACCTACTATGGGTTGCTGCAACTGGCCGACCTGCTCGGCTTGAAGGTCATCGAGATCCCCAGCGACCCGTCCACCGGCATCAGCCTGGAGGCGTTGCAACTGGCGGCCAACCAGTGGTCGATCAAGGCCCTGGTGCTGACCGCGCGGCTGAGCAACCCGCTGGGTGGCACCATCCCTGAAGAGCGGCAGAAGCAGCTGCTGCGCCTGGCCTCGGACTTCGACATCCAGATCGTCGAGGACGATATCTACGGCGAGCTGATGTTCGAGCAGGGCCGCACCAAGGCGCTCAAGGCCTACGACCGGCTTGACCGGGTAATTTACTGCTCGAGCTTCTCCAAGACGTTATCGCCGGGGGTGCGGGTAGGCTGGATGATCGCCGGTCGCTACCAGGACGAGATCCAGCGCCTGCAGACCTTCACCACCCATTCGGCCTGCAGTGTCACGCAGATGGCCGTGGCGGCGTACCTGGAAAACGGCGGTTACGATCGCCACCTGCGTTACATCCGCCAGGAGTACCGCAAGAACCTCAGTGCCTACCAGCTGGCGGTGCAGCAGCACTTCCCCGAAGGCACCCAGATGACCCGCCCGACTGGCGGCTTCATCCTGTGGATCAGCCTGCCTGGGCGGGTGAACACCCAAGAGCTGCATGTGCGCGCGCTGGAGCAGGGCATCAGCATCGCACCGGGGCTGATCTTCAGTAACACCGAGCAGTTCAACCACTGTATTCGGCTCAACTGCGGCATTCCCTGGAGCAAAGAGGCCGAACGCGCGGTGATCACCCTTGGCTTGCTGGCCCAGCAATTGTGCAGGGAGTCGACAGTCTCACTTTTGTAGGCTTGTCAGAAAGGCGGGGAACAGGGAGCATACGCGTCTTTAGACTCTGCCGCGGTTGCCATGAAAGCGTTACGTCCCCTGATCCTTGCCCTGTGTTTTGCAATGCCAGCCTTGCCCTTTGGGCAGGCAGTGGCAGCCGAGCCTGCGGCCAAGGTGCAGGCCAAGCCCGCAGCCAAGGCGCAAGGCAAGCCTGCCGCGAAGGCGCCGACCAAAGCCAAGCCAAAAGCCCAGGCCAAGGCCAAACCCAAGGCCAAGCCGGCAAGCAAGGCGGTCGCCAAGCCCTTGCCCAAGGCCAAGCTCGACCTGAGCCTGCCCAAGGGCATGGTCAACAAGCTCGAGCCGGATGTCGGCGATGCGCCGGTGGTACGCAAGCCACTGCTGCCGTCGATGTTCCCCGCCAAGCCCGAGTCCGACAGCAGCCCGTTCCAGCTCAACGGGCGGCTGATCAGCAACGAGATGCAGCTGCAGATGCGCAACGACAGCCGTCGTGATGTGGAAGGCGCAGCCATCGATTTCGAATTTCGCAACTGACTGCCGGGTCACCGACGATTTCATCTGCCTGGCAATTTCAAACATATGTTTGAGCGGTTAGTATCCAGGGACGTTCGTCCCGTTCTGCTTCTGGGAGTCCTGTTTTCATGAATTGCCGCGAGGGCTGTGGTGCCTGCTGCATCGCCCCGTCCATCAGTTCGCCGATCCCTGGCATGCCGCAGGGCAAGCCGGCCGGTGAACGCTGCCTGCAGCTCGATGTCGACAACCTGTGCATGCTGTTCGGCAAGCCCGAACGGCCCAAGGTGTGCGGGGGCTTCAAGGCTGAGGTGGAGGTGTGTGGCAATGACAGGGACGAAGCCATCCGGATCATTGGTTGGCTGGAGCAGATGACGGCGGCGTGACAGGTTGGATCTTCGACAAAAGGAACAAGATGATGAGATCGATCAAGCGTATCGCCCTGCTGTGTGGCCTGGGTGTGGTGCTGGCGCCGAGCGCCTGGGCCGAAAACTGGCAGGTGGCCAAGGACGAGGAGGGCATCAAGGTTTCCTTGAGCGAAGTGGCCGGCTCCAAGTACAAGGCGTACCGTGGCGTGACGGTGATCAAGGCGCCGTTGGCCAAGGTCAAGGCGCTGCAAGAGGATGTGGCCGGCGCTTGCGCCTGGGTGCACGAGTGCAAGTCGCAAAAGCTGCTCAAGCACGAAGGTGACCAGAGCTGGACCTACACCCAGTTCAACACGCCGTGGCCGGTGACCCCGAGGGATTCGGTGCTGCGCGTGACCACCGTGCAGGAAGCCGACGGCAGCGTGACCCGCACCTTGAAAGAAGAGCCGACCTACCTGCCGGAAGAGAAGGGCTTTGTGCGGGTTGCCCAGGTCGAGGGTTTCTGGAAGCTGGTGCCCAAGGGTGATAGCACCGAAGTCACTTACCAGGTGCACACCGAGCCGGGTGGCAGCGTGCCGTCGTGGCTGGCCAACAAGTTTGTGGTGGATGCGCCGTTCAATACCCTGAAGAGCTTGCGCGAGCGGGCTGAAAAGAACTGAGATTGACACGCAGCCTGTACCGGCCTCTTCGCGGGTAAACCCGCTCCCACAGGTGCGGTGTGTGGCTTGATGCTGTGCGGTCCTTGTGGGAGCGGGTTCACCCGCGAAGAGGTCGGCGCAGGATGAACACAAAAAAAGGCTGCCCGAGGGCAGCCTTTTTGCGTTCGGCCTCAGGGCTTACTTGCGGTCTTTCAGCTCGACGATGTCGCGCTGTTGTTCGCCGGTGTACAGCTGGCGCGGGCGGCCGATCTTGTACGGGCCGGAGAGCATTTCCTTCCAGTGCGAGATCCAGCCCACGGTACGTGCCAGGGCGAAGATCACGGTGAACATGCTGGTCGGGATGCCGATGGCTTTCAGGATGATGCCCGAGTAGAAGTCGACGTTCGGGTACAGCGAGCGCTCGATGAAGTACGGATCGGTGAGGGCGATCTCTTCGAGGCGCATGGCCAGTTCCAGCTGCGGGTCGTTCTTGATGCCCAGCTCGCCGAGCACTTCGTCGCAGGTCTGCTTCATCACGGTGGCGCGCGGGTCGCGGTTCTTGTACACGCGGTGACCGAAGCCCATGAGCTTGAACGGGTCGTTCTTGTCCTTGGCCTTGGCGATGTACTTGTCGATGTTCGACACGTCACCGATTTCATCGAGCATGGTCAGAACGGCTTCGTTCGCACCGCCGTGGGCCGGGCCCCACAGTGCGGCGATGCCGGCAGCGATACAGGCGAACGGGTTGGCACCCGAAGAGCCCGCCAGGCGCACGGTGGAGGTGGAGGCGTTCTGCTCGTGGTCGGCATGGAGGATGAAGATCCGGTCCATGGCCTTGGCCAGCGTCGGGCTGATCGGTTTGATCTCGCACGGGGTGTTGAACATCATGTGCAGGAAGTTCTCCGCGTACGACAGGTCGTTGCGCGGGTACATCATGGGCTGGCCCATGGAGTACTTGTAGACCATCGCCGCCAGGGTCGGCATTTTCGCGACCAGGCGAACCGCGGAAATTTCGCGGTGCTGCGGGTTATTGATGTCCAGCGAGTCGTGGTAGAACGCCGACAGGGCGCCAACCACACCGCACATCACCGCCATCGGGTGAGCGTCGCGGCGGAAACCGTTGAAGAAGGACTTCAGCTGCTCGTGAACCATGGTGTGGTTTTTCACGGTGCTGACGAACTGGGCCTTCTGCTCGGCATTCGGCAGTTCGCCGTTGAGCAGCAGGTAGCAGGTTTCGAGGTAGTCGGATTTCTCGGCGAGCTGTTCGATCGGGTAGCCGCGGTGCAGCAGGATGCCCTTGTCGCCGTCGATGTAGGTGATCTTCGACTCGCACGAGGCGGTCGCCATGAAGCCTGGGTCAAAAGTGAAATGACCGGATGCCCCCAACCCGCGGACGTCGATTACATCGGGACCAACGGTGCCGGTTAAAATGGGCAGCTCTACGGGGGCATTGCCCTCGATGACCAACTGCGCTTTTTTGTCAGCCATGTGGCCTCCTATTAATGCTTGAAATCATCAGACAGACCCCCCACGCAGGGCCCGCACCACTATAGAGGGATAAAAACGAATGTCAATTTGCCTAAAGGCTGGTTGAAACACCGCCTCAAGGCTGATTTTTCAAGAAATTGTCGCCCGTTTACGCCTTTTGTTCACTAAAGGCAATGCGCTATTCGGGCTATCCCCTTGCGTTGTCATGAGCAACCTAACTGTCTATACTCGGCAGCCGACTCCCAGAGGCTTTCTTGCCTGACCCGCTGGGTGTCGTCGCTCTCCTGGGTGGTGGGTACCTGACCAGTACACTTACCAACAACTTTGCCCTGTTCGCTAGGGGCTCTTCAGTGTGAAAAAAGCCGTGAAAAGCCAACGACCTGTAAACCTAGACCTAAGGACCATCAAACTCCCGATCACCGCATACACGTCCATTCTTCACCGCGTTTCCGGCGTCATCCTGTTCCTCGGCCTTGCCATCATGCTTTATGCACTGGGCAAGTCGCTGGGTTCCGAGGAAGGCTTTGCCGAGGTGAAGGCGTGTCTGACCAGTCCGCTGGCCAAACTGGTGACCTGGGGCCTGCTGTCCGGCCTGCTGTACCACCTCGTCGCAGGTGTGCGCCACCTGATCATGGACATGGGTGTCGGTGAGACGCTGGAAGGCGGCAAGCTGGGCTCGAAAATCGTGATCGTCATCTCCGTGGTGCTGATCGTTCTGGCAGGAGTTTGGGTATGGTAACTAACGTCACGAACCTCTCGCGTTCGGGCCTCTATGACTGGATGGCACAGCGCGTGTCGGCGGTCGTTCTCGCGGCTTACTTCATCTTCCTGATCGGCTACCTCGCCGTTCACCCAGGCATCGACTACGCCCAGTGGCATGGTCTGTTCTCCAACAACGCGATGCGGATCTTCAGTCTGCTGGCGCTTGTCGCACTGGGCGCTCACGCCTGGGTCGGCATGTGGACCATCGCCACCGACTACCTGACGCCGATGTCGTTCGGCAAGTCGGCGACTGCGATCCGTTTCCTGTTCCAGGCTGTATGCGGCGTTGCGATGTTCGCGTACTTCGTCTGGGGTGTGCAGATTCTCTGGGGTATCTGATTCATGGCTAACATTCCAACCATTTCGTTCGACGCCATCATCATCGGTGGCGGCGGCGCCGGCATGCGCGCTGCGCTGCAACTGGCTCAAGGCGGCCACAAGACCGCAGTAGTCACCAAGGTGTTCCCGACCCGTTCGCACACCGTATCCGCCCAGGGCGGCATCACCTGCGCCATCGCTTCGGCCGACCCGAACGACGACTGGCGCTGGCACATGTACGACACCGTCAAGGGTTCCGACTACATCGGTGACCAGGACGCTATCGAATACATGTGTCAGGAAGGCCCGGCTGCGGTGTTCGAGCTGGACCACATGGGCCTGCCGTTCTCGCGTACCGAAACCGGCCGCATCTACCAGCGCCCGTTCGGTGGTCAGTCCAAGGACTTCGGTAAAGGTGGTCAGGCTGCCCGTACCTGCGCAGCTTCCGACCGTACCGGTCACGCGCTGCTGCACACCCTGTACCAGGGCAACCTGAAGGCAGGCACCACCTTCCTCAACGAGTACTACGCCGTTGACCTGGTGAAGAACCAGGACGGCGCCTTCGTCGGTGTGATCGCGATCTGCATCGAAACCGGCGAAACCATGTACATCAAGTCCAAGGCCACCGTACTGGCCACTGGCGGTGCCGGCCGTATCTACGCCTCCACCACCAACGCCCTGATCAATACCGGTGACGGTATCGGCATGGCCCTGCGTGCCGGCGTGCCGGTGCAGGACATCGAGATGTGGCAGTTCCACCCGACCGGCATCGCCGGCGCCGGTGTACTGGTCACCGAAGGTTGCCGCGGTGAAGGTGGTTACCTGATCAACGCCCACGGCGAGCGCTTCATGGAGCGTTACGCGCCGAACGCCAAAGACCTGGCCGGCCGCGACGTGGTTGCACGTTCCATGGTCAAAGAGATCATTGCCGGCAACGGCGTGGGCCCGAACAAGGACCACGTACTGCTGAAGCTGGACCACCTGGGTGAGGAAGTGCTGCACAGCCGCCTGCCAGGCATCTGCGAGCTGTCCAAGACCTTCGCCCACGTCGACCCTGTGGTCGCGCCGGTACCGGTCGTGCCGACCTGCCACTACATGATGGGCGGCGTTGCCACCAACATCCACGGCCAGGCCATCACCATGGACGCCGAAGGCAAGGACCACATCATCCCGGGCCTGTTCGCCGTAGGCGAAGTGGCGTGCGTATCGGTTCACGGTGCCAACCGCCTGGGCGGCAATTCGCTGCTCGACCTGGTGGTGTTCGGCCGTGCTGCCGGCCTGCACCTGGAAAAAGCCCTGTCCGACGGCGTGGAATACCGCGACGCCAGCGACACCGATGTCGACGTTGCCCTGAACCGCCTGAACAAGCTCAACGAGCGTACCAGCGGCGAAGACGTTGCCAGCCTCAAGCGCGAGCTGCAAAGCTGCATGCAGAACTACTTCGGTGTGTTCCGTACCGGCGAATACATGCAGAAGGGTATCGAGCAACTGGCCGGCCTGCGTGACCGCATCGCCAACGTCAAGATCAACGACAAGTCCCAGGCCTTCAACACCGCGCGTATCGAAGCGCTGGAGCTGCAGAACCTGCTGGAAGTCGCCGAAGCTACCGCCATTGCGGCCGAAGCCCGTAAAGAGTCCCGCGGCGCCCACGCCCGTGAAGACTTCGAAGACCGTGACGACGAAAACTGGCTGTGCCACACCCTGTACTACCCGGGTGAGAAGCGCGTTGCCAAGCGCGGCGTCAACTTTGCGCCGAAGACAGTTCCTGCCTTCGAACCAAAAGTCCGGACTTACTAAGGGTGGCTGCTATGTTGAAAGTCGAAGTTTATCGCTACAACCCCGACACCGACTCGGCCCCCAAGATGGAGTCGTTCGACGTCGATACCGGCGGCAAGGACCTGATGGTTCTGGACGTGCTGGCACTGATCAAGGAAAAGGACGAGGGCTTCTCGTACCGTCGCTCGTGCCGTGAAGGCGTGTGCGGTTCCGACGGCATGAACATGAACGGCAAGAACGGCCTAGCCTGCATCACCCCGCTGTCGGGCGTGGTCAAGGGCAACAAGCTGGTGCTGCGCCCGCTGCCGGGCCTGCCGGTCATTCGTGACCTGGTCGTCGACATGAGCATCTTCTACAAGCAGTACGAGAAGGTGAAGCCATTCCTGCAGAACGACACGCCGGCTCCGGCCATCGAGCGCCTGCAGTCGCCGGAAGACCGCGACAAGCTGGACGGCCTGTACGAGTGCATCCTGTGCGCTTGCTGCTCGACTTCCTGCCCGTCGTTCTGGTGGAACCCGGACAAGTTCCTGGGCCCCGCTGCCTTGCTGCAGGCCTACCGCTTCCTGGCCGACAGCCGCGACACCAAGACCCAGGAGCGCCTGGCGTCCCTGGATGACCCGTTCAGCGTATTCCGCTGCCGCGGGATCATGAACTGCGTGAACGTCTGCCCGAAGGGTCTGAACCCGACCAAGGCAATCGGCCACGTACGTAACATGCTGCTGCAAAGCGGCACCTGATTCAAAGCGTTGTAACTGCAGCATGCCGAGGTGCGGGTGGTGAGCCCGCACTGAGGTAAAACTCGGGCAAGGGCCCACAAAGCCCGCGCCCATTACCTATGAAGATATGAGACCAGCAGGGGCTTTCCGGGCTGGTACCCGGAAAATCAGCAGGATCCAGGTGGCGTGGTTCAGTCGCTGTGTTCGGACTTTTCCATGTTTTCTATGGCTCTCGCCGATCAGTCCCCTAACCGAGGGTGACCAAGCATGCAAGAAAGCGTGATGCAGCGCATGTGGGAAAGCGCCCACCTTTCAGGTGGTAACGCTGCATATGTGGAAGAGCTCTACGAGCTCTACCTGCACGACCCTAACGCTGTGCCAGAAGAGTGGCGCACCTACTTCCAGAAGTTGCCCGCCGACGGCAGCACCGCTACCGATGTATCGCACTCGACGATCCGCGACCATTTCGTATTGCTGGCAAAGAACCAGCGCCGCGCCCAACCGGTTTCCGCCGGGAGCGTGAGCACAGAACACGAGAAGAAGCAGGTTGAAGTGCTGCGACTGATCCAGGCCTATCGTATGCGCGGCCATCAGGCTGCCAAGCTCGACCCCTTGGGGTTGTGGCAGCGCCCTGCGCCCGTAGACCTGTCGATCAATCACTACGGCTTGACCAATGCCGATCTTGATACGACCTTCCGTGCCGGCGACCTGTTCATCGGCAAAGAGGAGGCGAGCCTACGCGAAATCTTCGAGGCACTCGAGAAGACATATTGTCGCACCATTGGCGCCGAGTTCACCCACATCGTCGATTCCGAGCAGCGCAGCTGGTTCCAGCAGCGTCTCGAAAGCGTCCGTGGCCGCCCTGATTTCTCCACCGACGTGCAGACCCACCTGCTCGAGCGCGTCACGGCCGGTGAGGGCCTGGAGAAGTACCTGGGCACCAAGTACCCGGGCACCAAGCGTTTCGGCCTGGAGGGTGGCGAAAGCCTGATCCCGATGCTGGACGAAATGATCCAGCGCTCCGGCTCCTACGGCACCAAGGAAGTGGTCATCGGCATGGCCCACCGTGGCCGCCTGAACGTGCTCGTCAACACCTTCGGCAAGAACCCGCGCGAGCTGTTCGACGAGTTCGAAGGCAAGAAGATGAACGAGCTGGGCTCCGGTGACGTGAAGTATCACCAGGGCTTCTCCTCGAACGTGATGACCCCGGGCGGCGAAGTCCACCTGGCCATGGCGTTCAACCCTTCCCACCTGGAAATCGTCTCGCCAGTGGTGGAAGGCTCGGTTCGCGCCCGTCAGGACCGCCGCAACGACACCGTTGGCGACAAGGTGCTGCCGATCTCGATCCACGGCGACGCTGCGTTCGCCGGCCAGGGCGTGGTCATGGAAACCTTCCAGATGTCGCAGACCCGCGGTTTCAAGACCGGCGGTACTGTGCACATCGTGATCAACAACCAGGTTGGCTTCACCATCAGCAACCCGCTGGACGCGCGCTCCACCGAGTACGCCACCGACGTTGCCAAGATGATCCAGGCGCCGATCCTGCACGTGAACGGCGACGACCCTGAAGCGGTACTGTTCGTCACTCAGCTGGCCATCGATTACCGCATGCAGTTCAAGCGTGACGTGGTCATCGACCTGGTCTGCTACCGTCGTCGCGGCCACAACGAGGCCGACGAGCCGAACGGCACCCAGCCTTTGATGTACCAGCAGATCACCAAGCAGCGCACCACCCGCGAGTTGTACGCCGACGCGCTGATCCAGGCTGGCCGCATCGATGCCGAGCGCGCCCAGGCCAAGATCGACGAGTACCGCAACGCGCTGGACAACGGCCTGCACGTGGTCAAGAGCCTGGTCAAGGAGCCGAACCGCGAGCTGTTCGTCGACTGGCGTCCGTACCTGGGCCACGCCTGGACCGCGCGTCACGACACCCGCTTCGACCTCAAGACCCTGCAAGAGCTGTCGGCCAAGCTGCTGGAACTGCCGGAAGGCTTCGTCGTGCAGCGTCAGGTGGCGAAGATCTACGAAGACCGTCAGAAGATGCAGGCCGGTGGCTTGCCGATCAACTGGGGTTATGCAGAGACCATGGCCTACGCCACCCTGCAGTTCGAAGGTCACCCGATCCGCATGACCGGCCAGGACATCGGCCGTGGCACCTTCTCGCACCGTCACGCGGTGCTGCACAACCAGAAGGACGCCAGCACTTACGTACCGCTGAAGAACCTGTTCCCGGGCCAGCCACGTTTCGACCTGTACGACTCGTTCCTGTCGGAAGAGGCGGTACTGGCGTTCGAATACGGCTACTCCACCACCACGCCGAACGCGTTGGTGATCTGGGAAGCCCAGTTCGGCGACTTCGCCAACGGTGCGCAAGTGGTGATCGACCAGTTCATCACCAGCGGCGAGCACAAGTGGGGCCGCCTGTGCGGTCTGACCATGCTGCTGCCACACGGTTATGAAGGGCAGGGCCCAGAGCACTCCTCCGCGCGTCTGGAGCGTTACCTGCAGCTGTGCGCCGAGCACAACATTCAGGTCTGCGTACCGACCACCCCGGCACAGATCTACCACCTGCTGCGCCGTCAGGTCATCCGCCCGCTGCGCAAGCCGCTGGTAGTACTGACTCCAAAGTCGCTGCTGCGCCACAAGCTGGCCATCTCGACCTTGGAAGACCTGGCCGAAGGCTCGTTCCAGACCGTGATCCCGGAAATCGACGCGATCGATCCGGCCAAGGTCGAGCGCCTGGTGCTGTGCAGCGGCAAGGTCTACTACGACCTGCTGGAAAAACGCCGTGCCGAAGGCCGCGAAGACATTGCCATCCTGCGTCTGGAGCAGCTGTATCCGTTCCCTGAGGATGACCTGGTCGAAATCCTGGCCCAGTACACCAACCTCAAAGCTGCGGTGTGGTGCCAGGAAGAACCGATGAACCAGGGCGCCTGGTACAGCAGCCAGCACCACATGCGCCGTATCCTGGGCCGCCACAACAAGGCACTGGTCCTGGAATACGCCGGCCGCGACGCATCCGCCGCGCCAGCCTGTGGTTACGCATCGAAGCACGCCGAACAGCAGGAAAAACTGCTGCAAGACGCCTTCACTGTCTAACGCCTTCGCGCACCTGAAACCGAATTTAAGGAAACACTGATAATGGCTATCGAGATCAAAGCCCCAACCTTCCCGGAATCGGTCGCCGACGGCACCGTTGCCACCTGGCACAAGCAGCCGGGCGACGCCGTCAAGCGTGACGAGCTGATCGTCGACATCGAAACCGACAAGGTCGTCCTGGAAGTCCTGGCCACCGCCGACGGCGTGCTGGGTGCCATCGTCAAGGGCGAGGGCGACACCGTCCTGTCCGACGAAGTGCTGGGTTCGATCGTTGAAGGTGGTGCTGCTGCCGCTGCACCTGCCGCCGCTGCTGCGCCTGCTGCCGCTCCGGCCGCTGCCGCCGCCGACGCTGGCGAAGACGACCCGGTTGCTGCACCTGCTGCCCGCAAGCTGGCCGAAGAAAACGGCATCGACCTGGCTACCGTTGCCGGCACCGGCAAAGGTGGTCGCATCACCAAGGAAGACGTCGTTGCCGCCGTCGCCAACAAGAAGTCGGCCCCGGCCGCCGCTCCTGCTGCCAAACCGGCTGCTGCCGCTGCTGCTGCAGTGGTCGTCGCCGCTGGCGATCGCACCGAGAAGCGCGTGCCGATGACCCGCCTGCGCGCCAAGATCGCCGAGCGTCTGGTCGAAGCCCAGTCGAACATGGCCATGCTGACCACCTTCAACGAAGTCGACATGACCGAAGTCATGGCCCTGCGCTCGAAGTACAAGGACCTGTTCGAGAAGACCCACAACGGCGTGCGCTTGGGCTTCATGTCGTTCTTCGTCAAGGCCGCTACCGAAGCGCTGAAGCGCTACCCGGCAGTCAACGCCTCGATCGACGGCAACGACATCGTCTACCACGGCTTTGCCGACGTCGGCGTCGCTGTTTCCAGCGACCGTGGCCTGGTGGTACCGGTGCTGCGCAACGCCGAATCGATGTCGCTGGCCGAGATCGAGAACGGCATCGCCACCTTCGGCAAGAAGGCCCGTGACGGCAAACTGTCGATCGACGAAATGACCGGCGGCACCTTCACCATCACCAACGGCGGTACCTTCGGTTCGATGATGTCGACCCCGATCGTCAACCCGCCGCAGGCCGCGATTCTGGGCATGCACAACATCATCCAGCGCCCGATGGCCATCAACGGCCAAGTGGTGATCCGCCCGATGATGTACCTGGCGCTGTCCTACGACCACCGCCTGATCGACGGCAAGGAAGCGGTAACCTTCCTGGTGACCATCAAGAACCTGCTGGAAGATCCGTCTCGCCTGCTGCTGGACATCTAATCAAGCAGTCACAAGTTGCAAGCTGCAAGCTTCATGTAGAAGCGTGTAGGCTTGCAGCTTTTGGCTTGTAGCTAGTTGCTGATAAGGAAGCTTTTATGACCCAGAAATTCGACGTAGTGGTGATTGGTGCAGGTCCTGGCGGCTATGTGGCTGCCATCAAGGCCGCCCAACTCGGTCTGAAGACTGCCTGTATCGAGAAGTACACCGACGCTGAGGGCAAGCTGGCCCTGGGCGGCACCTGCCTGAACGTAGGTTGCATTCCGTCCAAGGCGCTGCTGGACAGCTCCTGGAAGTACAAGGAAGCCAAAGAGAGCTTCAACGTCCACGGTATCTCCACTGGCGAAGTGAAGATGGACGTGGCTGCGATGGTTGGCCGCAAGGCCGGCATCGTGAAGAACCTGACCGGCGGTGTTGCCACCCTGTTCAAGGCCAACGGCGTCACTTCGATCCAGGGCCACGGCAAGCTGCTGGCTGGCAAGAAAGTCGAAGTCACCAAGGCTGACGGCACCACCGAAGTCATCGAAGCCGAGAACGTGATTCTCGCTTCCGGCTCGCGCCCGATCGACATTCCGCCGGCTCCGGTCGACCAGAACGTCATCGTCGACTCCACCGGCGCCCTGGAATTCCAGAGCGTGCCGAAGCGCCTGGGCGTGATCGGTGCCGGTGTGATCGGCCTGGAGCTGGGCTCGGTATGGGCTCGCCTGGGTGCTGAAGTTACCGTGCTGGAAGCCCTGGATACCTTCCTGATGGCTGCCGACACCGCCGTGTCGAAAGAAGCCCAGAAGACCCTGACCAAGCAAGGCCTGGACATCAAGCTGGGCGCTCGCGTCACCGGCTCGAAAGTCAACGGCAACGAAGTCGAAGTCACCTACACCAACGCCGAAGGCGAGCAGAAGATCACCTTCGACAAGCTGATCGTCGCGGTCGGCCGTCGCCCGGTGACCACCGACCTGCTGGCTGCCGACAGCGGCGTGACCATCGACGAGCGTGGCTACATCTTCGTCGACGATCACTGCGCCACCAGCGTACCGGGCGTGTTCGCCATCGGTGACGTGGTACGCGGCATGATGCTGGCGCACAAGGCCTCGGAAGAGGGCATCATGGTCGTCGAGCGCATCAAGGGCCACAAGGCCCAGATGAACTACGACCTGATCCCGTCGGTCATCTACACCCACCCGGAAATCGCGTGGGTCGGCAAGACCGAACAGGCGTTGAAAGCCGAAGGCGTTGAGGTTAACGTGGGCACCTTCCCGTTCGCGGCCAGCGGCCGTGCAATGGCAGCCAACGACACCGGCGGTTTCGTCAAGGTCATCGCCGACGCGAAGACCGACCGCGTACTGGGTGTGCACGTGATCGGCCCATCGGCTGCCGAGCTGGTACAGCAAGGCGCGATCGCAATGGAATTCGGCACCAGTGCCGAGGATCTGGGCATGATGGTCTTCAGCCATCCAACCCTGTCCGAAGCGCTGCATGAAGCAGCGCTGGCGGTGAATGGCGGCGCCATTCACGTAGCCAACCGTAAGAAGCGTTAATTATAAGAAACCACGGCGGGCTGCCCGTCGTGAGTCTTGCGTGCATGACTCACCGCGGAACGTCCGCCGGACCGGATCACATGGGATAACCCGGGGTCAACGGTCACAGGTGGTGCGGCGCCAGTAATGGCGCAGCGCCGAAGCGCAGTACCTAACGAAGACGGTAAAAAGCATGAATCTTCACGAGTATCAGGGTAAGCAGCTGTTCGCTGAATACGGCCTGCCAGTTTCCAAGGGTTTCGCAGTCGACACCCCTGAAGCTGCAGCAGAAGCCTGCGACAAGATCGGCGGTTCGGAGTGGGTCGTTAAGGCTCAGGTCCATGCTGGTGGTCGCGGTAAAGCGGGCGGCGTCAAGCTGGTTCGCAGCAAGGAAGACGCCAAGGCGTTCGCTGCACAGTGGCTGGGCAAGAATCTGGTAACCTACCAGACCGACGCCAATGGTCAGCCAGTTTCCAAGATCCTGGTCGAATCCTGCACTGACATCGCCAAAGAGCTGTACCTGGGCGCTGTAGTCGATCGCTCGAGCCGCCGCATCGTGTTCATGGCCTCCACCGAAGGTGGCGTGGACATCGAGAAAGTCGCTCACGACACTCCCGAGAAGATCCTCAAGGCCACCATCGACCCGCTGGTCGGCGCTCAGCCGTTCCAGGGCCGTGAGCTGGCATTCCAGCTGGGTCTGGAAGGCAAGCAAGTACAACAGTTCGCCAAGATCTTCGTAGGCCTGGCCAAGCTGTTCAAGGATCACGACCTGGCCCTGCTGGAAGTGAACCCGCTGGTGATCAAGGCCGACGGCGACCTGCACTGCCTCGATGCCAAGATCAACATCGACGCCAACGCCATGTACCGTCAGCCCAAGCTGAAGACCTTCCACGACCCGTCGCAAGACGACGCCCGTGAAGCTCACGCTGCCAAGTTCGAACTGAACTACGTAGCGCTGGAAGGCAACATCGGCTGCATGGTCAACGGTGCTGGCCTGGCCATGGGTACCATGGACATCGTCAACCTGCACGGCGGCAAGCCAGCCAACTTCCTCGACGTGGGCGGCGGCGCTACCAAAGAACGCGTTACCGAAGCGTTCAAGATCATTCTGTCCGACAGCAATGTCGCGGCCGTACTGGTCAACATCTTCGGCGGCATCGTTCGCTGCGACATGATTGCCGAAGGCATCATCGGCGCCGTGAAAGAAGTCGGCGTTAAAGTACCGGTTGTTGTCCGTCTGGAAGGCAACAACGCCGAACTCGGCGCTAAAGTACTGGCAGAAAGCGGTTTGAACATCATTGCTGCAACCAGCCTGACCGACGCTGCTCAACAAGTTGTCAAAGCTGCGGAGGGCAAGTAATGAGCGTCCTGATCAATAAAGACACCAAAGTCATCTGCCAGGGCTTCACCGGCTCGCAGGGTACCTTCCACTCCGAGCAAGCCATCGCCTACGGCACCAAGATGGTTGGCGGCGTGACCCCAGGCAAAGGTGGCACCACCCACCTGGGCCTGCCGGTGTTCAACACCGTGAAAGAAGCCGTAGAAGCTACCGGCGCTGACGCTTCGGTGATCTACGTTCCGGCTCCTTTCTGCAAGGACTCGATCCTGGAAGCTGCCTTCGGTGGCATCAAGCTGATCGTCTGCATCACCGAAGGTATCCCTACCCTCGACATGCTGGACGCCAAGGTCAAGTGCGACGAGCTGGGCGTTACGCTCATCGGTCCTAACTGCCCAGGTGTCATCACCCCGGGCGAGTGCAAGATCGGCATCATGCCAGGCCACATCCACCTGCCAGGCAAGGTCGGTATCGTGTCGCGTTCCGGCACCCTGACCTACGAAGCTGTCAAGCAGACCACCGACGCCGGCTTCGGCCAGTCGACCTGCGTCGGCATCGGCGGTGACCCGATCCCAGGCTCGAACTTCATCGACATCCTGAAGCTGTTCCAGGAAGACCCGAAGACCGAAGCGATCGTCATGATCGGTGAGATCGGCGGTTCGGCTGAAGAAGAGGCTGCTGCCTACATCAAGGCCAACGTCACCAAGCCGGTGGTTTCGTACATCGCTGGTGTTACCGCCCCAGCGGGCAAGCGCATGGGCCACGCTGGCGCCATCATCTCCGGCGGCAAGGGCACTGCGGACGAGAAGTTCGCCGCCCTGCAGGACGCTGGTGTGAAGACCGTGCGTTCCCTGGCTGACATCGGCAAGGCCCTGGCCGAGCTGACTGGCTGGGAAGCCAAGAAGTAAGTAACACGTAGTACCCCCCACGCAGACAGAGGCCACCCTAGGGTGGCCTTTGTTTTTTTACCACTGCAGGTCGCCGGATGGGCGGGTGAAGGCCAGCGACAGCACGTCCGGTAGCGAGTGGTCGATGTGCTTGAGCAAGGCGTAGCCGACCCCTGAGATCCCGGTCATCAGCCCGAGCTGCGGATACGCTTGGCACTGCAGCGCATCATCCTGCAGGTAGTCGCTCAGCGCTGCGCCTCGCAGGCATGCGACCTGCTTGATAGCGCCCTGATCGCCTTGCGCATGATGGAAGCGGTCCAGGCACATCAGGTTGCCGAAATCGCCATGGCAAAGGGTGTAGCCGTCGTTCAATCCGCCAGCCTGAAGGTTGTCCAGGCAGCAGGCGATATCGTGATTCACGACCTCAGCCAGGCTTGGCGGCAGTTGCGCCCCCAGGCACTCACGCACGGCCAGCCGTGCCAGCAGAATGCCGGCGTCCCCGTGGCACCATTTGCTTGCATGCCGCGCTTGGCGGCATTCGCGCAGATCCAGCCAGAAGCCCTGGTCCTTGAGGGCGTTTTCTGCGCTGACATAACCTTCGATCATGGGCACGATCCGGCTGTCGCGGGTTGCGCCATAGGCTTTGCACAGCGCCAGGATCACCCCTGAAAGGCCATGGGCGAGCCCGCTCAACACGGTCGAGCCGTCGCGGTGGAGTAGCTGGCCATTATCGCCTAGGTACAAGGTGCGGGAGATCTGCTCAAGGCGCTTGTCGATGGCGCGGGCCAACTGCGCCGTCGGCGCGCAGCGGTGCAGTTCGGACAGCAGGGCCAGGGCGCCGCTGCTGCCGGCGATGAAGTCGATGTCGAAGGCGTCGCAGGGCAACGCGCAAAGCTGCTCCTGCAGCCTCTGCAATGGCTGGTCGTACTGCTGGGTAGGGGCCAGCGCCTGACGATGCCATAGCAGGTAGAGGTGGCCAGCCAGCTTCTGGTAGCCGCCGCTATCGGCGCCAGCGCCGAAGGCCTGCCGGGTATCTGCCAGGGACCCGAGTATCTGGTCGGTGCGCTGCAGATAGCGCCGGTCGGCGGTGACCTGGTACAGCCCCAGAAAGAACAGCCCAAGTCCGGCAATCCCGGAATACAGGTCGTTGCCCATCACCGTCAGGAAGGGCTTGCCGGTGGCGGTGTGGGTCTTGAAGGCAAGCCAGCGGGCGCCTTGGTCTTCGCCGGTGATCAGCAGGTCTTCTATTTGCGCGGCAATGCGCTGGGCCGCCTGCAGCGCCTGCGCAGGGCTCAGCGGCGCGGCATGGCGGCCGCTGTGCGCGGCGTTCAGCGGGCACTGGGCGCCTTGGCGGCGGTTCAGGCATTGGTCGAACACCGCCATTTGCAGTTTCTTGTCGGCCGGGCCCAGCGACTGGATCTTGTGCCGGCAACCTTGCAAGGGGCTGTGTTCGAGCATCAGCACGGTATCGGCACCGACTGCCGTGCCGAGGGCGCAGCTATTGATCGGCAGTTCGAAGCGGGGAATCACCAGGCGCTGCAGGTCTTCGACCTCTGCCTTGAAGGCCGCGCCGTGCAACGGCTTGTCGATGGCATCCGACCACAGGGTAGCGAGCAGCAGTTCTCGGTCGAGCTGGTTTTGCATGAACCTTGGGTGCAGGCCAAGGGCGATGAAGTCGACATAGCGCTGGGTATTCTTTACCAGAATGCGCGTGCTCAGTTGTGCGGCATTGCGCTCCAGGTGCTCGAGCAATGCGTCCCGGTGGCGGCAGATGGCGTCATAGGCAAATTCGAAGCCTTCGCGCAAAGCGGGCAGGTAGGGGGTCGGGTCGGTGGTGCTGGCGAACGGTTGGTGTTGGACCGGCGCCTGGCGCTGGGCCGACGATTTACGCATGTGGTAGAAGCCCTCGTCCTGCACCAGTGTCTGTCGGGTGATGGCCAGCTGCGACTGCGCGCTCAAGGCGCTGACATCGTTCAGCGCGTGTTGCGCATAGGGTACGAAGCCGGTGGCGAAAATCGACTCCCGGGCCATCCGCTGGGCACTGGCCAGCGCTCCCTCCAGCGGGGCGGCGTTCAGTGTGGCGCCAAGGGGCGCGGTAAACAGGCACTCCAGGTCGATCATCACCGGGCTGCAGCCGTGGGCAATGATGTTTTCAAAGTGGAAGTCGATGCCGTTGAACGCGTGGATGAGTGCAATCTGCGCCCCCAGGCGTTGGTAGAACAAGGCCCGCTGCGGGTGTGACTGGCACGGGACGTGGGGGATTTTCTCGACCCAGCAGTGATCGGCGCCCATGAGCAGCCTCGGCGAGAAACAGTCGAACCAGTCGCTGCCGGTTCGGCGCCGCAGCAGCGCCAGGCTCTCGTTGTAGAAGCGCATCTCATGATTGCGCCTGGGCTTGTAGATGAAGCTGCTGGCGGCGCTGGTCACTTCGCACACGGTCTGCTGCCGGCCATGGGGGTCGCCCAGGCCCAGCCGGATCGTATCGATCTGCTCCAGCGGGCAGGCAAAGCACTTGCGCAGTGCCGGGCGGTCGGCAAGGTAGTGGCGGACAACGCTGAACAGGTAGTGGGTGATGTCTTCGAGGGTGTCGAACAGCAGGTTGAACAGCACCGGATAGCTCGACGCGAGGTCAGCGACCCTGGCAGGTGCTCGCAAACCTTCGCTGAACTGATCCAGGGTGAAACTTGGGTCGGCCAGTATCCGATGGTTGAGCGCATGGACCAGGGTTGGCTCCGACAAGCGGCGCACGGTGTTTCTCACGTAGGGGCGCAGCCCCTCGAGCACGGTCGTGCTGTGCAGCGCGTCAGCCACCTGGGGATAGGCCGGGTGCTTGAGAAAACGCTCGGTGAAGTAACGATGAAAGCGCTGTTCAAACCAGAAAAAAGCAGACTCATCCGGCTGCGCGTCGAGACAAGCGGGCAGGCTCTGCAGCTGGGCGAGGTTGTGCTGATAGCGCAGCACCGCTGGGTGGTGCGTATCGGTGCTGGTGCCGGGCGCGGGCTCGCTGCCCACCCGTTCGAGCAGTTCGCTGCGGGCCATGCCGAAGTAGTGCCGGGTGTTCTGGTCATGGCTGTGCAACAGCGCCAGGTTGGAACGAAACAGCGCGGTCAGGGGGGCAGGCAGGCGCGCAGGGTCGCTGCGTTGGGAAAACGGCAGGATGTTGCAAGGCATGGGAAGGGCTCGCAGGGCGGCGGTCACGGGGCAGGGCAGAAGCAAGGCGGGCCCTGCTTCTGCGGGCACTGATTTACTCAGCGATGCACAGGATGGAGGTGCAGCCCTGCGAGCTGCACTCCACGTTGGTCACCATCGCCATGTCGTTGGTGTTTTCCTGCTCGGCGTGGAAGGCCTGGAACTCGCTTTCGATATCGCCGGACATTTTCAGGATTGCTTCGCTCATGGTTTCACCTCTGGTTGATTAGGCACCCGTTTTGAGTGCGACATCACATTAACCACGGGGCGTAAGGGCGATCAGCGTGAAAGCTGTCCCTGGCAGAAAGCGCTTGCCTGGCCGGTGTTGCGACGAACGGCCGCCAAGCAGGGAAAGTCGATGGGTTCGATAGGTTTTTTCTGGCTGTCGGCCGGGGCTGTGCCTGTCATTGGTGGCGCAGCACAAAGACAGCCAGACTGGCGCCATCATTTCCGGCGGCAAGGGCACTGCGGACGAGAAGTTCGCCGCCCTGCAGGACGCTGGTGTGAAGACCGTGCGTTCCCTGGCTGACATCGGCAAGGCCCTGGCCGAGCTGACTGGCTGGGAAGCCAAGAAGTAAGTAACACGTAGTACCCCCCACGCGCACAAAGGCCACCCTCGGGTGGCCTTTGTCGTTTCTGGAGACTGCTTCCAGCTTATTGCCCAGCCAGCCGCCTGAGATCATCCCTCACACGATTACAGAGCAGATGGTAGGCAGATCATGGAAGCACTATTGCAGGGCAGGCCAGAACCACAGCATTTGTTGGCGCGCGTTCGGCACACCGACATGCGCGCCTTCGTCGAGGCGGCCTGGCGTGGCTTCAGGCAGCGCCTAGATAACCAACCTGAAGCGGCGCGCAAGGCTGTGCTGTGTGGCGCGGTCGCGCATTTCAGCGAACGTCTGCGGCTCAATGCCGAGCAAGACGCTGTGGCCCTGAATGTCACCCGGGTCACCTCGGCGGCGGATCATCTTTACTCCACTTCGGGTTACAGCATCTGGTTCGCTCCGGCCGGGTTCGAGTATCTGCTGCGGTTGTTCGACCGTGATGGTGATCGCCTGCATGAGGGCAGGGCAGTGCGGGTAACCCCCGGCGCGCCGTTGCTGGTCGAGGGAGACCAGCAGGTGGTTGCGCTGCACCCGGGGCGGCAGGCTCATCTGGCATTCAGCTTTAATCTGCCAGTGCCCGGCAGTGATATCGAAGTGTTCGACAGCAACAGCTTGGCGCGTATCGCCTGGTTCCCCGCCGATCCCCAGGCATCGCGTTTTCTGCTGCTGCTCGAGGCCTTGCAGCGTATCGGTGACCCGCACCTGGAGCAGGTGGCCGGGGAGTTGATCTTCCACCACCACCCCGCCGTTCGTTGGCAGGCATTCCTGGTGTTGATGCAGCACAGCCCCGAAAAGCTTGGGCAGTACAGCGAAATACTGGGCGCGCTGGCCAACCCGGGGCTCGACGCCATGCTTGCGCAGTACAAGGCGGAGGGCGTGGCATGAACCTGCACACCTTCATCGAGCGAATCGAAGCGCGAGACCTTGAGAGCGAGCGTGAAGCCATCGCTGCCGACCTGCAGGCGTTGGCGCAGGATCGCGGCCTGCTGGGGCAGTGCATGTACCAGCATATCCAGCAGCATGCGTTCACTCGCGGCGAGCAGGCCTACAACCCCTACGGCTTTGCTTTGCATGCCTCGGCACGGGTGTCGCTGCGCATGAGCTGCTGGCTGCCGGCGCAGGTGCAGGCGGAGCGGCAGACGTTCATCTACGGCTTGCCCCACACCCATGACTTCGAGCTGTTTGCCGTGGGTTACCAGGGCAGTGGCTACCGCACGGTCAAGTACCCGCTGCTCAATGGTGGGCAGGTCGATGAGCGTACGCGGCCTGTGCTGGGGGAGCCCGAGCACATTCGCCTGAGCCCGGGGACATTGCTGCACATGCGTGCGTTCGAAGACCTGCACTACCAACTGCCCCCTGACGAGTTTTCCATTTCCCTGGCGTTGATGATCGCCGTACCGCCTGCTGTGCGCGGCGCTCGCCAGGAGTGGTGTTTCGATGACCGACTGCAGCCGGCCTACTCGGGGCTCGGCTCGCAGGAGCAACAGATCCACCAGCGCATCGAGGCGCTGTGGCAAGCACATCACACCGTGATGTAACCCTGAAATCAAAAGAAGGAAACAAACCATGCAAAAACCCGTTTGGGCTGAAGCCCGCCTGTACAACGCCGGTAGCGAAACCATGCCGCAGACCGGCAGCGATTCAGGTATTGAATGTACGGGCGGCGGCGGCTTCTACCCTGGCCCGCGCTACAACTTCGGCAACATCCATGAGATCAAGCGCTTCTGGCAGGCCGCCGGCACTGATCTGAAGGTCGAGCAGGCCTGATGTTCGGGCCCCTGGGGAAAGGCCGGCGTCCCCAGGGGCCCGTCTTGCATGCTCTATGTGTGGGATAAATCGACGGGCTTGACAGGTTTTTCTGACTGGCGCAAAGGGCGTTGTCTGTCAGGATGCCTCTTCAAGGCATCACCCATGCGACAAACAGCTACGCACATCGGACAAACAGCACCGTTACAGTGCGTTTATTCGGTAAAACGGTTAACCTACGCGTTCACTCTGTGCCCGTACCCCAAAAGGGAACGACACGCTAAACGGGTCTGGCTCACCAAGCCGGGCAACATTTCCCTCATTCACGGGGAAATTCCCTCTCGAATCCCGATTTCAGCAGTGTGGTACTACCCTAAATGAAAGTTCTCAAAGGCCAGGATATCCTGGCGCTTGGCTTTATGACGTTTGCGCTTTTCGTAGGCGCTGGCAATATCATCTTCCCGCCTATCGTCGGCCTGCAGTCCGGGCCTCACGTATGGATGGCGGCCCTGGGCTTCCTGGTTACCGCCGTTGGCCTGCCGGTCATCACCGTGGTCGCCCTGGCCAAGGTCGGCGGCGGCATGGACGCCCTGAGCAGCCCGATCGGCAAGTTCTTCGGCGGCCTGCTGGCGGCTGTGTGCTACCTGTCGGTCGGCCCGCTGTTCGCTACCCCGCGTACCGCCACCGTGTCGTTCGAGGTGGGTGTGGCGCCGCTGACCGGTGAAAGCCCGACTGCACTGTTCATCTACAGCCTGGTGTACTTCGCCGTGGTGCTGGCGGTGTCGATGTACCCGGGCAAGCTGCTCGATACCGTCGGCCGCTTCCTCGCGCCACTGAAGATCATCGCCCTGGCCGTGCTGGGTATCGCCGCCTTCGCGCTGCCGGCCGGCACCATCGGCGAGGCGCAGCCGCAGTACGTCGCCGCGCCGTTCTCGCAGGGCTTCATCAACGGCTACCTGACCATGGACACTCTGGGTGCACTGGTCTTCGGCATCGTCATCGTCAACGCCATCCGTTCGCGCGGCGTGGAGTCGCCGAAGCTGATCACCCGCTACGCCATCATCGCCGGCCTGATCGCCGGTGTCGGCCTGGCGCTGGTGTACATCAGCCTGTTCCGCCTGGGTGCGGGCAGCCATGACATCGCCGCCGACGCCACCAACGGCGCTGCGGTGCTGCACGCTTACGTGCAGCACACCTTCGGCTCGCTGGGCAGTGGCTTCCTGGCCGTGCTGATCGCCCTGGCGTGCCTGGTGACCGCAGTTGGCCTGACCTGCGCCTGTGCCGAGTACTTCAGCCAGATCCTGCCGCTGTCGTACCGCGCCCTGGTGGTGATCCTGGCCGGCTTCTCGCTGCTGGTGTCGAACCTGGGCCTGACCAAGCTGATCATGTTCTCGATCCCGGTGCTCACCGCGATCTACCCGCCGTGCATCGTGGTGGTGGGCCTGAGCTTCGTGAAGGAGCTGTGGAACTCGCCGGTACGTATTCTGGCCCCGGTGATGCTGGTGTCGCTGCTGTTCGGCCTGGTCGATGCGATCAAGGGCAGTGGCCTTGCGCACTGGTTGCCGGACGCCGCCGCGCACCTGCCGCTGAGCGAGCAGGGCCTGGCCTGGCTGGTGCCTTCGGTCATCACCCTGGGTGTGGCCGTGGTCTGCGACCGCATGCTGGGCAAGCCGCGCGAAGTGCTGGCTTGATGGGTTGAAGCCTGAAGGGCGGCACCGGCCACAAGCCAACAGGGTGCCAGCCGCAGGTGGAAACCGAAAACCCCGTGTCCTGTGAAGGCGCGGGGTTTTTTATTGCTTGTACTGACGCTATCGCGTGCCTTTTGCCGAATCCGGGCGTCGAAAGCCGGTCTGTTTCTCTTTTACGGGATACCTGCATGAGCTTCATTCAAAGCAACCTTGGCAATCTCCTGGCCGCCTGCTGGTTCGCCATCTGCTGGGGCGGCTACACCCGCTACGCCCTCTGGAAGGGCCGTGACACCGCGTGCCTGGCCAGCGTGCTGCACCTGTACCGCGAAGACTGGATGCGTCGCATGCTGCTGCGCGACAACCGCATCGCCGACGCCAGCGTGATCGGCAACCTGGAGCGCAATGCCTCGTTCTTCGCCTCCAGCACGCTGATCATCCTTGCCGGTATCCTCACCGTGCTGGGTGCTTCTGATCGCGCGCTGTCGCTGCTGGCCGACCTGCCACTGGTGCAGCAGGCCTCCCAGGGCATGTCGGAAATCAAGTTGCTGTGCCTGGCGACGGTGTTTGTCTACGCCTTCTTCACCTTCAGCTGGTGCATGCGTCAGTACAACTTCGCCGCAGTACTGGTGGGCTCGGCGCCGATGATCGGCGAGCGTCTGGTCAACGAGCAGGAGCGCAATGCCTTCGCCTTGCGCGCAGCGCGGGTGCTGTCGCTGGCAGCCAACCAGTTCAACCTGGGGCTGCGTTCTTACTACTTTGGCATGGCCATGCTGAGCTGGTTTATCAGCCCATGGTTATTCATGGCGATGAGTGTCGGTGTGGTATTCATTCTGTATCGCCGGGAGTTCCACTCCCATGTGCTGGAAGTCATGGTATTCACCCCCACGCCGCACTCGGCAGAGGTGGGCAAGGAAACTTCCGCGACACTCAACTGAAGCGTTTCACCCATTAACGCAAGGCACAAAAAAACCCGACAAAGTCGGGTTTTTTTGTAACTAACCAATTACTGCTTGGCAGGTTCGCTTGGCGCGGCCGGGGCGGTTTCCGGAGCCGGGGTAGCAGGGGCGGCTTCTTCAGCGGCTTTCTGCTGCGCTTCGGCCTGATCTTTGGCGGCTTCGGCGTTTTCCTTGGCGGCGTCGTTCATTTTATCCTGAGCTTCGCCCATCTTTTCCTGGGCTTGCTCGGCGTGTTGCTGTGCGTCCTGGGCCTTGTCTTCGCTCGCTTTATCGCAAGCGGCCAGGCCCATGGTAGCGGCCAGCATCAGAGCAAAAGCAAAAGGTTTACGCATGGGGGTGTCTCTCCTGGGTGGAATAACTTTACTTGTACCTTCGAACACGCCCCCATCGGATTAGTTCCGCAAAAGTTACAGATATATAACTGCCTGGCTTATATAGACTTTTTTGCGGTTTTATGCAGTGAGGAATACATGAGCGATACAGCCTTGATGGCCATGGCCGAACGGTTTCTTTCGGCACTCAAACACTGCCAGGTATTGCAGATGCGCGTTGAGCATGCCGACGCCGAAGGCATGACCCTGGTGCTGCCATGGTCGCCGGCCATCGTCGGCAACCCGCAAACCGGCGCGGTGCATGGCGGGGCGTTGACCACCCTGATGGACACCACCTGCGGCATGGCCACGCTGTGTGCCTTGCCGCAGTTCGAAGTGTGCCCCACCCTCGATTTGCGCATCGACTACATGCACCCGGCCGAACCGCACAAACCCATCTACGGCCACGCCCAGTGCTACCGCGTGACCCGCGACGTGATCTTCACCCGCGGCAGCGCCTATCAGGGCGACCCGTCGCAGCCTATCTGCCAGGTGGTGGGCACCTTCATGCGCCTGGGGCAGGATATCAAGGGCGGTATTCGCTTTGGCAATGCCCTCAAGGAGCCGCGCCCATGATCCCGCAAGCCGTGCGCGAGCAACTGAACCAGGCCCATGCCCGCGGTGACTATGGCCCGCTGCTGGCGCTGATCCCCTATGCCGGGCTGATCGGCATCGAATGTGAACGTCAGGGCGATGACTTGCTGTTCCGCCTGCCGGCCAACCCGAACAACATCGGCAACCCGCTGCTGCCTGCCATCCACGGCGGGGTGATTGCAGGCTTCATGGAGCTGTCCGCCGCGCTGTACCTGCTGATCTACAGCGAGAGCGTGAGCATTCCGAAAATCATCGACTTTTCCATCGACTACCTGCGCGCCGGCCATTTTCGCGACACCTATGCCCAGTGCCAGCTGTGGCGCCAGGGCCGGCGGGTGACCAACGTCGCCATCACCGCCTGGCAGGGGGATCGTGACGCGCCCATCGCCACCGCCCGTGCGCATTTCAAGATCGAACCGCAAAAGCCCTTGAAATAGTCCGGCATGCCCCCATTTGTTGGTCATCCGCCGCAATAAGCAGGCCCAGCGGGCCGCCAGGCGCCAACAACCAACAGATTGGAGTTTGAAGACGATGAGTGTGGAGACTCAAAAGGAAACCCTGGGCTTCCAGACCGAGGTCAAGCAACTGCTGCACCTCATGATCCATTCGCTGTATTCGAACAAGGAGATCTTCCTGCGCGAGCTGATCTCCAACGCCTCCGACGCTGCCGACAAGTTGCGTTTCGAGGCCCTGGCCAAGCCCGAGCTGCTCGAGGGCGACGCTGAGCTGAAGATCCGCCTGAGCTTCGACAAGGCCGCCAATACCGTCACCCTGGAAGACAACGGTATCGGCATGAGCCGCGAAGACGTCATCGCCCACCTGGGCACCATCGCCAAGTCCGGCACCGCCGACTTCATGAAGAACCTCACTGGTGACCAGAAGAAGGACTCGCACCTGATCGGCCAGTTCGGCGTGGGCTTCTACTCCGCGTTCATCGTTGCCGACAAGGTTGACGTGTTCAGCCGCCGCGCCGGCCTGCCGGCCGCCGAAGGCGTGCACTGGTCGTCCAAGGGCGAGGGTGATTTCGAAGTCTCCACCGTCGAGAAACCACAGCGCGGCACCCGCATCGTCCTGCACCTGAAAGCCGGCGAAGACGAGTTCGCCGATGGCTGGCGCCTGCGCAACGTGGTCAAGAAGTACTCCGACCACATCGCCCTGCCGATCGAACTGCCCAAGGAGCAGGCCGAGGCTGCCGAGGGCGAAGAGGCCCCTGCGCAGGAATGGGAAACCGTCAACCGCGCCA
Source organism: Pseudomonas sp. NPDC089406 (assembly GCF_044900265.1). NCBI lineage: Bacteria > Pseudomonadati > Pseudomonadota > Gammaproteobacteria > Pseudomonadales > Pseudomonadaceae > Pseudomonas > Pseudomonas sp. NPDC089406. The sequence continues at coordinate 24,370 of NZ_JBJDNC010000010.1, read as the reverse complement.
GCGCCCTGTGGACCCGTTCGCGCAGCGAGGTCAAGGACGAGGAGTACCAGGAGTTCTACAAGCACATCGGCCATGACTTCGAGAACCCGCTGGCCTGGAGCCACAACAAGGTCGAAGGCAAGCTCGAATACAACTCGCTGCTGTACGTACCGGCCCGCGCGCCGTTCGACCTGTACCAGCGCGAAGCGCCACGCGGCCTGAAGCTGTACGTGCAGCGCGTGTTCATCATGGACCAGGCCGAGTCGTTCCTGCCGCTGTACCTGCGCTTCATCAAGGGCGTGGTCGATTCCAACGACCTGTCGCTGAACGTGTCCCGCGAGATCCTGCAGAAAGACCCGATCATCGACTCGATGAAGACCGCGCTGACCAAGCGCGTGCTGGACATGCTGGAGAAGCTGGCCAAGAACGAGCCTGAGCAGTACAAGGGCTTCTGGAAGAACTTCGGCCAGGTGCTGAAGGAAGGCCCGGCCGAAGACTTCGCCAACAAGGAAAAAATCGCCGGCCTGCTGCGCTTTGCCTCCACCCACGACGACAGCGGCGAGCAAAGCGTTGCCCTGGCCGACTACCTGGCTCGTGCCAAGGAAGGCCAGGACAAGATCTACTACCTCACCGGCGAAACCTACGCGCAGGTCAAGAACAGCCCGCACCTGGAAGTCTTCCGCAAGAAAGGCATCGAAGTGCTGCTGCTGACCGACCGTATCGACGAGTGGCTGATGAGCTACCTCAGCGAGTTCGACGGCAAGTCGTTCGTCGACGTCGCCCGCGGCGACCTGGACCTGGGCAAGCTGGATTCCGAAGAAGACAAAAAAGCCCAGGAAGAAGTCGCCAAAGACAAAGAGGGCCTGGTCGAGCGCCTGAAAGCCGCGCTGGGTGACAGCGTCGCCGAGGTACGTGTGTCGCACCGCCTGACCGACTCGCCGGCGATTCTCGCCATCGGCGAGCAGGACCTGGGCCTGCAGATGCGCCAGATCCTCGAAGCCAGCGGGCAGAAGGTGCCGGATTCCAAGCCGATCTTCGAATTCAACCCAAGCCACCCGCTGATCGAGAAACTGGACCACGAACAGAGCGAGGACCGCTTCGGCGAGCTGTCGCACATCCTGTTCGACCAGGCCGCGTTGGCCGCCGGTGACAGCCTGAAAGACCCGGCAGCCTATGTGCGCCGCCTGAACAAGCTGCTGGTCGAGCTGTCCGCCTGACCTGATGCAGACAAAGCCCGCTTCGGCGGGCTTTTTTCATTTAGGTGCCCCGTTGCGTCCCGTGGGAGCGGGCTTGCCCCGCGATGAGATTGCACCGTCTAGAATTTGCCAAACCGTGAACGCCCCAGGAGAGCTGAATGAGCAAAGTCATCGTCGAATCGCTGGTCTATCACCTGTCCGGCAAGACCTACGAAAGCCGCCTGGTCTACGAGCCCGGCGCGCTGGGCCGCCCAGGCCTGGTGATGGCGCCGAACTGGATGGGCATCGGCGAAGGCGCCGAGCGCATCGCCAAGGAAGTGGCTGAGCAAGGCTACGTGGTACTGATCGCCGACCTGTACGGCCAATCGGTGCGACCGTCCAACGCTGATGAAGCCGGGGCGGCGATGATGCCGTTGAAGAACGACCGCGGTGAACTGCGCAAGCGCATGCAGGAAGCCCTGGCACAATTGCTGGGCCAGTCCAAGGCCCTGCTGGAGCCGGGCAAGGTGGCCACCTTCGGCTTCTGCTTCGGCGGCTGCTGCGCCCTGGAGCTGGCCCGTACCGGCGCTGACCTGCGCGCTGCGGTGTCGTTCCACGGCACCCTGGACACCCCCAACCCCGAAGACGCCAAGCGCATCAAGGGCTCGGTGCTGGTGCTGCACGGCGCTGCCGACCCGTTGGTGCCGAAGGAGCAGTTGCCGGCCTTCGAAGCAGAAATGGACGCTGCCAAGGTTGACTGGCAGTTGCTGAGCTATGGCGGCGCGGTGCACTCGTTCACCGACCCTAACGCCAACGTGCCGGGCAAGATGCAGTACGACCGTCGCACCTGCGAGCGCGCGTTCCGCTCGATGCACAACCTGCTCAAGGAAGTGTTCCAGCGCTGATGCGCAGGGGGGCTGCCTTGCAGCCCTTCGCGGGTAAACCCGCTCCCACAGGTTGGTGTTGGCTTGAGGCTGCACATCATCCTGTGGGAGCGGGTTTACCCGCGAAGGGCCGCAAAGCGGCCCCGAATCAACGCGGCAACTCGATCCGCGAATATTCCCCCGGCACCACCGGCCAATCCCCCGCAGCCCACTTCACCCGGGCCTGCTCGATCAACTCCGGGTCACTGGCAACGAAGTTCCAGTTCATCCGCCGCGGCCCATCCAGCGGCGCGCCGCCGATCAGCACCAGCTGGCACTCGTCCTCGGCGTACAGCACGGCTTGCTCACCCTCCGGCAGCACCACCAGGCTGCACGGCTGCACCGGCTGGTCATCCAGCATCAACTCGCCCTCCAGCAGGTACAGCGCACGCTGGGCATGCTCGTTCGGCACGCTCAGGGTGGTCGCCGGCTGCATCTGCACATGGGCATACAGGGTAGGGGAGAGCACCGGCACCGGTGACGCCAGGCAAAAGCCTGTGCCCGCGATCATGCAAATACGTACCCCAAGGCTATCGCTCACCGGCAGGCTGGCCGCCGGGTGGTGGCTGTAGCTGGCCGGGCCTTGTTCGTGCGCCTGCGGCGAGGCCAGCCACACCTGCAGGCCATGCAGGCGCGAGCCGCGGGTGAACACGTCGGCCGGGGTACGCTCGACATGCGCCACGCCCGCGCCTGCGGTCATCCAGCTGACTTCGCCGGGTTGTACGCGCTGGTCCGAGCCCAGGCTGTCCTTGTGCTGGATTTCGCCCTCGAACAGGTAGGTGAGGGTCGACAGGCCGATATGCGGGTGCTGGCGGATGTCCATGCCGTGGCCCGGGGCGTAGTCGGTTTCGAGCATGTGGTCGAAGAACACGAAGGGGCCGACGCTGCGACATTGGGCCGACGGCAACGGGCGCAGGATCGGCTGGCCCTCGACCGATTCGGCGCGGGGGCGGATGACCAGGGGGCTGCTCATGGGTGGGGCTCCGGGCGGTGAATGCCCTCAGCATAACGGGTCGCAGGCCGCTGCTGAACTGCCGCGAGCGCTGGCAGGTCTACTCTTTTCTCAACTCTGAAGGAGGCGCCGATGATAACCCGTGCGTTGGCCGGCCTGCTGCTCTGCGGCTACCTGCCCCTGGCAGCCGAGGCCCGTGAGTACCGCTACAGCGATGCTCACCTGCATTACGTGGATTTTTTCCAGGAAAGCGAAGGCATGCCGGCGCTGCTCGCCGCCATGGACGCCGCCGGGGTGGAACAGTCGATGATCTCGGGCATTCCGGTGGCCAAGAAATGGCACGAGGACGAGCCCAAGCGCCCGCGCTACTACGCCGGTGACGATGCCGACGCTTACTGGTACAGCGCCACCGACCTGTACGTGGCGGCGGCGCTGCAGCCATTGGCCCCTGAACAGCGCAGGCGTTTCCACCCGTTTCTCACCGGCTTCAACCCGGTGGACAAGAACGCCGTCAGCCATATCGAGCGCATGCTCGAACTCTACCCGGGGCTGTGGCAGGGCATCGGCGAGGTGTTCACCCGACACGATGACCTCACCGCCCTGACCAGCGGCGACACGCCACGGGCCAACAACGAGGCAATGACCCGTATCTACCACCTGGCCGCCGAGCGCGACCTGCCGGTACTGCTGCACTCGAACATTACCTCCAAGCGCGAGCGCAACCCGCTGTACCTGGCTGAAATCGAAGAGCCGCTGCGCAACCACCCGCATACCCGCTTCATTTGGGCCCATGCCGGCAGCAGCCTGGAGATCCACCGTCACCAAACGCAGATGGACTTTCTGCTGCCGGTACTGAGCCGGCTGCTGGAGAGCTACCCGAACCTGTACGTCGACCTGTCCTGGAGCGTGCTCGAGCCGTACCTGCTGGACGAGCAAGGCGCGCCGCGCAAGCCATGGCTGGCGTTGGTCGAGCGCTTCCCCGAGCGCTTCATGCTGGGCTCGGATGTGGTCGGCCGCTTCGACGGTATCGGCGAGCAGATGCACGGTTTCAAGCCGTTTCTCGATGCCTTGCCAGAGGCGGTGGCGCGCAAGGTGGCGCGGGATAACTTCCTGGCCGTGCTGCCCAAGGCCGCAAAGCCGGTGAAGTAGCGTTTTGATATTGCGTTTTCGTCTTACGCAAATTGCCAATCGCCCGATACCTTCTTTATGCGAAGGAACGATCACTTTTGGGAGGGAGCCCCAATGAACCTCAGACGTTTGAACATTGCCCCGCGCGCCAGCCTCGGCTTCGGCATCATGGCCTTGCTGGTGGTGGCGCTGGGCGCCCTGGCGCTGAAACAGATGACCGACATGCGCCAGCAGGCCGAACAGGTCGATGACAACTGGCTGCCCAGCGTCATCTCGGTAGGGCGCATGACCCAGGACGCGCTGCGTATCCGCGCCCTGACCCTGCGCCTGCTGGTCAACACCGACAGCGCTGCGCAGCAGCAGAACACCGCCCGTATCGACGAGATCAAGACCGGCCTTAGCAAGGCCCAGGCGCACTACGATGCGTTGATCGTGCTGCCCGAGGAGCGCACCCTGTTCGACCGCTACCAGGCCCTGGAGCAGCAGTACATGGGCCTGCAGTCGCAGGTGGTGCAACTGGCCACCCAGGGCAACATCGGCGCCGCCGGCACTCTGGTCAATGGCGAGATGAACCAGATCGCCGACCAGATGACTGCCACGCTCAACGAGCTGATCGAGCTGAACAACCACCATGCCGGGCTCGCCACCACCACCGCCGAGGCGGTCTACAGTGGTGCGCGGGTCTGGGTGGCCGGGCTGCTGCTGGTGGCCTTGACCCTGACCGTGGTGCTGGCCCTGGCCCTGACCCGCAGCATCGTCAGGCCCTTGGGGCAGTCGCTGCAGGTGGCCGAAACCGTGGCCACCGGCGACCTCACGCCGCAGATCAGTGTGCAGGGCGATGATGAGCCGGCGCGCCTGCTGGCCGCGCTCAAGCGCATGCAGCAGAGCCTGCGCGAGACCATTGGGCGGATTTCCGACTCTGCCAGCCAGCTGGCTTCGGCGTCCGAAGAGCTCAGCGCGGTGACCGAGGATGCCACCCGGGGCTTGCAGCAGCAGAGCCTGGAAATCGAACAGGCAGCCACCGCAGTGAACCAGATGACCGCTGCCGTGGAAGAGGTGGCGCGCAACGCTGTGGCGACGTCCGAGGCGTCCAGCGAGTCTGACCGTATTGCCCGCCAGGGCCGCGAGCAGGTGCAGGCCACGGTGACCGCCATCGAGGCCCTGGCCAGCGGCGTGGCCGGCAATGCCGAGGAAGTGGGGCAACTGGCGCAGCAGGTGCACGATATCAGCAAGGTGCTGGATGTGATCGGCGCCATTGCCGAGCAGACCAACCTGCTGGCGCTCAACGCCGCCATCGAGGCCGCGCGGGCGGGGGAGGCGGGGCGTGGCTTTGCCGTGGTCGCGGATGAGGTGCGGGCGCTGGCCCACCGTACACAGACTTCGACCCGCGAAATCGAGCAGATGATCGTCGCCATCCAGGGCGGTGCCGAGCGCGCGGTGCAGGGTATGCAGCAAAGCGATGCCCAGGCCCGCTCGACCCTGGGTGGGGCGCATGCCGCCGGGGCGGCGCTGGAAGCGATTGCCGAGGCCATCGGGCAGATCAACGAGCGCAACCTGGTGATTGCCAGTGCTTCTGAGGAGCAGGCGCAGGTGGCGCGGGAGGTGGATCGGAACCTCACCACCATCCGTGACCTGGCGCATCAGTCCTCGGCCGGGGCCGAGCAGACCAGCGCCGCCAGCCAGGCGCTGTCGCAGCTGGCGGTGGACCTCAATGCCCTGGTGCAGCGGTTTTCGGTGTAGGGAGGGTATCCAGTCACTGTGGGGGCAACTGTCTTGTGCTACCTATAATGGCCTCATCGCCGGCAAGCCGGCTCCTACAGGTACAACGTAGCCTTGAAGATACGGTCACTGTGGGAAGCGGCCTTGTGTCGCGATGGGCTGCGCAGCAGCCCCGACAATTTTGCATGATGTCAAAATTCCGGGGCCGCTGCGCGTCCCTTTCGCGACACAAGGCCGCTCCTACACAGGGTTGTGTCGCGGCTGAGGCACAAACAAAAACGCCCCGGACTAGGCCGGGGCGTTGTGCTTCAGCGCATCAGGCAATCACTTGCCGGTCCAGCGCTTGAGCACCAGGGTAGCGTTGGTGCCGCCAAAGCCGAAGCTGTTGCTCATGACCGTGTCGATCTTGGCGTTTTCTTCGGTTTTGCGCAGTACCGGCAGGTCGGCGACCTCTGGGTCCAGCTCGTCGATGTTGGCGGAGCCGGCGATGAAGTTGTTTTCCATCATCAGCAGGCAGTAGATCGCCTCGTGCACACCGGCGGCGCCCAGCGAGTGGCCCGACAGGCTCTTGGTCGAGCTGATCTTCGGCGCGTTGGTGCCGAACACTTCACGCACACCTTTCATTTCCGCAACGTCACCGACCGGGGTCGAGGTACCGTGGGTGTTCAGGTAGTCGATCGGGGTGTCGACGGTGGACAGCGCCTGCTGCATGCAGCGGATGGCGCCTTCGCCGCTCGGGGCAACCATGTCGTAGCCGTCAGAGGTCGCGCCGTAGCCGACGATTTCGGCGTAGATCTTGGCGCCACGGGCCAGGGCGTGCTCCAGCTCCTCAACCACTACCATGCCGCCGCCGCCAGCGATGACGAAACCATCACGGTCGGCGTCGTAGGCGCGCGAGGCCAGCTCCGGGGTTTCGTTGCGCTTGGTCGACAGGGCGCCCATGGCATCGAACAGGAACGACTGGCTCCAGTGCTCTTCTTCACCGCCACCGGCGAAGACGATGTCCTGCTTGCCCCACTGGATCTGCTCCAGCGCGGTACCGATGCAGTGTGCCGAAGTGGCGCAGGCCGACGAGATCGAGTAGTTGATGCCCTTGATCTTGAACGGGGTGGCCAGGCACGCCGAAACGGTGCTGCCCATGGTGCGGGTGACACGGTACGGGCCGACGCGCTTGACGCCTTTTTCGCGCAGGGTGTCCAGGGCTTCCATCTGGTTCAGCGTGGAAGCGCCACCGGAGCCGGCAACCAGGCCGGTACGCGGGTTGGAAACCTGCTCTTCGGTCAGGCCGGAGTCCTTGATCGCGTCCTGCATGGCAAGGTACGCGTAGGCGGCGGCGTGGCCGACGAAGCGATAGACCTTGCGGTCGATCAGCTCTTCGAGGTTGAGGTCGATGGAGCCGGAAACCTGGCTACGCAGCCCCATTTCCTTGTATTCCGGGTTGTAGCGGATACCCGGACGGCTGTTGCGCAGGTTTTCGGTGACGGTAGCTTTGTCATTGCCCAGGCACGATACGATGCCCAGACCAGTGATAACGACGCGGCGCATGCGAATAACCCTTAGAAATTGTCAGTGGAGGTGAACACGCCGACCCGCAGGCCTTCGGCAGTGTAGATCTCGCGGCCATCGACGCTGACCGAACCATCGGCGATGGCCATGTTCAGCTTGCCCTTCAGGACGCGCTTGATGTGAATGTTGTAGGTGACTTTCTTGGCGGTAGGCAGTACCTGGCCGAAGAATTTCACTTCGCCCGAACCCAGGGCGCGGCCGCGGCCTGGCAGACCCTGCCAGCCGAGGAAGAAGCCGACCAGCTGCCACATGGCGTCAAGGCCCAGGCAGCCTGGCATTACCGGGTCGCCTTCGAAGTGGCAGGCGAAGAACCACAGGTCCGGATTGATATCCAGCTCGGCGACCAATTCACCTTTGCCGTACTTGCCGCCTTCTTCGCTGATGTGGGCGATGCGATCGACCATCAGCATGTTCGGGGCGGGCAGTTGCGCATTACCTGGGCCGAACAGCTCACCGCGACTGCAGCGCAGCAGGTCTTCCCGGGTAAAGGCGTTTTGTTTGGTCATGCGAGCTCCTCAATAACCCCCTGTGGCAGGGGATGAATCTTCCCGGCCGGCCCGAAACGCTTTGCATCCGGGGCGGCAGCCTACAGGTAGACTATTGCGTTGTGGTGAAAGTCACAGCGCACCTGGCAAATGAAGTACAGGTGTGCACTGAAATGTTATTTTCAGGGCCGGCGTCGGTCCTGTCCAGTCTTTAAGACTGCCGCACTTTAGCATTTATCGCCAGTCGCGGCTGTCCGACCGGGTAACCAGTGGCCCAAAGTGCGCTGCAGGTCGGTGCGTTTGAATGGTTTGCTCAGGTAATCGTCCATGCCGGCGGCCAGGCAGCGTTCACGGTCGCCCTCCAGCACATTGGCGGTCAGGGCGATGATCGGCAGCCCGGCGCCTTGCGGCAACAGACGAATGCGCCGGGTGGCCTCGTAACCGTCCATCAGCGGCAGGCGGCAATCCATCAGCACCGCGGCAAACGGCTGCTGGCCGACCAGCTCGACCGCCTGGGCGCCGTCCATGGCCAGGCCGACCTCGAAGCCCAGGCTGCGCAGCATGGCCTCGATCACGCTCTGGTTGACCGGGTTGTCTTCCACCAGCAGGATCCGCTCGCCATCGTGGCCAGGCAGCTCTGCCGTGGCCGCGCCTGGCGGCAGTGCCGCCGGGCTGTTCGACAGCGCCAGGGGCATTTCCAGGGTGAAGGTCGAGCCCAGCCCTTCGCGGCTTTCGGCGCGCAACTGGCCACCCATGCGCTCGGCCAGGGTGCGGGCGATCGACAGGCCCAGGCCAGTGCCGCCGTAACGGCGCGAAATCGAGCTGTCGGCCTGCTGGAAGGCCACGAACATCATTTCCAGGCGGTTGCTGTCGATGCCGATGCCGGTGTCACGCACCGCACAGGTGAACCACAGCAGCTGGCGGTCGAGCAATTGCCAGCGTGCCTCCACCGCCACCTCGCCGCGCTCGGTGAACTTCAGCGCATTGCCCACCAGGTTGAGCAAAATCTGCCGGATGCGCGTCGGGTCGCCGATCACCTGCTGCGCCGCCGGGGCCTGCGGCAGTTGCAGGCGTAGCGTGAGGCCGCGTTGCTGGGCGGTATGCTGGAACGACTGCACGCAACTGGTGATCAGCTCGGCGAGGTTGAAGTCGATGTGTTCCAGCTCAAGCGTGGTGCGCTCGATCCGCGAGAAGTCGAGGATGTCGTTGATCACTTTCAGCAGGTGCCCGGTGGACTCGCTGGCCACGGCGGTGTACTCGGCCTGCTCGCCGGTCAAACGGGTGGTCTCGAGCAGTTGCAGCATGCCCAGCACGCCGTTCATGGGCGTGCGCAGCTCATGGCTCATCATCGCCAGGAAGTCGGACTTGGCGCGGTTGGCCTGCTCGGCTTCCTCGCGGGCCTGGATCAGTTGGCCCATGGCCTGTTGCTGTTCGTGGGCGGCGTGGTCCAGGGCGCTGGCCAGGTTGTTGATGTGCCTGGCCAGGTGGCCCAGTTCGCTGTCGTCGACCACCGGCAGTGGCGCGTTGAAGTCGCCCTGCTGGATGGCCTTGACCGCATGGCCCATGTCGCTGATGGGCTTGGACAGGCTCATGGCCAGGCGCCGCGCCAGCAGGAAGGTGAACAGCAGGGCGAACAGTGCCAGGATGCCGGCCTTGATGACGATTTCCTGCTGGCGCTGGCTGAAGGCGTCGTCCGACATGCCGACGATCACCCGCCCGAGATAGTCGTCACCGATGCTCGGCAACTGCGGCTTGCCCTGCAGAAAGTCGTTGTCCAGGCGAATCTGCTGCAGGCGGATCGGTGCCTGGAACACCTCCACGCGCTGGGCGCGGTTTTGGCTTTCGTCGGGCTGCTCGACGTACACCAGGATGTGATTACGGCTGTCCTGCACTTCGAGAAAGCGCACGTGGGGGATGCTCAAGGTGGCGCGCATCAGGCTGTCGAGCACTTCGTTGTTGCCTGAGATCACGCCGTATTCGGAGGCCGGCGCCAGCTGATTGGCGATCAGTTGCCCGGTGTGGTTGAGCTCCTGGCGCAAGTCCTGAATACGCACGAAGGTGAAGAAGCTGATCAACAGCAAGGTGAGCAGCAGGGCGGGGCCCAGGCTGATGATCTGGGTGCGGGTATGGATATCCCAGCTCAGGCGTTTGCTCATGGGGTGGGTTCTCCTGCGGCCACGGCCTTGGCGGCGGCGCTGGGCTCGATGGCTTCGAGGCCCAGGGCGCGGGCGACCTGCTGGTTGCCGCTGACGCCGAAGCGCGCGGGGTAAAGGCTGCGCGGCCAGCGCGCCGGCGGCTGGTCGAGCAACTGCTCGAGCACGGCCAGCCAGTCGTCCTGGTCGCTGTAGGTACTGGCCAGGGCGCCGGCCCGAACGAACCCTGCGTTGGGGCCGATCAGTGCCATCTGCCGGCCGTAGCTGCTCAGCAGCACGTTCTTGGCCGATTTGGAGTTGTACAGCTCGGGGTCGTCGAGCCCCAGCAGCACGTCACTGTTGGCCAACAGGTGCTGCAGCGGGCGGCTGTCGCGAAGGTCGGGCCAGTCCTGGGCGACGATCTCCAGCCCCAGTGGCTCGGCGGCCTGGCGTAATTCATCGAGTAAAAAACGGCTTTGTTCAGCGTACAGCACACCAATGCGCCGGGCCTGCGGCAACAGGTAGCGGGCCAGGCGCAGTTGCCGCGCCAGTGGCGGGTCGCTCCACAGCAGGCTGAGGAACGTCGGGCGTGACTTTCCCAGGCGCTGCTCGGCCTGTACCCGGCTGACCCGCAGGGCCAGCGCCGGTGGGCCTGCGGCTTCAGTCAGGCGCCAGTCCAGCGCCGGTGCGTCGAGCAGTATCAGCCGGGTATCGGCTTTCAATTGGCCAGGCCTGGGCAGTTGCGCCACCTCGCGAAACGCCACCTTGTCGTGGGGGCGGCGCTGCTCCAGGGCGTTGACGAAGCTGCGGATGCCAGGCTGCTCCTCGGCGCCCACCAGCAGGATTTCGCTGGCAGACAGCGACCCCAGTGGTAGCAGGCACAGCAGCAGCAAGCGCAGCAGTACGCTCATCAGAACTCCAGCTCCGCACTGACGCTCAGGCGATGGCGACTGTCGTAGCGGTTCTGCACCAGGGTGGTGGGTTCGTCGTCCAGGCGCTGCTGCCACAGGGCGGCCAGCTCCAGGTTACTGCCCTGCACCTTGAAGCGCTTGGCCAGGCGCAGGTCGATGCGCTCGTAGCGGTACTCGTTGAGCGCGTCGTCACCGTAATAGAAGAGCGCACTCGACCAGCCATCGCCCCATTCGCGCAGCCAGCCGGCCGAGCCGCTGTTGCGGGCGGTCAGGCGGCTGTCGGCCGGGTTGCTGGCCCAGGCGTCGACATAGGCGTAGGTCAGGCGCAGGCGGTCACGGCGGCTCATGCGCCAGTCGAACTGCGCCTCGCTACCGCTGAAACGCGACTTGTTGGCGTTGCTGGCGATGTACTGGTTGTTCTTCAACGGCTCGCTGATCATGCCGGTGATCTCGTCGTAGAACAGCTTCACGTCCACGCTCAGGTCGATGTCGCTGAAGTAGCCGTTGTAACCCAGTTCGCGCGAGCGCATGCGTTCCTGGTCGAGGTCGCCCGGGCCGCGGGTCTTGACGAAGTATTCAGCGTTCTGCCGGCCGTACAGGTTGGGCGAGAGGTTTTTTACCGTGTAGCTCCAGTTGACGTTGTTCTCGAACATGTCCGGCGAGCGGATGGCCTCGGAATACACCGCGCGCAGGCCGTGGCGCGGGGTGATCAGGTAGTTCACCGCCACCCGCGGGGTCAGCGAATTGCCCGACAGCTGGGATTTTTCGTACATGGCGCCGCCCTGGACGATCCAGTGCTCGTCGGCGCGCCATTCGAGCTGGCCGAACAGGCGCCAGGTCTGGTCGTCGAGGGTGCCGTTGAAGTAGGTCTGCGAGTCGGCCTTGTCGTAGCGGTAGTTCATGCCGCTGACCAGGCGCAGGCTGTCGGTCAGGCTCAGGGTGTCCTGCACTTCCAGGTCGTAGCGGGTTTCGCGGGTGCTCTGATCGACGTCGCCGCAGATGGTGTTATTGCCGCCGGCATTCCACTGGTTCAGCACTTCCTGGCGCAGGGCGTTCAGCGCCGGGTCGCTACTGGTTGGCGGGCTGCCGGTGAACAGGCTGCGGGCCACTTGCTCGGCATAGTTCGAGTTGAGCTGCCACAGCCGCGTCAGCTCGGGGCTGAAGGCAATGGCGGCATCACAGGCCCGCCACACCTGCTGGCGGTCGAAATGCTGCGCCGAACCCTGCACATACAGGCTGTGGTCGGGGTTGAAGTCGATGTTCCAGCGCACCGAGCCTGCGTAATCCTTGGCATTGACGTCGGCATCGTTGCCGGCGCGGTAGTTGCCGAACACCGGCTGATAGGTGTACGGGCGCTGGTTGCTGCCTTCCTTGGCTGCCAGTTGCCATTCAAGAGTCTGGTCTGGTGCCAGGTAATGAATGGCGTTTAGGTTGATGCGGTTGAGCCTGCGGCTGTCGCGGTAGTCATGGCCGAACTGGTCTTCGTCGAAGCCATCGTCCTGCTGGCCCGACACCGACAGGCGCAGGTCGCCGCCATCCCATCCCAGGCCGTGGCTTACGTAGTAGTCGTTGATGCCGTCCTGGCCGCGGGTCAGCTTCAGCCGGGTGCCGTGGCTGTCGGCCGGGTTGCGGGTGAGGATGTTGACCACCGCCATCAGCGCGTTGGCGCCATAGCTGACCGTGTTGGGGCCGCGGAACACTTCGATGCGCTCGATGTCTTCAAGCGCCACCGGGATATCGCTCCAGTCCACCGTGGCCAGGCCTGCGCGGTACACCGAGCGGCCGTCGATCAGCACCTGCATGCGCCGGGCGTCGTTGACGTTGCTGCCGTGGTAGTTGACCGTGGGCTGGTTGCCGGCGCCGTAGCCGATCATCATGCCCGGCACCAGGCGTAGCAGTTCAGGTATGTCACGGGCGCCGCTGGCGCGGATCAGCTCGCTGTCGAGCACGGTCATGCTGCCCGGCACGGCGGCCGGGGATTGTTTCAGGCGGGTGGCGGTCAGAACCTGAGGCAGGTCCTGGTTGTCGATGAACAGGTCGTCGGCAACGGCCGGCCCGCCGAGCAAGGCAGTCAGCAGGAGCAGGCGAGGGTAGGGGGGCGTGCCAGGGAACACGGTACGACCTTGTTTCAGAAATGAATCAGGCATGTTAACCGAGCATTCAAGTTGCAAGCTATATGCTGCAAGCGCCTCGGTGGACCTGCCGCTTTTCTTGCCACTTGTAGCTTGAGGCTTGCGGCTTGCCCTTATAATGCGCCGGTCGCCACTTACTTTTACTGGTTAACGGATTGGATATGACTGAACAGCACCCTGTTGCAGTTCTTGGAGGCGGTAGCTTCGGCACCGCCGTGGCGAACCTGCTGGCAGAAAACGGCCACCCCGTGCGCCAGTGGATGCGCGACCCGGCCCAGGCCGAGGCGATGCGCAGCAACCGTGAGAATCCGCGCTACCTCAAGGGCATCCGCCTGCACGACGGCGTCGAGCCGGTGAGCGACCTGCTGCCGGTGCTGCAAGGTAGCGAGCTGGTCTTCGTGGCCTTGCCCTCCAGCGCCCTGCGCAGTGTGCTGGCGCCCCATGCCGAGCTGCTCGGCGGCAAGTGCCTGGTAAGCCTGACCAAGGGGATCGAGGCGCACAGCTTCAAGCTGATGAGCCAGATTCTCGAAGAGATCGCGCCCAAGGCCCGTATCGGTGTGCTCTCCGGCCCCAACCTGGCCCGCGAGATCGCTGAGCACGCCCTCACCGCCACGGTAGTGGCCAGTGAAGACGAAGCGCTGTGCCAGCGGGTGCAGGCGGTGCTGCACGGGCGCACCTTCCGCGTCTACGCCAGCGCCGACCGCTTTGGCGTCGAGCTGGGCGGCGCGCTGAAGAACGTCTACGCGATCATTTCCGGCATGGCCGTGGCCCTGGGCATGGGCGAGAACACCAAAAGCATGCTGATTACCCGCGCGCTGGCCGAGATGACCCGCTTTGCCGTGAGCCAGGGTGCCAACCCCATGACTTTCCTTGGGTTGGCCGGGGTCGGCGACCTGATCGTCACCTGCTCCTCGCCCAAGAGCCGTAACTACCAGGTGGGCCACGCCCTGGGCCAGGGCCTGACCTTGGACGAGGCCGTCAACCGCCTGGGCGAGGTGGCCGAAGGGGTCAACACGCTCAAGGTGCTCAAGGCCAAGTCGCAAGAGGTAGGCGTGTACATGCCGCTGGTGGCCGGCCTGCATGCCATCCTGTTCGAAGGCCGCACCCTGGCCCAGGTGATCGAGCACCTGATGCGCGCCGAGCCCAAGACCGACGTCGATTTCATTTCCACCAGCGGTTTCAACTGAACGAAGGAGCGACACATGAACGAAACGCCGCAAAGCGCCCAGCGCGTGTCGATCATCCTGCGGGTGCTGTGGATGCTGGTGTTCCTGGTGGTGTGGCAGCTCGCCGAACTGCTGCTCGCAGGCCTGGTGCTGGTGCAGCTGGTCTACCGCCTGATCTACGGCGCGCCCAGCCTCGGCCTGATGAACTTCGGCGACAGCCTCAGCCAGTACCTGGCGCAGATCGGCCGTTTCGGCAGCTTCCACAGCGAGCAGAAGCCCTGGCCGTTCGCCGACTGGCCGGCCCCGCGTGCCCCCGAAGGCGAGGCCCCCCACAGCGTGCCGCCGGCGCCGCACCCGGTGCGCGACGAGGAGCCCAAGCTGTGAAGCTGTGGGTGCTGCGCCACGGAGAAGCCCAACCACGAGCCAACACCGACGCCGAAAGGCGCCTGACCGAGCATGGCCGCGAACAGGTGCTGTTCAGCGCCGCGCACCTGCTCGGCCAGCCGTTGCAGGCGATCATCGCCAGCCCCTATGTGCGTGCCCAGCAAACGGCTGCCCTGGTGCACGATGCCCTGGGCTTTGCGCAGCCGGTGCGCACGGTGCCCTGGTTGACCCCGGAAAGCGACCCGCAGCAGGTGCTCGCCGAGCTTGAGCGGTTGGGGCTCGAACAGGTACTGCTGGTCAGTCACCAGCCCTTGGTGGGCTCGCTGGTCAGCCTGCTGGAGCATGGCCACCGCCAGCAACCGGCGCCCATGAGCACGGCCAGCCTGGCACAACTCGAGGGCGAGTGGCCCCTGGCGGGGCTCATGACCCTGCGCGCCCTTCACCATTCGGAATAACCCCGGCAACTGATATTTTTGCCAGTTGTTGCCCGCTCACCCGGCTTGCTAGCGTTATCACCAGCAAGTGATAACGCTGGCGTTTGGGGAGACAGGCATGAGCGGGCGATGGATGGAGCTGGTGTGTTCGGTTGACCTGCAACCCACACTGGAGAAGGTTCAGGACGATCAACTACTGGATTTTGCCGAATACAGCCTGCTGCGTGACAGTGCCGATGCCAAGATGTACCAGTTGATGGCATCGGTGCGTGGGCACCAGGGCACCGCAAGCGGGGCCTCGTTCGACGGTGAAGAGGAGCTGCGCCGCCTGCAGGACGCCAGCCAGCGCATGGCGCAGCTGCTGCAAACCAGCTGCCTGGCCCTGCGCCGGCTGCAGTTGGAGTACCAGGACCAGCGCCTGGCCCGCGAGGCGTTGGAGCATCAGCTGGCCTATGTCCAGGCCTGCCTGCGACGTTCCATGGACAGCTTCGGAAAGTTCTGATTGACCTGATCGCCATCGGCGATGACCTTTCCGAACGTTGCCGCCACTCCTTGCCTTGCCGACAATGGGCCATCACTCCTCCGAGCAGAGCAGGCGGCCATGTCGCAGCAGATCTTCTTCGCCCACGCCAACGGCTTCCCCTCGGCCACCTACGGCAAGTTGTTCAGCGCCCTGGCGCCGGACTACGCCGTGCAGCACCTGGCGCAGCATGCCCATGACCCGCGCTTTCCGGTGAACGACAACTGGCAGAACCTGGTGGACGAGCTGTTGCATCACCTTGCGCAGCAGCAGGCGCCGGTGTGGGGCGTCGGGCACTCGCTGGGCGGTGTGCTGCACCTGCATGCGGCGCTGCGCTGCCCGCAGTACTACCGCGGGGTGGTGATGCTCGACTCGCCCGTGCTGACCCGCGCCGACCAGTGGCTGATCCAGGCCGCCAAGCGCTGGGGGTTCATCGACCGCATCACCCCGGCAGGCCGCACTCTGGGCCGGCGCGAGGTGTTCACCGACCGGGACAGCGCCCGGCGCTACTTCACCGGCAAGACCCTGTTCCGCCATTTCGACCCTGAATGCCTGGAAGCGTATCTGGAGCATGGGTTGGAAGAAGCCGACGGCGGCCTGCGCCTGCGCTTCGACCCGGCCACCGAAATCAGCATCTACCGCAGCATCCCGCACGCCAGCCCCTTGCCGCCGCGGCAGATGCAGGTGCCGCTGGCGGTGGTGCGCGGCACCCAAAGCCGGGTGATCCGCCGTCACCATGCCCTTGGCGTGCGCGGCATGGCCCAGGGGGAGTACCACAGCCTGCCGGGCGGGCACATGTTCCCGCTGGAGCGCCCGCTGGATACCGCCAGCCTGCTCAAGGGCCTGTTCGACCGCTGGGGGCAGGCATGAGCCCGCAAGTGGAGGAAGTGCGCCTGGCGCTGGGCCATATCGAACTGGCCGCGCACCTGTTCGGGCCCGCCGACGGCCTGCCGGTGATCGCTTTGCATGGCTGGCTCGACAATGCCAACAGCTTCGCCCGGCTGGCACCGCAACTGAAGGGCTTGCGCATCGTCGCCCTGGACCTGGCCGGGCATGGATATTCCGAGCACCGCCCCCCAGGTGCCAGCTATGCCCTGGCCGACTACGCCCATGACGTGCTGCGAGTAGCCGAGCAGCTGGGCTGGCAGCGCTTCGGCCTGCTGGGGCATTCGCTGGGGGCGATCATTTCGGTACAACTGGCGGGCGCCTTGCCCGACCGGGTCAGCCACCTGGCGCTGATCGACGGCGTGATCCCGCCCACCGGCGCCGAGCAGGACGCCGCCGAGCGTTTGGGTATGGCGCTGCAGGCGCAACTGCGCCTGGATGGCAAACGCAAGACTGTCTACACCTCGCTGGACGAGGGCGTCGAGGCGCGCATGAAGGGCATGGTGGCGGTCAGCCGCGAGGCTGCCGAGCTGCTGGCCCGGCGCGGCCTTATGCCGGTGCCCGGTGGCTACAGCTGGCGCAGCGACAGCCGCCTGACGCTGCCCTCGCCGCAGCGCCTGGCCCAGGCCCAGGCCATGGCCTTCGTGCGCCGGGTGAAATGCCCGGCCTGCCTGGTGGTGGCCGCCGACGGCATGCTGGCGCGCCACACGCAGCTGCTGGAGCAGCTACCCTTCCAGCAGGTGCTGTTGCCGGGTGGCCATCACCTGCACCTGAACGACGAGCACGGCGCAAGCCTTGTTGCAGACTGTTTCAATCGCTTCTTTGGCTTTCCTTGACTTGCACCGGGCAAGTGTCGAGGCTTGGCGGGTTGAAAGGGAGACAACCATGTACATGCCAGACATCCATGCACCCAAACCCCGCAGCCACGAGGGCTGCCGATGAGCACACCGTTGCTGTTGCGCGGCGCCATCGCCGCCTGCCTCGCCGTCGCCAGCCCGTTGTTGTGGGCCGGCAACCTGCCCGTTCCGGTTGACGCAAAAGTGGTCGACCAGCGCCCTGCGGTCGAGCAGGAGCGGGTCTACCCCATGGGCCCGCTGCGCAAGATCAGCGGCCGCCTGCGGGTCGAAGACAAGGTCGAAAGCCGTGGCCAGGTCAGTTCGGTCACCTACGAGCTGCCGGTAGAGCGCAGCGCCCGCGAAGCCTTCACCAGTGCCCGAGAAACGTTGCAGCAGGACGGCGGTTACCCGCTGTTCTGGTGCCAGGGCCGCGACTGCGGCGAAGCCAGCCTGTGGGCCAACGACGTGTTCGCCAATGCCCGCCTCAATGGCGGTGACGAGCAACAGGCGTTCATCCTGCTGCGCCGCTCCGCCGAAGAAGCCGACACCCTGGTGGCGCTGTACAGCGTCACCCGTGGCAACCGCCGCGCCTACCTGCATGTCGAGGAGTTCGTCGCCGAAAGCCCGCTGGGTGACATCCTGCCCACTGCCGCCACCGTGCTGCGCGAGCTGCGCGACACCGGCAAGCTCGACTACCCGGACCTTGCCGAACCCCAGGCCAACTGGGCCGCGCTGCTGGCCCGCAGCCTCAACCTCGACAGCACCCTGCGCGCCAGCCTCAGCGGCAAGGGTGCCGAAGCCTGGCGCGAGCAGTTGGTCAAGGCCGGCGTGCGCAGCGCCCGGCTTGAGGTGGGCGATGCACCTACCGATGGCCTGCACCTGGAGCTGATCCGTTGAGCGAGCGCCCCATGCCCAACACCGACCGCCTGCTGGTGCAGATCCTGCTGCTGGCGCTGCTCGGCGCCGCGCTGTGGGTGATGGCGCCGTTCATCTCGGCGTTGCTGTGGGGCGCCATCCTGGCCTTCGCCAGCTGGCCGTTGATGCGCCTGCTGACCCGCGTACTGGGCGGGCGCGAGACCCTTGCTGCCAGCCTGCTGACCACCGCCTGGATCCTCATCGTGGCACTGCCGCTGGTGTGGCTGGGTTTCAACCTGGCCGACCATATCCGCGATGCCACCGCCTTTGTGCGTGACATTCAGGTCGAGGGCCTGCCCGATGCACCGGCCTGGGTGGCGGGCATACCCTTCATCGGCGAGCGCCTGGTCGGTTGGTGGCAATCCCTCGACCAGCAGGGCGCGGCCTTGCTGGCCTCAGCCAAGCCTTACCTGGGCCAGGTGGGCAACTGGCTGCTGGCACGCAGCGCACAGATCGGTAGCGGTGTGCTGGAGCTCACCCTGAGCCTGGTGTTCGTGTTCTTCTTCTACCGCGACGGCCCACGCCTGGCGGCGTTCGTGCAGCGCCTGCTGCAGCGGCTGGTGGGCGAGCGCGCGGAGTATTACGTGGAGCTGGTGGCCGGCACCGTGCAGCGGGTGGTCAATGGCGTGATCGGCACCGCCGCCGCCCAGGGCTTGCTGGCGCTGATCGGCTTTCTGATTGCTGGGGTACCCGGGGCCATCGTGCTGGGCCTGGTGACCTTCATGCTCAGCCTGATCCCCATGGGCCCGCCGCTGGCCTGGATACCCGCCACCGGCTGGCTGGTATGGAAGGGCGAGTACGGCATGGCGGTGTTCCTCGGTATCTGGGGCACCTTCGTCATCAGTGGCGTGGACAACGTGCTCAAGCCCTACCTGATCAGCCGCGGCGGCAACCTGCCGCTGGTGATCGTGCTGCTGGGGGTGTTCGGCGGGTTGCTGGCGTTCGGCTTTATCGGGCTGTTCATCGGGCCGACCTTGCTGGCGGTGGGGTATAGCCTGCTGCTGGACTGGAGCCGGCATTCGGCGCAGCGGTGAGCACAGCGCTTTGTTGTTGTCGATGTGTTGTTTGGGCTGGCCCCATCGCCGGCAAGCCGGCTCCTACAGGTATTCGCGATAGCCAATGTAGGAGCCGGCTTGCCGGCGATGGGGCCGTCTGCGGCAACGCTACTGCGCGGGCCCTTCACCGCGAAAGCGCTGCAACTCTTCACGGGTGACGAGCCGGTCCCCGTCGCTGTCGGCCATCAGCAGCAAGGCGACCGCAGCCTCGGTGTATTCCTGTTCGGTCACCTTGCCGTCGCCGTTACCGTCCCAGTATTGCAGGGTTTTCTGCGCCACCGAGGCCAGCACTTGCGCCGGGAATACCGTGCCCGGGCCGGCCTCGGCGGCTATGTGAGCGGCGATTTCGTCGACGTCCAGGCTGCCATTGCCATTGCGGTCGATGCTGCGGAAGATCGCCGGGGCCGCTGCCCGGGCTTCTTGCACGGAGAGCGCGCCATCGCCGTTGCTGTCCTGGGCGCTGAAAATTTCGTCGATGGACTCAGCGTTTGCCTGGCTGCAGAGCAGGCCGAGCAGCAGGCCGGCGGATAACAGTCGGGTGGGTGATGGCATGGGCAACGTCCTGTAGGCAGAAGGGGAAGGCAATCCAGCACGGCACCGTAGCGGGGCAGGCGCGCACGAGCCATAGCACACATGTGCTAATTGCACCTCCTTGCCCCGCGATCGGGCCTTCAGCCCAGGCCTCAATACTTCCAGGTTACTGAAGCGGTCAGGTTGCGTGGCGCGCCAAAGTTGGTGGAGCCTGCCGACTGATACAGCGACAACAGATACTTGCGGTCGAACACGTTGTTCAGGTTCAGCGCCGCGCTCCAGTGCTGGTCGAACTGGTAGCTGCCCATCAGGTCCACCAGCGCATAGGCCTCCTGGCGCACCCGGTGGTTGCCGTCGGCCTCGGTTGCGCTCTGCCACTGCACCCGGGTGCCGACCTTGGCCTGGGGCGCCGCCGGCAGGCGGTAGGTCAGGCTGCCGCGCAGGGTATGGCTGGGCACGTAGCGGCGGGTTTTGTCGCCGTTGTGGTCCTCGATATGCACGTAGGTGTAGCCGGCCGCCAGGTCCAGGCCCGGCAGCGCTTCGCCGGAGGCCTCAAGCTCGATGCCATGGCTGTCGTTGTCTTCGCCGCGGTAGGCGTACTGGCCGTTGATGATCTGGCCGGTGGTCACCGCCACGTTCTGCTGCTCGGTCTTGAACAGCGCAGCGCTGACGTTCAGGCGCTCGTCGAGCAGGCTGCCCTTGATACCCACCTCGCTGCTGGTGCCTTCCAGCGGCTCGATCACCCCGCCCGCACTGCTACGCAGGTACTGCGGCTTGAAGATCTCGGTCCAGCTGGCGTACAGGCTCCACTGCTCGGTCAGGTCATAGACCAGCCCGGTGTAGGGCGTGACCTTGCCGTGCACCCGGGTGTCGTGAGCCGAGCCGTAGCCCATGCCTTCGCCGTCGGCGCTGAGCATGCGTGCGCCGGCGATCCAGTGCAGGTCGTCGCTCAGGCTGAAGCGCGCCCCGGCGTAGACGCTTTTCTGTCGGTCGGTGAAGTGCTGGGTGTTGAGCTCATCGGTGTAGGTCAGTGCCGGCAGCGGTACGTTGCCGGCCAGGGCGTCTTCAAGGTTGACGAGCTGGTTGCCGCTAGCGCTGGCGTAATGGCCGCGCTCGTCATGCCGGCTGCGGCCGTAGTTGGCGCCCAGGGTCAGTTCATGCTCGCGGCCGAACAGGGCAAACGGGCCGGACAACTGCGCCTCGCCGGTGAGCTGGTGCTCGGTGCTGGTGGTGCGGTTGATGTAGGCGAAGGCGTCGTCGGCGGTGAAGGGGATGGCGTACAGCATCTGGGTGTCCTGATGCTGGTTGGTGCCGGTGACGGTGAGCTTGCCGTGCCAACCGTCGCCGAAGTCGTGGGCTAGTTCTGCGAAAGCACGCTGGGTGTGGATGTTCCAGTAGGTCCAGGGCTGGCCGACGCTGGCGCTGCGGCTGCTGTAGTGGATCGGGTTGCCGGCGAAGTCGGCCATCGGCAAGGCGCCCCAGGTGCTGCCGTTGGAGTCGCTTTTCTGCTCCGAGAAGCCCACCGTGAGGGTGTCGGCGTCGCTCAGGTCGAAGGCCAGCAGGCCGGCGGTGACATTGATTTCGTGGCTGTAGCGGTCCAGGTAGGAGTTGCCCTTGTCGTGGGCGTAGATGAAGCGCCCGCGCACCTTGCCGCTGTCGGTCAGCGGGCCGCTGACATCGAAGTCCACCCGGCGGTTGTCCCACGAGCCGACGCTGGTGTTGACCTGCGCCTGGAACGTTTTGGTGGGCCGCTTGCGCACGAAGTTGACGGTGGCCGACGGGTTGCCCGCGCCGCTCATCAGGCCGTTGGCGCCGTGCAGCACATCGATCTGCTCGAACTCGGCCAGATCCTGGTCGCCCAGCAACACGCCAGAAGAGAACGGCATGCCCATGCCGTCGAACTCGAAGTTGTCGATGGTAAAACCGCGCGAAGTGAACGCGGTACGGTCGGTCTCGAACTGCTCCACGGTCACTGTGGGGGCGTTGCGCAGGGCGTCCTTGACGCTGTTGAGCTTGAAGTCGTCGATCTGCGCGCGGGTGACGGTGGACACCGCCTGCGGGGTCTCCTGCGGGCTCAGGCCCAGGCGCGTGGTGCTGGCGGCCGGCCTGCCCTGGTAGCCACGGCTCAAGGCCTCGGCGTCGCCGAGCTGGTACTGGATTTGCGTCGGGGCCAGGGTCACCTCGCTGCCGGTGCCGGTATCGACCGGTACCAGGTACAGGGTCACCGCATCGGTGCGGGCGAAGCGGTAGCCGCTGCCTTGCAGGAGCCGCGCCAGGGCCTCGTCCGGCGAATAGCTGCCGACCACCGCAGTGCTGCGCAGGCTGGCATCGACATTGCCGTCCAGCAGTACGTTCTGCCCGGACTGCTGGCTGAACACCAGCAGTGCCTGGCGCAGGGGTTGCGCTGGAATGTTCAGCGCCAGCCTGTGCGTACTGGCTGCCTGGGCCGGCGCCGCCTGCGCAGGCAGCATGCCCACCAGCAGCGTGCAGGCCAGCGCGGCGCTCAAGGCGTTGCGCTGCCAGCGTGGGTGAAGGGTGGTGTACGGCGTGTGTCGTGTAGCCATTCAGGCGAGCCCCATGCAAATGCAGATATGCGAATAACTCTCAGTCCGCTTGAAGACGCATGGGGTGTGGAAATGTCTGATGGCGATGTAAAAAAATTCAGGCGGGGTAGAGCAGGGTGACCAGCTCGGTGTAGCGCGTGGTGCGCACGGCCAGGGCGCGGGACAGCACGTCGAGCATCTGTTCGGGGTGTTCCAGGTTGAGGATCAGGCTGACCCGGCGCGCGGCCAGTTGCTTGTCCATGATGAAAATCCGCCCCTGGCGCCAGCGTTGCAGCTCGCCCACCACCGTTGCCAGCGGTTCGTTGAAGAACACCAGGCGGCCGCTGCGCCAGGCCAGCGCCTGTTCAAGCTCGGCGCGCTGAATGTCGCCGGTGGCTGCCTTGCTGAAGCGCAGCGCCAGGCCTTCGCCCAGCTCGGTCTGCTGGCTGGCCGTCAGTACCTGCACCTGCTTGCGGCTGACCGCCAGCTGCGCCTCGGCGTGTTCGCACGCAAGGCAGAACTCGGCCTCGGCGGTACGCAGTTGCCCGGCCTGGGTGGTGATGCTGAAGTCGCCGGCAGGGCTTGGGCGCACGTTGAAGTAGGCCTGGCCGTGCAGCAGTTCGACGGCGCGGCGGGTGGCGCTGAAGTCCAGGTTCAGTGCCGTGTGTCCGGCCATTTCCAGCGTGGAGCCGTCGGGCAGTTGCACCACCCGGCGCTCGCCCACGGCGGTGCGCAGGTCGGCGAAGGGTGCGTCCACGCCCTTGAGCCACAGGGTACCGGTGCCGGCGGCCAGCGCCGCGACGCTGGCCGCCAGGCCCATGCCGACGAAGCGTCGGCGCGACAGCTGCGGCGTTGCCGGTGCTGCGGTAACGGGCTGTGGTTTGAGCAATGCAGACAGTGCCCACAACTGCTCAAGCTCGGCGTAGGCCTCGGCGTGGCGCGTATCGGCCGCCATCCAGGCCGCCCAGGCGTCACGTTGCTGCGCGCTGGGCGCGCCACCGTGCAGCAGGGCGAACCAGGCGTTGGCCTGGTGGCCGATGTCATCGCCTGCGGCGGTGTCGAGCAGGGGCGGTTGGCTGTTCATGGGCTCTGGGCTGTGCGGGCGGTTCACCGGGGCATGCCTTTTTTCAGCAGCTCCAGGGCCTTGACCATGCGGCTGTAGGCGGTCTTGGGCGAAATGCCCAGGCGCTCGCCGATATCGACGTAGGTCATGCCTTCGACGCGCACCATCAGGAACACCTCGCGGCAGGGGGCGGGCATATTCTGGATCACTTGGTTGAGCGCGGCCAGTTGCTGGTTGGCGATGGCGGCCTGCTCGAGGGTGACGCTGGGTTGGGCGGCGGCGGCGGCCTCTTCGCTGTCCAGCGGTTCGCTCTTGCGGTGTTGCTGGCGGCGGGTGTGGTCGATGAACAGGTTGCGGGCGCTGGAGAACAGATAGGCGCGTACGTTCTCGATGCGGCTGCGGCCGAGTTGTTCGCCTAGGCGGATGAAGGTGTCCTGGGTCAGGTCGGCGGCGGTTTCCTTGCAACGCAGGTGGCGGTCCAGGTAGGCCTGGATTTCCTCGCGGTGGGCCAGGTAGAGGGCCTTGAGATCTGAGCTGGACATGGTGGGGGGCCTGGCGGGCGGACGATGACGAGGCGGCACGGTGGCACAAATGAGAATTGCTTTTATTGGTATTTGTTGGGGGTATGGGGGTGTGGGGCGTTGGCTAGCTGGCGATTGGGGGCTTGCGGGTGGTTTGAATCTTGGGGGGACGCTGTGGTTAGTTTTTTAGTTTGTTAGTTTGTTGGTTGGTTGGTTTTGAAAGTTGTATGTGCATTCATTATTTATAGTGACGCTTATTCACCTTTCCGCCCTTACGGCGGGTAACTTTTTGAAGGATCAAAAAGTCACCAAAAAATCCCCGCTCCATTCATCCGGCCCCTGCGCTTCGCTCCGGGGTACCCTCACTCCGGGCTTGCTCCGGGGGTACGCGCCGACGGGCCGTCCCTGGCCCGAT